>DATBCV010000118.1:0-2515 GCA_036270275.1 Chthoniobacterales bacterium | reverse complement strand
GCATCCCTCGTCCACCTTGAAATGGAACGAGTTGTCGCTCGAGTTCACTACCGTGCCGACGGTGTCGACGTGGATCCCGATCAAATTACATACGGCGCTCGCGACCGCGGTTTCGATCAATTGCAGCCGGAAGGTCGCTTGCGTCAAAAAATTGAGCGGCACCATGAACAACAAAAACGCGATCGGAAAAAGCAGCACCCGCGCGACGGCTTTTCCCCAGACGTAAAGCGCGATTCCAAAAAGCAGGACTGGTAGCGAGGTCAACGTGAGCCGGGCTTGCAACGTTCGCGCGCCAGCCACGAAAAGAAACAATCCGAGGGCGATAAAAAGCCAGCCCCATCGCGACGAGCCCACCGGCGCGGCCCTCAGTTTCCCGCGATCGTACCAGATTACAAATGCGACGATGAGCGGGATGAGTTTGGCATGTTCGTAATTCGTTTCCGGAGTCCACGCCTGCCAGGCCCATGTCCAGGTTGAAAGTCGTCCTTCGGTGAAAAGATGAAGCGAACCGAAGAAATAAACGAAGGTGGCGACGAGCGTCGCGATTAATAGCGCGCTGAGCGGCTCGCGCCGGACAAATTCGTTTACGCGATCAAACCAGGTCAGCGTTGCTGGTTCGCTCATCGCTTAAAGCTGCCACGTCGACGGCTCGTCCACCGGCGGTTCACCCGCGTTCACCTGCCGGATTTTTTCCGGATCGATATCGACGCCCACGACCGGATAACCGCGCGCCGCGAAAGTCGCGGCCATGCAGGCGCCCAGCTTACCCAGACCGCAGACCGAGACTGACTTGATCGATTTCATTCGATTCGAAGTGGCGATTTGACGTGATCGCGAAGCTAATGGACCGCTTGCGCACTTGCCGCGCGCTTCGCATATCGCGGGGCCATTTGATCGTAAATCCAGCGATACGTGCGCTCCAAACCATCACGCAAACGCGTCGATGGTTCCCATCCAAAAATTTTCTGAATCAAGGTGTTGTCGCTGTTGCGGCCGTTCACGCCTTTCGGCGCGGAAAGGTTGTAACTCCGTTTCAGCTTCAAACCGGCGATGTCCTCGACAATATCGACTAACTGATTAATCGTGACGAGCTCGCTGCTGCCAAGATTCAACGGTTCGGCATAATCGCCGTTCATGATCATTTGCGTGCCTCTCACGCAATCGTCGATCCATTGGAAGCTGCGGGTTTGTTTTCCGTCGCCCCAAATCTCGATCTCATGTTTCCCGGAAAGTTTTGCTGCGATCACTTTGCGGCAAATCGCCGCCGGCGCTTTCTCGCGGCCGCCATCGTAGGTTCCGTGCGGGCCGTAAACGTTGTGATAACGCGCGACGCGAGTCGTTATTCCAAAATCCTCGAGAAAATGGCGGCACATCCGCTCCGAAAAAAGTTTTTCCCAGCCGTAACCGTCCTCGGGCATCGCCGGGTAAGCGTCTTCTTCCTTGAGCGCGGTGACATCTGGATCGGTTTGCTTGTCCGCGGCATACACGCAAGCGGATGACGCGTAAAAGAATCGTTTAACGCCCGCATCTTTCGCCGCCATCAGCAAATGCGTGTTGATGAGCACGCTCAACATGCAAAGCGCTTTATTGTTCTCGATGAAACCCATTCCGCCCATGTCGCTCGCGAGATTGTAAACAAGATCAACATCCGCCACAGCGCGCCCGCAGCTCTCCTTGTCGCGCAGATCGAGCTGCAAACTTTCGGCGTCGGGAAACATTTGGAACCATTCCTCGAACGGCTTCACATCAATCGAGCAAACTCTTTTCCCCTGGCGAAGAAGATCGGCCACCAAATGACCACCGATGAAGCCGCCGCCGCCACAAACTACGATTTTTTCAGATTTCATTTGGCCTCGCGCTCAAACGAGGCCGGCATTTTAGCTACAAAGAATTTGCTCGCCAGCACGAACGACCCTTTGTCACACAATCGTAACTTGGCAGATATCGTGCGGCTTCAACCCGCAGCAAAATTACAGAACTACTCGATGCCCGACGACGCCGGACCAAGCAGCCAATCGCGCACGAGATAGTAAACGAACAGGGAATTGTAACGCAGATAGCGCGGTCCGAGCCGGCGCGGCTCTGAGACCGTTCGATAGAGCCAGGTCAGTCCGAGTCGCTGCATCCATTTTGGGGCGAACGGTCGTCGCCCGCTGAGCAACGTGAACGCGTCGCCGACCGCCAGGAAAACCCCGCGATTGTAACGTGGTTGATTTTGAATGATCCACCGTTCCATTCGCCCGCCGGGCAATGCGACCCAGATAAAATCCGGCCGAGCGTCGTTGATCGCACTTGCGAACTGCATCTCGTCCGATTCACCCCAAACCCGAAAAGGCGGGCTAATCGCTCCGACAACTTCGAGGTTGGGCTGCAATTGCGTGAACGCGCGTTCCAGACCGTCGAGGACTTGCTCGGTGTCGCCAAAGAAAAAATGTCGCCAGGGGCGCGGCGCATTTTGTATGGCATACTTCATAAAGTACGGGCCATAGACGCGATCCGACAAGCCGGCGCCCCG
>DATBCV010000117.1:0-11374 GCA_036270275.1 Chthoniobacterales bacterium | reverse complement strand
GAAGGTTAGGAGTGCTGACTATTCGTGAATATCTTAGGAAAGCCGACAAATACAGAACGTCACGCTGCTACCTTCCTTCCGGTAGATTCGTATTCTTCTAATGCGGGACAAACAACTAGTGCTGCTTTCGCATAGGCCTCATGGACGGCTCTGCTGCTGTGGCCGAGTGCGGCTTGTGCGAAGCGTTGCGGATACCCGGCGGCTTTGGCACGTTCCGCCCAAGCGTATCGGTAGCTGTGCAAACTAACGCCGGTTACTGCGGCTATCCGACATCTTCGGCGAAATTCTGCGGCACGGTGCGCTGCAGTTGACTTTTCGATGTTCGGAAACAAGTGGCCGAATCGAGGGAGCGATTTCAGCACAGTGTTAAGTTTTTTCCCGATCGTTAGGCGACTTGGTTCGCTCGATAGTCCGAGTTTTTTGCGGCGGTAAATAAGAACGCTGTTCTTCCAATCGACATCTTCGGCAGTCAGATTTGCGGCGTCCGTTTGGGCAGCGCCCGTCTCGTAAAGGAGTTCGTAATAGGCGCGGCGTTCGGGATTTTTTTCCGAAGCAATGACTGCCGCGTGCTCTTCGGCAGTGATCGCTCTTTTACTTTGGCTTTGGATTCTGGGCCATGCTCGTTTGGCGAGGATGGGCCACGGCAGCCAACCGAGATCGAGCGCCAGGTTGTGAAGTCGTCGTAGGTAATGCGCAACGCAGTTTCCATTCGCATGAACGACTCTGAGCAAATCTTCGCCGGTCGTTTGAACAAGCGGGTTGTTGCGAATCGGATCGTAGGCTTTGCTTCGAAAGCCACGAGCGCACCGCTGCTGCGTTGTTAGAATTCCGTGAGTCGCCATTTCGTCCATCACAGCCTGCCAACTTCGTTGTGCGATTTTTGGATCGTGCGCAGCGAGATAAGCACGAGCGAGATTGAGATTGAGCGTCGGCTCTCGGTACGATTCGTTCATCGCATTTAGGAGCCGCTCTGCGTCGCGGCGGTCGTTCGTCCGAAGCGATCCCTGTTTTGCTGAATTATTTTCCTGCCAATAGAAAACGCCGTTACACCGGCGAAACATTCGATATTTGAGTTGCATGTTTTTCTCCACGTTGAGGAGAATCCACGCACCGAAACTTTTCCGTTAGCGAGTAGTAGCGGAGTTGCGGCAGAGTTTGTGCGAATTGTTCCTTCGCCGATCGTTCTGCTGGCAAATCTGCTGGCATTTCGCGGTTGAGCGGTCCTGCCGGCTGGAGAAACCACTTCACCCGAAGCAGTTACAATTTGGCTCCAGAGGTAATAATATACTTGACAGACCGTGTCACGCTGGTATTCTCCTCGCATGGACACACCTAACACCCTGCTTCAAGCAGTCCAACATTTCAGCAATCCAGAGAACGCTTTCCGTTTCTTCGTAGGCATCCGCTGGCCCAACGGAGTCCGCTGCCCGCGTTGTGGATCGGATAAAGTGACGTTTCTTGAAAACGCTCGCGTTTGGAAATGCCGGAAGGTGCATCCGAAACAAAAGTTTTCGGCCAAAGTTGGAACGATCTTCGAAGATTCGCCGATTGGTCTGGAAAAGTGGCTTCCCGCAATGTGGCTGGCGGTGAACTACAAAAACGGCATCAGCTCCTATGAGCTGCACCGCGCGCTTGGCGTTACTCAGAAAACAGCGTGGTTCATGTTGCAACGGATTCGTTTGGCGATGCAGGAAGGAATCACGGCGAAGATGAAAGGCCGCGTGGAAGCGGATGAAACTTTTATCGGTGGACGCGCGCGTAATTTCAAAAAGGGCAAGAAGCACGCCGAAGATGGTTGGGTTGGCAAAACCGCCGTGCTCGGACTTCTTGAGCGCAATGCGCCGGACGACGAAACCTACTCGCGGGTACGGCTCAAAGTCGTTCCGAGCGTTCGCCGGTTTGATCTTGACCCCGAAGTTCGTAAGCACGTCGAAAAAGGCTCGGAAGTGATTACGGATAAACTGCGCTCCTACGAGAAATTGGCAGACGAATACATTCACAACGTGATCGACCATGCGGAGTGCTACGTGAAAGGGCACGTTCACACGAACGGATTGGAAAATTTCTGGAGTCTGCTCAAGCGAGCGATTCGGGGGACGTATGTAAATGTTGAGCCGTTTCATTTGTTTCGATATTTGGACGAACAAGCGTTTCGATTCAACGAGCGGAAGGAAAACAATGCTGGTCGATTTGTTAAGGCGCTTCGCGGCGTTACTGGCAAAGGGTTGCGGTATGCGAAGCTCATAGGCGGTGATGGTCTTCAACAAGCGGGGCAAACGGCGTGAAACGGTGCACTCATCTCGCGGCGAAGTAATATGCAACGGCGGCAACCAGCAAAAACCAAACGACAGACAACAAGAGTCCGCCAGCAACCGGCCAGAAACACAAAAAGAAGAGCGATGTTTGTAATGATTTGGACAGCGGTAGTTGGGTTCCTTTCAATAGTTGGAGGTCTATGCGCCTACTTCTACCTGATGCCGAACCTAGACGTGCAACCGGTGATGAAACTGTCTGCCGGTGCGATATTTCCGAATACTTTTTCATTAAAAAATGATGGTTACCTCACGGTTTATCCTAAAAGAATTATCTTCCGCATTCGCAACGCTACCGATTCGAACGGCAACACCTTACGTGACTGCGGTGCGGGTACGACGCTTCTTGGGTCTAGCTCGCTGAAGCGCGGAGAGTCCGCTGATTTTGCTGTGAAACCAGGGTTCGGAATTGCAAACACTTCTTCAATCGTAAGAGCCGATATTTTGTTGATCGTTGCATTCCAACAATGGGGCTGGTACTGGCCCATTACGAAACGTGTCAAGATTGCGATCTGGCAAGACGAATCAGGCAATGCAAAATTCGCCAAACCGCCTTTAACAGACGAAGATCGTGTAGAACGATGGGAGAAAAAACCGAAACGCCAGAATCGGTAATGAAGAAAAATGAGACAGCAGAAGAAACGCTTAAGCGATTGGCGCGCGATGCCTGCGAAGGGCCGAACGCAGTCAAACGATTCGAGTCGCTGGTTAAGCGCGTAGCGAAAACGCGAACGCCAGCGGCGAAAGCGGCTGAGGAAACCCCGCCAAGCGAGGAGTAGAAAAAACTGCTCTGTCGCGGCGGACAGGGGCGGATTAGACCAGCGGTCAGTGCGCGATATTAATACCGCTCCAGAGGTAGGATTCGAACCTACGACCAATCGGTTAACAGCCGACCGCTCTACCACTGAGCTACTCTGGATCGGTTTTGCGCTGGAAAGAGCGGCGTGAACTTTGCGCGTGCCAGCGAACGCGGCAAGTAAATTGGTTGCGGGGGCTGGATTTGAACCAGCGACCTTCAGGTTATGAGCCTGACGAGCTACCAGGCTGCTCCACCCCGCGGTCCTATTATGGCGATGTAATCGCGGGAATCAACCGCAAGGGCGGCTTCACCGACATATTTATAATAATTAACCGAAATTTCCACGGTTGTGGCATAGAAAGTTCTGCAAAATAACGCCTCAACCCATGCGCGTTCTGATTGCAGATGATCAGCCAACTGTCGGCAGTACCCTGGCGCTTTTAGTCGCCGCGGCTAAACATTACGTCGTCAAAGTGGTCGTGTCCGGAGCGGAAGCCATTCGCGCGTATCACACTTACAGGCCGGATGTGGTCTTGATGGATTACTCGATGGCACGGCTCAACGGCGGAACGGCGTGTCGATATATTTTAACTGAGGATCCCACCGCGCGGATCGTTTTCGTCTCGAGCCGCCCGGCGGCCGACCTTGCGAATATTGGAGCAGTGGCAATCTTGCAGAAACCGGTAGACTTGAAAGAACTGGAGGAGCTGCTCAATAACATGGACGCGCAACTCGTGTTCGATTACGCCCGCTACCGATAACGGAAATTTGCGTTCGCAGTGCGCAAAGATTCCGTTACGCCGTGGCCGAATCACACTTGGGCGATCAAACTTTTTCAAAAATTCTGGTTGGCACTGCGAGCTGGACCGACCCGGGATTCGTCGAGCGTTGGTATCCAAAGAAAATGCCGGCCCACGAACGATTGGCCTGGTACGCGCAGCATTTCCAAATGGTCGAGGTGAATTCCACCTTTTACTCGGTTCCGGACGCGCGAACCGTGGAACGTTGGGCCGCCGCAACGCCGGATGATTTCACGTTCGATGTAAAGCTGCATCAGCTTTTTTCATTTCATTCGACGCAGGCGAAATTGCTGCCGCCAGAATTGCAACGGCTCGCTCGTGCGGATGCTAAAGGAAAAGTTAAGGCGACCGAGGCATTACAGGAGGCGTTGCTCGAAGTTTTTTTGCGGTCGATGTCGATCTTGCAATCGGCGGGAAAGCTCGGCGTTTTTCTGCTCCAGCTTTCGCCGGCATTTTCGCCGAGAAAACATGAACTGCACGAGCTCGAGCCGTTGCTTCAAAAGCTGGGCAAATATCCGCTCGCGATTGAATTGCGAAATCGTAACTGGGTCATCGGCGATCAATTAAGATCGACAATCGATTTCCTGCGCGAGCATGAAGTGGGGTTCGTGAATGTCGATGCACCCGCGGCGGATCATTTTTCAATCGTGCCGCCCGATTTGAATGAGATCACGAACTCTGATTTCACCTATCTGCGTCTTCACGGGCGAGATGCGAAAGCGTATCTCACCGGGAAAACAGTGGCCGCGCGCTTCGACTACGATTATTCCGATGAGGAAATCGGCGAGGTCGCAGAGCGCGCGAAAAGTCTCGCGACCGAGGCGAAGCAGGTTCACGTGGTCTTTAATAACAACAATCTCGATTATGCGCCGCGTGCGGCAATCCGTTTGCGCAAAGCGCTCGGCCAGCCGGTAACTGCGCCGCCGCCGGAGACAGCCGAATTGTTTTAGAGTAAGGTCGCGTTCGTGCCCGAACCGCAATCAGTTCAAGAAGGACCGCGTTACGGGCCGCGATTGCCGGGCTGGCTGAAACGAAAAAAACAATGGTTGGCGGACCATCACATGACCTTGATGGCGATCAACGATACTCCTCACTCGATCGCGCTCGGCTCCGCCATCGGAATGTTCTTTGGGTTTACGCCGCTTTACACTTTGAAGACGCTGCTTTCGATCGCGTTCGCGTGGATATGTCGATCCAACAAGCTGGCGGCGGCGATTGCGGGAAATTTGCACGACGTCTTTTTTTTGGCGATGCCGGCGGTTTATTATTTCGAATACAAAATGGGATGCTGGGTTCTGCAGCGACCTCCGGGGCAAAAAGCATTTCACCATTTTGTCATCGGTGATTATCTGCACTGGCATTTTCTGATGCGTGTGGTGTGGCCGGCGTTGATCGGTTCGCTTTTTCTGGGGCTCCCATCCGCGCTTGTCGCCTATTTCGTAATGCGAATGCTCGTGAGCAGAGCGCGCTCGCCGAAAACGAAACTCTGAGATGTAGCCGCTGCGCTGCGCGAAGCGTCCGCGTCGCCCACAGGGCGACGGCTACAGATTAAAAGAGAATGGCGCGCCGCGTTGACCGGATCGCCCGCGGACTTTTCGGCCGGCGCAAGTTTGGAACCCGCGGCACGCCGCGGTTTTTCTGCGCAAAACGGCACGGGAGTTGCATCAGAAAACGCGAAAACGGCTCGGCTTGCGCCTTAACCGGCCCTGCGGCCAGAACGAAATTATATGAAATCTCTCATCGCTATTGTTTCAAGCATCCTGCTGTGCTCATGCGCGGACATGTATGTCACCAGCAGCCAGGTCTCGACGCCGGGCGGCCACGCTGCGGCCATCGACTCCAAGGATTATGGTTCAAAAGGCGTCCACATGATCACCGATTGCGGAGTGGGGGCGCACAATCCGAAGGCCATCTATATTAGACCGTTCTGCGTGGATACGGCAGTGTTCCAAGGCGACGAAGCCTTGAGTGATGGCGAGATGCCGATTCGCAAAGCGCTTGCTCCGGTTGAATTTGCGACCGATTTAAAGGAGCAACTGGAAAAAATCGCGCCCGCGAGAATCTTGAAAGACAGCGAGACTCCGCGCACGGGCTGGCTCGTGACGGGTCATTTCACTTTAATTGATGGCGGCGATCCCTACGCCCGGTTCTTTGCCGGCTGCTTCGGCGCTGGTCAATCGCACCTTGTTTTGCATGTTCGCGTGACCGATGTCGATCGTGGCGCGGTTGTTTACGAATTCGACATGGCCGGCGGCAGTCGATTGCAAGGCCGGCATGGAACGGTCCGCGCCAGTGGCCTCGGCCGAGCGACTCATTTCGATATGGTGAACGCAGCGGAGCGGATTTACATCACGCTCAGCGCAAATCCCTACCGCTACGGCGAGCGCGGCAATATCAGTTTGCCGGAATAACTTCTCGGCTTCGGGGTTGCCAATTAAACGGCGGCGTTTAACGTCCAGCCGTTTAATTTTTTGCTCGTGAATTCTCGATTTCGTTTTCTCTTCGTGGCTGCGGCGGTGTTCGGCATCGCGCTTCGCTCCAGTTTTGCAGCACAAGCGGCGATCGTCGTCGATGCGCAAACAGGCTTCATTCTTCAGGAAGTTAAATCCAAAGACAAGCGGCAGATCGGGAGTCTGACCAAGATTGCAACCGCAGCCGTGGTCCTGGACTGGGCGGAACGCAAAGGCGGCGATCTAAATCAAATGGTGGTGATTTCGCCGTCGGCTTTTGTTGGAACTATCGAAAACAACATCGGTTTTCGTCCCGGAGATGAAATCGCGTTGCGGGAATTACTCTACGCCGCGCTGGTCCAATCGGACAACGTTGCCGCTTACACGCTCGGAGATTTCGTTGGCTCGCAAATCCAAGGAACTGCGCCCGCTGGACAAAAATCCAAATTGTCCGCGATGGACGCTTTCGTGACGCAGATGAACGCGCTTGCCAAGCAATTGAAAATGGAAAAGACGCGCTTCGTGAATCCGCACGGCGTTGATCAAAACGTGAAACCAGTGCCGTACTCGACCGCGGAAGATGTCGCGCGCGTCACGCGTTATGCGCTGAACAAGGCGAGCTTTCGCTTTTATGTCTCACAGAAGGAACGGCAGATTGCGTGGCGACGCGCCGGCAAAGAGCAACGCTACAATCTGCGCAACACGAACGAGCTTCTCGGCGCGAACGGAATCGACGGAGTCAAAACGGGACGCACCGCGCGCGCGGGCGAGTGTCTCGTTTTATCATCCGCGCGCGAGCCGGAAGTCGTGAAAGATGCCCAAGGCGAACACATTTATCCGCGACGCATTATTGTGGTGTTGCTCGGAAGCACCGGTCGTTTTTCCGAGGGCGCGCAACTCGTCACGCAGGGCTGGCAGCTTTACGAGCAATGGGCGGCCGGAGGACGGCTTGTCGATCCGAAGAAAATGCTTTGATTGAGTCTTCATCATGAAGACACGCATTGGCGTTCTAACCAGCGGCGGGGATTGCCCTGGCCTGAACGCAGTGTTGAGAGGCGTGGCTTTAGCCGCCGAAAAACTCGGTTGGGAAGTCGTCGGATTCCGCGATGGTTTCGAAGGTCTGCTTCCGCCTGGCGATTATCTGGTGCTGGATCGTAAGAGCACCGAAGGAATCATGGCGCTCGGGGGCACGATTATCGGCACGACGAATCGCGGCCATTTCATTGCCAAAGTCGGCGCGGGCGATCGCGCGGTTGTTGCGAGCGAAGTCATCGCGCGCGCGAAAGAAGTTTTGAACGGGCTCAATGTCAAAGCGCTGATCATCGTGGGCGGCGACGGATCAATGACGACTGCGCTGCAGATGCAGGAAGCGGGAATCAATTGCATCGGTGTCCCAAAAACAATCGACAACGACATTGAAGCAACCGCGATGACGTTCGGTTTTGATTCAGCGGTCGCCGAAGTGATGGACGCGCTCGATCGGTTGCACACGACCGCGACCAGCCATAAACGCGTCATGGTCGTCGAAGTGATGGGCCGTCACGCAGGCTGGATCGCGCTTCATGGCGGCATCGCCGGCGGCGCCGATGTCATTTTGATTCCCGAAATTCCATTCGATTACGAAAAAATTGCTGCCGCGGTCAAAAAGCGCGACGCCGCAGGGCGTCTCAGCTCGCTAGTTGTCGTCGCTGAAGGTGCGCGGCCGAAAGATGGCCAACAAATCAAGCGCGACATGCAGGCCGGCGAATTCAAGTTGGGTGGAGTCGGCGATGTCGTTGCGCAGGAGATCGCGGAACGCACGGGAAAAGAAACGCGCTCTTGCGTGCTCGGGCATCTGCAACGCGGCGGCCCTCCAACCACGCTCGATCGAATTCTCGGGACGCGTTTCGGAGTGAAAGCGGTCCAGCTCGCAAACGAAGGACATTTCGGCGCAATGGTCAGCTATCAAAATTATCAGGTGCGCCACGTCCCGATTGCCGATGCCGTGAATCGTTTGCGTCTCGTTCCGCCGCACGGCGAAATGGTCCAAACCGCGCGCGATGTCGATATCTCCTTCGGCGATTAGATGTCGATCTTCTGTTCCTCGCACGACGGCCACAAACGCACGACGAGATATTTTATTCTGCTTTTTAGTTGTCCTTTGTGTTCTTTGTGGACTTAGTGCGATGAAATGAAAATCGTCCTCGCATACTCGGGCGGACTGGACACTTCGGTAATTCTTCGCTGGCTGAAAGATAATTATCGCGCCCAGGTCATCGCCTTTTGCGCGGACATTGGTCAGGAAGAGGAACTCGCCGGACTCGAGGAGAAAGCGCTTAGCACCGGCGCGTCGAAATGCATCATCGAAGATCTGCGCGAAGAATTTTCTCGCGATTTCATTTTCCCGATGTTTCAGGCCGGCGCGATTTACGAGAACCAGTATTTTCTTGGAACAAGCATCGCACGTCCGCTAATCGCGAAACGAATGGTCGAGATCGCGCGCGCGGAGAAAGCTGAGGCAATTGCGCACGGCGCAACCGGGAAGGGGAACGATCAGGTTCGCTTTGAACTGACCGCCGCGGCGCTTGCGCCGAAGTTAAAAATCATCGCGCCGTGGCGGGAAGAGCGGTTCCGAAAACAATTTCCCGGCCGAACGGAAATGATCGCCTTCGCGAAGAAAAACAAAATCCCGGTCGAAGCGAGCGCGGCGAAACCGTATTCAACCGACCGGAATCTTCTCCACATTAGCTTTGAGAGCGGCGTCTTGGAAGATCCGTGGTTCGACGCGAGCTCAAAAAAAATGCGCGGCATGTACAAACTGAGCGTTTCGCCCGAAGACGCGCCCGACGAAGCGGAACATGTCGATCTTGCATTCGATAGCGGCAACTGCGTGAAAGTGAACGGCAAAAAACTTTCGCCGCTCGGCGTGATGCAAACTCTGAACAAGCTCGGCGGTAAGCATGGAATCGGACGCGTCGATATCGTTGAAAACCGTTTCGTCGGAATGAAAGGGCGCGGCGTTTACGAAACTCCCGGCGGCGCGATTCTGCATTTCGCGCATCGGCAAATGGAAACCCTGACGATGGACCGCGAAGTGATGCATCTCCGCGACAGCCTGATTCCGAAATACAGCGAGCTCGTTTACAACGGCTTTTGGTTTTCACCCGAGCGCGAAGCATTGCAGGCGCTCGTGGCTGAAACGCAACGCAACGTGACCGGTCTCGTTCGACTGAAACTTTACAAAGGCAACATCATCGTCGCCGGCCGCAAAAGTCAGAATAGTCTCTACGATCCGAAGATCGCGACAATGGAAGGCGAAAAATCCGCTTACGACCAAGGCGACGCGACCGGCTTCATTCGATTGAATGCATTGCGTTTGCGATTGCAGGCCGTGCGAGCGGAGCGCAAGTAATCGAATCCATCTTCGGAGTGGCTACGCCGTGTTTTTATTTCCGCGGCGATGTTTTTTGCCGAACGTGATAGATCAGAAAGCAAACGATCGCGACGTTGCCGAGAAGATGAAGCAAACGGACCGCGGTGAATTGTTTCACGAGTTCGTAAATTTCGATCGGGATCAGTGAACCGGTGGCGACAATGGTCAACCATTCCGCCCAGCGTTGGCGAAAAAGCAGCCCGACGCCTTCGGTCAGAAACAATGCCGCGTAACCCGCGCCGAGCGCGCTGATCTGTTTGAGCTCTTTCGTGTGAATGAGGTGGAGCTTCGTCAGGAGTGCACCGACAAATTGGTTGTCGGGATCGATTCGCATCTGATCTAGCCAATTCTCCACGTGTGAGGCGACGTTTTTGTGAAACAATCCAATCGCGCCGGCGGCGAGGGCGAGTAGCAACGCGCCTTGGATAAACTTGAAAACGGCGATGACGAGTAATGTCGTCTGACCACGAGCTTGTTTGGGCATCTTCCGCAGTTAGATCGTGGGACATCAAAGAATCAGCTTTCTTTTAAGCCTCTCTCGCAGCAGCTGGCGACCTCTCCCTGTTACGCGGAGCAAGTGTTCAATGTCTTTTTCGGACCGACGTCATTGCTTGATGTAAGACAAACGATTGCGCACTATTCGCCCGACTGAGCGCGGATACGGAACAACGCAAACTGGCCGCCATCATGTTTACCGACATGGTGGGCTACAGCGCGTTGTCCCAACGAGACGACAAGGTCGCTCAGGAATTGTTGGAGGAACATCGCCAACTGCTTCGCGAAATATTTCCGCGGTTTAACGGCGCTGAAATAAAAACGATCGGCGACGCATTTCTGGTCGAGTTCAACAGCGCGTTGGAAGCGGCCCAATGCGCTATCGAAATTCAAAGAGCGCTCGCCAAACGCAACGCCGACGCACCGGCGGAGCGACAAATTGAAATCCGAATCGGTGTTCACATCGGCGACGTCATCCATCGCGGTAGCGACGTTTACGGCGACGGAGTCAACATCGCTTCGCGCATTGAACAGGTGGCCAATGCGGGCGGCATTTGCGTGTCGATGGACGTGGAACGCCAGATCCGCAACGCCTTGGAAGCGCGGTTTGAGAAGCTTGCGCCAACGGAACTAAAAAACATTTCGGTGCCGATGGATTTGTTTCGCATCGCACTGCCATGGGAACGCCGAGGGACTCCCGTTGCGAAAACTCAGATGCAACCGTCATCGCGCAAAATTCTTCCGGCTGCGACCGCGCTTGTTTTGTTATTGATCGTTGGAATCGGCCTTCTCGTTTGGTCGAAACGCTCGCCAACCATTTCAGCCGCGCCGGATAAAAGCATCGCGGTTCTTCCGTTCGAAAACCTGAGCAGCGAGAAAGAGAACTCCTACTTTGCTGATGGCGTGCAGGACGAAATTCTGACCGACCTGGCGAAGATCGCCGACCTCAAGGTCATCAGCCGCACTTCGGTCATGCAGTATAAGACTGACGCGAAGCGCAACCTGCGCGAGATAGCGACGCAGTTGGGCGTAGCGCACCTGGTTGAAGGCAGTGTGCAACGCGCGGCCAACAAGGTCCGCGTCAATGCGCAGTTGATCGACGCCCG
>DATBCV010000116.1:0-13670 GCA_036270275.1 Chthoniobacterales bacterium | reverse complement strand
CTAACGAATTCATTTTGGCAAACGCAATATCGCTTCGGCGCCCGTCCGATCTTTTCGATTCGTTAGGCTCAACGTCCCGCTGTGCGCTTCGGCAATTTGCCGGCTCAAAGTTAATCCAATTCCCGAACCTTCCGGCTTGGTCGTGAAGAACGGCACAAACAAGTTCGAGGGATTCATGATTCCCTGTCCTTCGTCGCGAACGATCACTTCCACACAATCGCCCGCTTCGCGCCATCGAATCGAAACCGCGCCGTTCGTCTCCACCACGGCGTCGACCGCGTTGTGAATCAAGTTGATCAACACGTGCTCAATTTGCGCAGCGTCCGCGCTAATCTGAGTGTTCGGTCCCGGATTGATCTCCACTTTCAAGCGCCGCTCGAGGTTCACCACTCGCCGCACTAATTCGCCAAGATCGACATCTTCCATTTGCGGCGGCGGAAGTTTCGCCAAGCGCGTGTAAGCCTGCATGAATCGACTGAGCGAATCCGCTCGCGCGCCGATCGATTTCAATCCGCTCTCCGCATCATCCTTCCAATCGGGCGGCATCGGCTCGCGACGAAGCAATCGCTCCAGACTTCCAGCAAGCGATTTAATCGGCGCGAGCGAGTTGTTCATTTCGTGACCTAGGACGCGGACAATGCGTTGCCAGGCGCGACGCTCTTCCTCTCGCAGTGTGCGGCTCAAATCGGTGAGGACCAAAAGTTCGTGAGGCAATCCGCGTTCGCGAAACGTGCTCCGCCGCACTCCCCAGCGGCCCGTTCCGCCGGGAAACGACAACGTCAGGGGCTCGTCTTCGTCCACTTCGTAGGCCGCTTCGAGTCCGAGATCGCGCGCCGTTCGGCCAAGAAGTTTGTCCATCGCCTGGCCAAGAAGATTTTCACCGGCGCGATTCACCAAACGCAATCGCCGGTCGGGATCGAATGTGAAAACGGCAACGTCGATCTCCGCCATGATCGTGCGCAGCAGCGCGGTCGCTTCGAATGCGCCGAGACGTTGCACGCGCAAAGTTTCGCCGAGCGTATTTACTTCCAGCAGCACTTCGCCGAGCGCGTCATCGCCGCGCGCGCCGCGGGCGCGGATTGAGTAATCGCCTTCGCGCAATGCCGCGAGAAGGTTGCTCATCGTTTGCAGCGGATGAATCACGTGATCGCGCGCGGCGGAAACAAATCCCAACGTGAAAACGACAATCACGATGGTCAACGTCCATTGCACCTTTGGCGTGAAGTCGCCGAACCACAAGATCGACAATGCAATGATGACCGACGGCGCGACCGCGCCAAAGATAAACCAAGTCAGTTTGGATTGATGCGAAAACCGATGTCGATCTTTCGGTTTTCGGGCCATCAGATTTTGTTCTGGGTAGCACACGCGTCTCGCGTGTTGGTTTTGGCGTCTCGCCAAAACGGACTTCGCTCTTTTGCTCGATTCCCAGAAATGAGTTCCGCGTCCGCTGGAAAAGTTCGCCAGCGCGAGGACGGGATCGCCAGCACGCGAGACGCGAGCGCTACCCAATCACAACCCATATTGTTGCAATCGCCGATAGAAAGCGCTTCGACTTAGTCCGAGCGATTCCGCAGCTTTCCGCGCGTTTCCGTTATTGCGCGCCAGCGCCTTTTTGATCAGGAACGCTTCGACTTCTTCGAGACTCATGTCTTCCAGGCTTTTCGACTCTCCGGCAGCAGTCGTTAGGCCAAGATCGTTCGCCTTGATTTGCGCTCCGCGCGACATCAAGACGGCGCGCTCGATCACATGGTCCAGCTCGCGCACATTTCCCGGATACGAATGTTGCATCAACCGGTCCCGCGCCGTCTCATCGAATCCGGCCAGCTCTTTTCGGTAACGTTGCGCGTGTTGCTCGAGAAAATTCTTCGCTAAGGGTATGATATCTTCGCGGCGGTCGCGCAACGGTGGAAGCTTGATCTCGATCGTGTTCAAGCGAAACAAGAGGTCCTGGCGGAAGCGCCCGCCCGCAACTTCGTCCGCGAGGTTGGCATTGGTCGCAGAAATGATCCGCACACTCGCATGCAATGTTTTCGAGGAGCCGACCCGCTCGAAATCGCCCGTCTCGATCACGCGCAACAGTTTCGCCTGCTGATTGAGCGGAATGTTCGCGATCTCGTCCATGAAAAGCGAGCTTTCATCCGCGAGCTCGAACCTGCCCGCGCGGTCCGTCTTCGCATCCGTGAACGCGCCTTTAACGTGACCGAACAATTCGCTTTCGAACAACGTTTCCGACAAGCCGCCCATGTTCACCGTGATCATGCCGTGCGACGCGCGCGGCGAGAGCGCGTGGATCGCCTGCGCGATCAAACTTTTGCCAGTGCCATTTTCGCCGGTAATCAACACGTTCGCGTCCGACGGCGCTACGCGCTGGATCATTTCGATCACCGGCCGCATCGACGGCGCGTCCGCGATCAGGTTTGGAACATTGCCGCCGAGAAGTTTGTTGGCCGCTTCCAGCTTCCGACCTTTGCGCAGCGCGCTCCCAAGCTCGATCTGCGTTCGGACAATCGTGAGCAATCTCTCGTTGTCCCACGGTTTCGGAACAAAATCGCGCGCGCCGCGCTTCATCGCTTCGACCGCAAGATCGATCGTCGCCCACGCCGTCATCACCACGATCGGCAACGTGCTGTCCAACGCCATGATTTTCGGAATCACTTCGAGACCTTCCTGGCCCGAAGTCGTGTCGCGCGTGTAATTCAGGTCCATCATCAACAACGCGTAATCGCGCTGCTGAAGCGCATTGAAAATTCCACTGATCGAAGTGACCGATTCCGTCTGATGCCCCTCGCCCTTGAGCAAAATCCGCAGCGCCTCCAGCACATCGCGCTGATCATCGGCAATAAGAACCCGGCTCACGAGCTAACTCTGAACCGCGAATCCCCGATCGTGTCAATGATTCAACCGCGAGCACGGGAAAAAATAGAGCGTAAGATGGCAATTATGTGGGATATTGCGCGCGACATACCTTGAGTCCGAGGAGAAAAGGCCAACAATCGCCCCCGGCATAACGTGTAATATGACCCGACGTTTTTTCTTCACATCCAAAGCCTTTAATCTAGCCTGCTGTTAGCTCATCCCCCACAAATGGCGCGCAGAATTCCCGCACTGGTCCAAGCACCATTACTTGTTTGGGCTCGGAAAATGTCTGGTTTGGACCTGCACGAAGCAGCAGCGAAAGCCGATCTCGATGAGAACGCGCTAATACATTGGGAGCAGGGCGATGATCGCCCCACTCTCGGTGAGGTACGCAAACTTGCCGAAGTATACAAGCGACCGCTTGCGGTTTTTTTCTTAGACAAGCCACCCAAAGACTTTGACGCACAACGTGAATTTCGCCGCTTGCCTGACGTTAATGTATTCGACGAATCCGTGGAAATGCGACTCGCATTACGTCGAGCATTATATCGTCGTGAAGCAGCTCGTGAAATTTACGACAGCTTTCACGAAGTCCCACCGAGCGTAACCGACACAGCGAATCCCGATGAAGATCCAGAGATTGTTGGCGGACGTATTCGAGCCTTGCTTGGAATTACCTGGAACGACCAGTTGGCGTGGGAATCGGCGAGCATAGCACTAAATGCCTGGAGAAACAGCGTTGAGAAAATTGGGGTTCTAGTTTTCCAAACTAGCCGAGTATCGCTAAAAGAAATGCGAGCCACAAGCATGCCTCGTGGCCCGCTGCCAGTTATCCTTCTGAACAATGCGGATTCGCCGTATGGCCGCATCTTCTCAATTTTTCATGAGTTCGCCCATATTCTATTAGCAAGCGGAGGACATCTAACGAGTCCCATGGACGGCGAAAGGCTTCCGATAGACCGGCTTTTGGAGCGTGTAAGTAACGCGTTCGCAGCAGCGGCCCTCATGCCGAGAAATGAATTCCTTTCGATCACTTCAAAGTTACCTGGCGTGATGAGCGGTGATGAACCGTCGCTCCTGAGATTCGCCGACATTATTAAAGTAAGCCCCGAGGCTATCCTTCGTCGACTTGTGTCACTGCGAAAAGTCTCGTCCAAAATGTATGACGAGAAACGACGCAAATGGCAGAAGCGGCCATGGTTCCCGGCACGTAAGACAAAAGGCGGGCCTCCGGTCGAAGTGCGAATCGTCGCAAATGCGGGAAAACCATTTGTCTCACTGGTTCTAGAAGGTTATCGCCGCAGCAAGGTTAGCAGCACGGACGTTTCCGACTATCTCGGGGTCCAATTAAAATATCTTGACCGTGTAAAGCGACAAGTCGCAGGAAATCCCCCGTCTGCGGTTTAATGTATTGTGTCGACACCAGTGCTTGGCTTGATGGTTGGAATCGCTTTTATCCGCCTGACGTTTTTTGCAAACTCTGGGAAGCTATAGACCAGCTTGTCATGGCTGGAGAAATCATCTCGGCGGAAGAAGTATACGTAGAGCTAGCTAAGCGTGATGACGCTTTGCACCAATGGGTGCAAAGTCGCAAAGAGATGTTGCGTGCACCCGACCAGTCAATACAAGAAATCGTCCGCGGCTTACTTCTAGAGTATCCTCGTCTGGTTGATACGCTGAAAAATCGCTCGCAAGCAGATCCATTTGTTATCGCGACTGCAAAGTTTTTTAACGCGACGGTCGTTACCGGCGAATCTCCCGGAACAGCCCAACGCCCCAGAATTCCATTCGTCTGTCAGGCAATAGGCGTACCGTGCATCAATTTTCTGGAGATGATCATAGAATTGAAGCTGCAGTTTTAGTTTAATTTCCATGCGATGAAGAAAAAAAATCGGCGCAGTTTCAGTGAGATTCTCCTCGATAAGCTCCAAGAGTTTACGGGCGGAGAGGGCCTAATTGGCAACACAGCGCTTCGTCGAGCCTTGGGATGGAGTCAAGCAAGGTACAACCGGATCAAATGGGATTTGATAAATTCCGACAAGGTGGTTGTCGGGAAAGGGAAGGGCGGGAGTATTGGACTCAAAGAGCCACTCAAATCTAAATCTCTGAGCGTATTCATCGCCTACTCGCACGCTGACGAACAATTAAAAAACGAACTGGTCAAGCACCTGCGACCACTGGAGCAATTAGGCCTTGTAGAAGCATGGCATGATCAAAAAATCAAGGCCGGAGATGAATGGGATAAGTCGATTTCAAAGAATCTCGCGCGCGCAAACATTGTGCTGTTGCTCGTAAGTATCGATTTTATTAACTCCAAGTACTGCACCGAGGTCGAGCTCGCGGAGGCGCTTGCCTTACAGGAAGAGGGACAAGCCATCGTTATTCCGGTGATCCTGCGTGCGTGCCTTTGGCACCACACCTCATTCGCAAAATTTCAGGCGGTACCGAGAGATGGAAAGGCAGTCTGCAGTTGGGAGAATCGAGATGAGGCATTCCTGAACGCCGCAGAGTTAATAAAACAACGTGCAGACCACGTTCTTGCAACGCGATGACAAGTATGTTGTCGCTAAACGTGGTACGCGTGAGACGGAGCGGGCGCGCGGTGGAATCTTACTCATATCGCAACGCTTCGAGCGGTTGAACGGCTGCGGCTCTTCGTGCCGGCCAAAGGCACGCCGCGATTGCGACGATTAACAATAACACGGCTGCGCTCAGGTAAATTATCGGATCGGTCGCCGAGACGGCGAATTAGACGCTCGAAAGCAATCGGGTCAGCACAAATTCGCCGCCAACGCCCAACAATGTGCCGACGACAGCTAACAGGAAACCTTCGCGCAAAATTAGCTTGAGCACGTCTTTTGGTTGAGCGCCGATCGCCATGCGAATGCCGATCTCGGTCGTGCGTTGATTTACGCCGTAGCTCATTACGCCGTACAAGCCGACCGCGCTCAAAACGAGTGCGAGCAGGGCGAACGTGCCGATCAATCCGAGATTGAACCGGCGCGTCGCGGTGGGAATTGCGCAATTTTTCTTCGACGTCCGCACATTTTCGAGCGCCACATCATTGTCGATCTTACTAATGATCGATTCGAAACAAAGGCGTGGCGTTGAGGGCCGCGCTCAAAGCGTGAAGGATGAGAGCCGAAAATCTCGCCGTGTTAGTGGCAGAAAACGCCCAACGCTGAACGCTCAACGTCCAACGTCCAATTCAGACGGAAGGCTCACGGGAATCCTAATTCTAAATTCCGGAATCCGAGCCGTACTGGTTTTATCGGCCCGCGATTTAGTAACCGGTGAACACTCGCGCGATTGCCAATCCGACGGAGACGATCGGCCAGGTGCAAAAGAGTCCCATCAGCGTGAAGACGAAAAAGTCCGCCCCATCCCCATACACTGCTTCCGCGCCATGAAAATCCGTTCCCAATCTCCAGAATCCCGGAAACGGATGCGCGACGCGCACTTCTTTGGCGCCGGCATGCGAGCCATCGAGCTTGGATTGATAATTGTAGTCGGTTAACGGAAAGCCGGTATGACGGTTCTGACTGATTTGAGGTGTTGGTTTCATGAGATTTTAGAGTGTTAAGGTTGTTCCCGAATGCGGTTCGAGAAGCCGGCGCAAAACCCGCGCGTGGTTTGAGATTCCACCACTGGGTGCCGCGAAAGTGCGGGCTCCAACTTGGCGAGATCGAGCGAGCCTTTACTCAGGTTGTCCACCCGTCCGGGCGGCGCGAGTCGGCAAGTCGATCAAATTCATCTCCGCCTACTTAGCAGCCGTTTGCGTGCCTGTCTAACCGGCGGACACGACTTCGGTCGTAAGTCGCTCTCGCATAGGGAGAAACAATTGTGACTATTTTTTAGCGGTGGAATGCTGATTCAGCCAATAGGCGCAGTTTTTTCAATATTGCGACGGCCGCTTCCGTTTCCTGAGTTTCGATGATGCCGCATGGTCGCGCGTCTCGACCTCAGTATCATTTTCCTTCTTTCCTGGTTTCCCAATTAGTTTGATTCTCTTCTGCAATGGAATCACCGGATTGGGCGTCACTCTCCGACGAAGAACTTCTGGAGCGCAGGATCTCGACGCTCGGATTGAAGCTCGAGGGCACATCGCTCCAGCCATTGATTCAACGTTTATATAATGAGCTCTCGGCAAAAGGGCTCACCTTTCATCCGCCAACCCACATCGGCGACGAATGGTTCGTGCCAATCGGCGTGCCGGCAATCTTCGTTCCGTTTTTTTTGGCGCACGAGCGGCTGCGATCGCTAGAGCGAACGATGATGCTCGAAGTGGAAGGCGAAACGCCGGAGTGGTTCATGAAACTGATGCGGCACGAAGCTGGCCACGCTTACATGTATGCATATCAGTTGACCCGAAAAAAACGGTGGCAGGAATTATTCGGCCAAAGCACGGACGAAGAGACTCCCAATTTTTATCGGCCGCGTCCGTTCAGTCGCAGTTATGTCATGCATCTGGACGATTGGTACGCGCAGGCGCACCCGGACGAAGATTTCGCGGAAACATTCGCGCTTTGGCTGACGCCGGACTTCGATTGGCGGAAACGTTACGCCGGCTGGAAAGCGCTGCAGAAGCTCGAGTACGTCGATGCCTTAATGAAATCGCTCGCGGGCAAGCCGCCGGTCCACATGCCGAAATTTCGCGTGACCGAATACGATTGCCTTAACGTAAAATTGAAAACCTATTATGCGCGAAAGCGAAAAATTTTCGAAGAACAGTATCCCGGCTTCTACGATGTCGATCTGCGCCAGCTCTTTTCGGCCTCGAGCGGAATCAAAGCGAGCAATTATCTGCGTCAGCGGCGGCGGCGGTTAATGAATTCGGTCTCGCAATGGACGAACGAGAAAAAATTTCGGATCAACAAATTACTTGTTCGCCTGATCGATCGCAGCGACGAGCTTGGCCTGCGTGTGCAAAACGACGACCCGCAGCAGGATTTTCGCGTCGCCTCCTACATCACCACGCTAGTGATGAATTATCTCTTCACTGGAAAATTCAAACGCACCAAATGAAACGGCACCATCTCTTTGTAGCCGTCGCCCTGCGGGCGACGTGCGCGTTTCGCACAGCGAAACGGCTACAACGGGGCATGAAACGATGAAGAAGCGCTTGAAAGTCCTGGTGCTTTTCGATGGCGTGCGGCCGACGCCGATTGATGCTGACTTGACCGAGGAATTGAAAACCGAGGACTGGCAGACCGAGGCGAACGTGATGGCGGCGCTGACTGAGCTTGGTTACACGGCCGAGCATCTCGCGATTTATGACGATGTCGATCTTGTCCGGCAGAAGATGGAAAGTTTTCAGCCCGACGTGCTCTTCAATCTCGTGGAGCAATTCAAAAACAATCCAGGCTTCGATCAAAACATCGTTTCGTTGCTGGAGATGCAAGGCGTGCCGTTCACTGGCTGCGGCTCGACCGGCCTTACCCTTTGCAAACACAAAGGAATCTCGAAAAAAATTCTCGGCCATCACGGAATTCTCACACCTAACTTCATGGTCATTCCGCGCGGGCAACGGATCGGCGGCCCGCGCAAGTTGAAATTCCCGATCCTGGTGAAGCCGGTGAAAGAGGAAGCGTCTTACGGCATTTCGAGAAACTCGTTTGTCCAGAACGACGAGCAATTTCGCGAACGCGTCGCCTTCGTTCACGAAAAATACAAGAGCGACGCGATCGCCGAGGAATACATCGACGGGCGCGAGCTTTACGTGAGCATCATGGGCAACACGCGGCTCACGGTTTTCCCGATTCGCGAGCTAGTCTTTAAAGAAGTGCCGCCGAACGAGCCGCGCATTGCGACTTACAGAGCGAAGTGGGACGAGAAATACCGAAAGCGCTGGGGACTGGAAGGTCAGTTCGCGGAAGATCTCGATCCTGCGCTGGTGAAAGAAATCGAGCGCACCTGCAAAGACATTTATCGATTACTGACGATTGACGGCTACGCGCGCATCGATTTGCGGCTCTCGTCCGAGCACAAACTTTATTTTATAGAGGCGAATCCGAACCCGCATCTGGCGGTTGACGAAGACTTTGCGGAAGCGGCGGGCAAGGCGGGTTTGAAATATCCTCAATTAATCGAGGCAATCCTTCGCCTTGGAATGAAGATGGCGCGCGGTTAGCCCGTCCAAGATAAAGTCTCGCGCAACTCCCGCTCGTCGGCGATTGTTAATACCCTGCCGACCAAGGATATCGCGCGGCCGAATATGGAGGAAACCACTTTCTTCGAACATTATCGCATCTGCGAGGATGACGCCGCTCGCGAGGTTAGCCGCACCGGCGCCGCGATCAATTACAAGGCGATCGACACCCGCACGCATGCGCCGGTTTTGTTGCAGCTCATTCCGGTGGCGCTGCTCGACTCAGAGCGGCTCGCACAACTCAGGGAACGCGCCGAGACCGCGCAAAAGCTCGATCACGTTAACATCGCGAAGACGTTGGAGGTCGGCGTGCAGCACGAATATTTCGCGGTTGTCTCCGAATATTTTTCGGGCGAGACAGCGGACGAATGGGTCGTGGCAAATGGGCCGATGCCGGCCGATGCGGCGTTGCGCGCGGGATTGCAAATTGTGCGCGCGCTCGGCGCGGCCGCTTTTTTCAACTTAAGCCATCGCGCGTTGCAACCCGCGAACCTGATGATCGTGCCGGGCCAATCGCCTGACGGCGGCTGGCCATTCGTGAAGCTTTTGAATTTCGGTCTCGCTGGCCTCGAGCTGCACTCCGACAGCGCCGAAGCGCGCGAGCTCGCGCCGTCTATTTCGCCGCAGTTCGCAAGCCCCGAGCAACGCGCTAATGGCCAAATCGATTTTCGCTCGGAAATGTATTCGCTCGGCGCAACAATGTGTTATCTGCTCACCGGCGCAGCGCCGCTGGCGGTGAGCGGTATGAAAGCGCGTTTCCGAATCGAACGTCTGCCCGAGCTGCGCCGCGCTCCGAAACCGTTGCACAATTTGCTCGTGCATTTGCTTCGCGAAAATCCGGGCAATCGCCCGCAGGATCCTGTCGCGCTCGAAAACGAAATGCGTGAATGTTTGAGCAAGATCGAGCGCCGTCAGGCGATTGGACGAAAATTCGGGCTGCCATTGGCCGCGGTGATTCCGCGAAAAGCGAAGGAGCGCAAACCGGCGAGTCCGATGAAGCAAGTGTTCGCCGGCGTCGCCGCTGTGCTCGTTCTATTGTTGGCCGCTGCGGCAGGCGCCGAATATCTCTTTCCGGACAAAATTCCGTTTCTCCATCGCCAAAAACGAATTGGCGTGCAGATCGGCGTTCCGGATGCTGCGAAGTTTGCATCGAATCCGGTTCCGACGCCAGGCACAGCAGCTCCGGTAAATCAGCCGACTCAAAGCGCCTCGCCGATCATTGCCGACACAAAACAAAGTGCGCCGGCGAACGCCGCTGAAAATCAAACGCCAAGCTCACCTTCAGTCGCTCCGAGTGCGACTCCCGCCATCGCGACCAACGCACAAGTTACATCGACGCCGCCAAAGATCGAGCCGCCCGCGCCCGCACTTGGACCGAGCGGTCCACCTGTTGCAAGCGCGCCCGAAAATTCTGACCAGTCTTCGACCACCGAAGAGCCGAGTGAATCAACGACGAGCACCAGAAGCAAAGCCACAACTTCGAGATCCAGCCAAAGATCGACATCGCGGACCGCTGCGCGGAACCGAAATTCTTACGACGATCAATTGCAAGAATCGCGCGCTTATGTGAGACGCCATCGCCCCGAAGTTCTCGGGCACACGCCCAATGGCGGGCTGATTGTGCGATTATCGACCGGTCGAACGGTCGTTCTGCCGCCTCTCAATAATCGGGACATTTATTCGCCGCGTCCGCGACATCGCGCTTACGTTCGACCGGATGACGACGGCTACATTCCCCCTACCCAGCCGTTTGATCCTAATTATTGATCCGAGTCAGCCGCGTCTTTTCGCAATCGCATCTCGGTCGTCGCGATAAATCCCAACCGCTCGTAAACTCCGCGGCCGTCATCGGACGCACGCAGTACGAGAGATTCGATCCCCTGCTCGCGCGTCCAATCGATGATCGTCTTTATTAAGAGCGCGGCTAGACCTCGCCGGCGCCACTCCGGTTCGGTGTAGACATTTTGGATAATCGCCTGTCGCCCGGCGACGATGTCGATCTTGGCATTGGCCCGCGGCTGCGGATGCGGCGGAACTTCGCGCAATTGCACTCCGGCGCCGGCAACGATTTTTTCAGGCGCAGTTTCGAGACTGGCCAACCAGCCGATATATTTCTTTTGTTCGAACATCTGTTGGAGTGCGTCGAACGATTGAGCACGGAAAGACTCGAACAATTCCGCAGGCAGCTCCCCCATGTCCGCGAACATGCGGGCGCGATGCTCGCTGACGAGCGCCAGATCAGCAGCCGTTGCCAAGCGTATTTGAAAGGCGCCGCCCATAGCGGCAAACGTTCAACGTCCAACGCTCAACGTCCAATCCCGAACTTAGAAGACTTGTCTTCGACGCGCATCAATTTCAGTTCCTGCTTTCCGGATTCCTGATTAAAATATTCCGCGATGCAGGACTCGCTTACCCCCATGATGCAGCAGTATCAGCGACTGCGAAAAAGTATTCCGCCAGACACGCTCCTGCTCTTTCGTCTCGGCGATTTTTACGAATTGTTTTTCGAGGACGCGAAAGAAGCGTCCGGCATCCTCAACGTCGCGCTGACCAAGCGCAATGAAGTGCCGATGTGCGGCGTGCCCTATCATGCCGCGCAAAGTTATGTCGCGAAATTGATCAAGGCCGGCCGGCGCGTCGCGATTTGCGATCAGACGAGCGAACCGCAGCCGGGCAAAATCGTTTCACGCGAGATCACGCAGATCATCAGCGCGGGCACGGTGAGCGAGTTGAATCTGCTCGAGCCAAAGCGCGCGAATTATCTCGGGGCGATCTACGCGGGCGAAAATCGATTCGGCTTCGCGTATGCCGATCTCACGACGGGCGAGTTTCGCCTAACGGAGTTGCAAGATCGACAATCGTTGCTCGCGGAGCTCGCGCGGGTCACGCCGTCCGAATTGCTCATCAGCGCCGAGCAAAAGAATTCGTTAGGGGAATTCGAGCGCGCGATCGAGCACGACAGCTACGCTTTTTTGCCGGAGCACGCGAGCTTCTGCTTGTGCGAACATTTTCAGGTCAAATCGCTCGACGGTTTCGGTTGCGCGCAAATGCCGGAAGCCATTGCCGCGGCCGGCGCGATCGTTCATTACCTGAAGCATCAGCTCCGGCGAAAGATCGAGCATCTGCGCTCGCTCAAGTGCGATGCGCCGAGCGAATATGTTTTGCTCGACGCCGCGACGCAAAACAACCTCGAGCTGGTCGAATCTCGCGGCGCGCGCGACGCGAGCTTGCTCGCGGTTCTCGATCGCACGTCGACACCGATGGGAGCGCGCAAATTGCGCTCGTGGATTTTGCAGCCGCTGCGCGATCTAACTGAGCTCAATTGTCGCCAGCAAATGATCGCCGATCTTTTGCAGGAGCCGGACCTGCTCGACGCAATTCGAACGGAATTGAAATTGATCCGCGATATCGAGCGGGCGGTCGGCCGATTGAGCCAGGCTTCGGGTAACCCGCGTGATCTCGTCGCGTTGAAAGCCTCGCTTGAGCAAATCCCGAAACTAAAGGCTCAATTAGCCAAGTTGATTGAGCGAGTCGAATTCGGAACAGGTAGTGATGACTCTGCGAGCCGTCTGCCGAATTCTTCGGACGTTTCGGAGAAACGTTCCTACCTAAATTTGGCAAATCGGCTTCAAAACGAAATGCAGGAAATGCCCGCACTGGCGGAGAAATTGTCCAAAGCGTTGGTCGACGATCCGCCACTTGCCCTCAAAGACGGCGGAATTTTTCGCGATGGCCAAGATGTCGATCTTGATCAGCTGCGAAACGCGTCGCGCGAGGGAAAAAATTGGATCAGCGAGCTTCAAGAACGAGAGATCGCCGCGACCGGAATCAAATCGCTGAAGGTCCGCTACAATTCGGTGTTCGGTTACTTCATCGAAGTGACGAAGGCGAACCTCGGAAGCGTGCCCGAACATTACACACGCAAACAGACGACCGTCGGCGGCGAACGATTCATCACGCCGGAACTGAAAGAGATGGAGGGAAAAATCCTTGGCGCGGATGAGCGCGCCCGAAATTTGGAATACGAGCTCTTTCAAAAATTGCGCGAAGAAACTCTGCGCGAGCTGGGACCGATTCAAGAAACGGCCGAGGCCATCGCAGTTGTCGATGTGATTTGCGCCCTCGCCGAAACAGCGCGGCTTTTTAATTACTGCCGGCCGGAATTGAACGAATCGTTGCGACTCGTCCTCAAGGATGGCCGCCATCCCGTGCTCGATCAAAATCTCGTCGAGGAAAAATTCGTCCCGAATGACACAACGCTTGATGGCGATGGCGTCCGCCTCGCGATCGTGACCGGCCCGAACATGGCCGGTAAATCGACATACATTCGGCAGGTCGCGCTGATTGTTTTGATGGCGCAGATGGGAAGTTTCGTGCCGGCGGCGAGCGCGGAGATTGGGTTGGTTGACCGGATTTTCACGCGCGTCGGCGCGAACGACGATCTCGCGCGCGGCCAATCGACGTTCATGGTCGAAATGAACGAGACGTCGAACATCGTGAACAACGCAACCGAACGCAGCCTCGTCATTCTCGACGAGATCGGCCGCGGAACATCGACATTCGACGGATTATCGATCGCCTGGAGCGTGGCGGAATTTTTGCACGACAAAATCAAAGCGCGGACGCTTTTCGCGACGCATTATCACGAGCTGACCAAGCTCGC
>DATBCV010000115.1:0-29169 GCA_036270275.1 Chthoniobacterales bacterium | reverse complement strand
TATCGAATTCGATATTCTGGCCAAGTACGTGGAGCGGATGCTCGCCCGTTACGCGCCGCAGGAATAATCCGCTCTATATATAGTACAGGGCTACTTCGCCCCCAGCCCGAAGAGGACGGCAGGAACGGTGCGCACCAGGATCTTGAAATCCAGCCCCAGCGACCAGCGATCGATGTAATCAAGGTCCAGCTTTACCCAGTCACGAAAATCTTTCACCTGATTGCGGCCACTGATTTGCCAGAGACAAGTAAGTCCAGGTTTGACGCTCAGCCGACGACGTTGCGCGGTGTTCTCGAATTTCTCCACTTCGTAAAGCGGCAGCGGCCGCGGGCCGACCAGACTCATGTTCCCCATGAGCACGTTCCAAAGTTGCGGAAGCTCATCGAAGCTCGTTTTGCGCAACCAGCGCCCGAGCGGCGTGATGCGCGGATCGGATTCCACTTTGAACACTGGCCCGCTCATTTGATTAAAGGGCTCGAGCTCGGCCTTGCGCATTTCCGCGTCGTCCGTCATCGAACGAAATTTGTACATCACGAACGGCTTTCCATGACGCCCGGCGCGACGTTGTCGAAAAACGGCGGGGCCGCGCGAAGTAATTCGGATCAATATCGCAACCGCCAGCATCGGAATCGCAAAAATCAGTAGGAAGACAAACGACCCGAGCACATCGATGAAGCGCTTGATCATCAGCGCCCATGAAACTTCCGGGGTTGATCGAAAGACGAGCATTGGCCGCCCCGCGAACGCGTCGAAATCCGGTTTCGCGATTGACGTTTGAATGAAATCCGCAACCAGCCACGCCGGCACGCCTTCGATTTCACAGGCGCTGATCGCCTCCTCCACGCGATTCAATCGGCTGTGACCCGCGGCGAAAATCACGCGCGAGACTGCGTGCTTGTGCATCGCCTCGACCAAATCAGAAATTGGTTGCCGGTCGATGTCGATCCTTCCCACGACATCGATAAGCAAACGTTGCTCGGCCGTGAATGAGCGCTCGAGCGCCGACAAATCTTGCGGCAAACCGGCGAGCAATACCGGCTCACGTTGCTCGCCGCGGCGGGCTCGCCTTCGCAAATGCGCGGCAATCGCCCGCTCCTTCATCAGGAGCGCGATGGTCCCGATGAAAATGAACAAGAGCGGCACGGTCCGATTCGCCATTGGCAAACGCAAAAAGATTACGCATCCGCTGACGATGATGCTCAGTCCGATCATCGCGCGAACGACCTGCATGAGCGAACGCCAGGCGGTTTTGTTTAATGGCGATTGATAGAAGCCTTGCAGATCGAGCAGGATCGGCCCGAATGGCATGATCACGATGAAGAGCCATTGGTAATTGTGAAATTGATCGACGGTGTCGCGCGTGTTGAACCAAAACGTGCTGAAATAGCGCAGCACCCACGCGATCCAGAGAGATAGCGCCAGCAAGAACCCGTCGATGAGGACTTGCAGCTGCGTGTTTAGTTCCTGTCGTCTCGCCAGCATGCTACAAAGGAGCAACCAATCGCCCTCTCCTCTGATTTTCGGAAGTAACAAGTATATGACAACGCCACGCCCGGTCAAAGGAACCAAACTCGTGGGCGTGATCGCTTCGCCGGCCGATTTCCGCTTCGCCCTCCGCATGCAGCACGCGCCGGATCTTTTCGAACTTCGGCTCGATTATCTTGGCGATATTCTGGCTCAGCTCGAACGCAAGATGTCGATCTTGCCCGCGCCGATTATCATCACCGCGCGCGATCCGCGCGAAGGTGGAATCGGAAATCTCTCGCTCAGCGAGCGACGCGAATTGCTTTCTCGATTTTTGCCGCACGCGAAATATGTCGATGTTGAATTGCGTTCGGCGCGCGCGTTCGAACCATTGCTCGCGGAGGCCCGAAAAAGACACGTGGGTGTGATTCTTTCCTTTCACGACTTCAGATCAACACCTCCCTCGCGCAGCTTGCGTGCCAAGGCGGCGCGGGCGAAAAAGCACGAAGCCGACATCTTTAAAGTGGCCACCCGCACCGAGAAGCTCGCCGATCTCGCTCGCCTCGCCGATTTCATCGCAAGTCCAAGCCTCGCTCTTCCAATCAGCGCGATGGGGATCGGAAAACTCGGCGCCGTTTCACGTTTGTTGCTCGCGCGCGCCGGGTCGGCACTCAATTACGGATCGCTTCGAGAAGCGAACGTCGAAGGGCAATTGCCGCTCGATGTTTTGCGCTCGGCATCGAACGCGCAAGCGCGCCACCGGAGTTAGTCGCGCGTCACTTTGTAGATGACAATATTTCCTTCAGTGAACGGCTTCGATAAAAACGGCAATTGCTCAAGTGCGAGCGCGCTGAGCGGCCAGCTGATGATATAGGCGACATGGTTTTCGGACAACGCGGCGGCCGCGCCGTGATCGGCATGCGCCAGCTTGTCCACAATCGCCGCCGCGATTGCGCTGCGCGATTGCCAATCGACGTACGGATTCGAAAACTCCGGCTGACACGTCACCAGCGTTTTGCGGTCAGCGGGGCCGACGATGCTGAGATCGAGATCACCGGTGAGCGAAAGAAAAATGTCGGTGGGTTTAGTGTTACTGAGAATCCAACGATACGCGTCGAGATATTCCTTTCTTTGTTCGAAACCAATTGCTTGTTCGCGCGCGGTCGTGAAATCGAATCGCCGGACATACGCAGGCCATTCCATTGCGAGAAAGCAAATCACGGCCAACGCAAGAACGAGTCTCTCCGTCGAGATGCTGGCTACGCCGCGATTGGCTAATATTTTCGGAAGGAGTCGATGCGAAACTAATTCAACTAACCAAACTAAGCCGACGCCGAACAAAATGTCTTCAACAGCCTGAAGGTAAAACAGGAAATGATGCGGCGGCACAAACAGCAGATGCAAATCAGAGAACTGCTGCAATTCGCCAATCGCGATAAAGACAAGGCAGATTGCCAGCCAGCTCAACAGCAAAACTCGTCTTCCATTCTGCGACGGCCTTTTCATCGCCGCGATCCATCCGACTAAGGCGACCAGACCGAACGCGGAGAAATAATTCAGAGCGAGCTCGGCGAAATTGTTTTTCAGCAGCGGCGCATAAACCCAGTTGCCCGGAATCGGGTTTTGAATTCTCAGGTGATAGTGGAACAGGATCGAGCGCGTGAACGGAATGCTGATCGCGAATGCGATGGCGAACATTCCACACAGCCCGATCGCCTGCTTTGATTGAATGAGCGATCTCGAATCGCGCGTCTCGCGGCGGAGCCAGCTTGCGATGGACGCCACGACCACAATTGTTCCAAGCAAGACCGCCGGCGCCGTGTGCGCCAAAAAGGTGAAGCCGAGCAAAACTCCGCAGACGCAATACCGAAACAGCGATGTCGATCTTTGCGCTTTAATAAAAGCGGCCAGGCCAAGGTAAAAAAAACTTTGGGCAAAGTTCTGGCTGAAAAGCCACGGGGAATATGTTGCCGCCGCCCACGACGGCGCATTACCGGTCGGTCCGAACAAAAACGCGGCCCCCGCCGCCAGCGCAGTCGCGCGGCCGAACAGTAAAAGCACTAGTAAATAAAATGAGATCGGCGCGACGAGATTCAGGTACGGCCCGGCGCGCGTCACGACGACGCTGATCGGCGCGCCCGACAAATGCGCGACGCCTGCGGTCACGAGCGAAGTCAGCGGATTGTACCAAATCGTTTCGCCCCCGTAGACATGATCGCTCCCGAAACGGCCGTCCAGAACGCTTTGGGCCATGCCGATCTCGCGGAATTGATCGAGATCGTACGGCCAAGACAAATCGCCGGTCGTTGCCGTGGCCTTAAAAAAAGCGACCACGCACAAGAGCGCGAAGGCCAAATCAAAAACGAAACCGTTCCGATTTTGAAACGACTGATTAGGTGCCGGCCTCACTGCGACTTCGCTTTTCGATAGTCACCGCGGCTGAAATATTTTTCCAGCCACACGTAGGCCACGATGAAAAAATAGCGGCTGCCCATTTCTTTTAATCGCAGCTTTGTTACACCGTGTCGGCGGCTGCGCCACGTGATCGGTATCATCGTCCACGAATATCCCCGGACGATTGCTTTCAACGGCAGCTCCACCGTTAGGTTGAAATGCGGAGCGATCAGCGGACGGCAGCCTTCGATAACGGTGCGGCGATAAGCTTTGAACGCGTTTGTGGTGTCGTTCAGTCGAATGTTGAAGAGAACTTTCAGGAAAAAATTTGTCAGCCGATTCAACACCAGCTTCAAAAGCGGGTAATCAATCGCCCGGCCGCCTTTCATAAAACGGCTTCCGAAAACACATTCGTATCCTTCGTTCAATTTCTCCCAATAACGTACCACGTCAGCGCAATCATCCGATTCGTCCGCCATCATGATAATCGCCGCATCTCCTTTCATCATGTCCAGACCATGGATGACCGCCGTCCCAAAACCGGGAGCCGACGGATTACGAAACGCGCGCAGCTCGGGAATGACTGCCGCCAATTCCATGATCTTCGCCCAGGTTGCGTCTGCGCTATGATCGTCCACCACGATGATTTCATGCGGGACCGACTCGCGTTGTAACGTGGAGCGCAAATGCTCGATCGTTGAAGCGACGGAGTTTTCCTCGTCCCGCGCGGGAATCACGAGCGATAGCAATTTCAACGGTGGCAATGCGGCTTCGCTCATCGGAACGTTTTGCGGGCGCGCCCGCGCGACCTTGGTAGTCAAAATCGCCAATACCTTCAAGCTCCGGGCGTTTGTTTGCTCGCACTAATCTTATCACGTTCGGCCGGCACCCTTGCGTTCCGCGCTCCTGCGTTAAATTAACATGGGGATGAATGATGGGACTGTCACGTTGCCTGACGAAGTTCCGGTGATGCCGCTGCCGGGCGCCGTTCTTTTTCCAAACGCGTTGCTCCCGCTTTATATTTTCGAGCCGCGTTATCAGGAAATGCTCGAGCAAGCGCTGAAACACGATCGCATGTTCAGCGTCACCTTGATCAAACCAAGCTGCGCCGAATGGCACGCGCCGGAAGATTTTTTCCATTTCGCAACCGTCGGCCTCATCCGCGCTTGTGTCGGCCGCGGCGACGGAACGTCCAATCTCGTGCTGCAAGGATTGCAACGTGTCCGCTTCACCAGTTTCGAACAGGAAGCGCCCTTTCCGGTCGCGAAGATCGACATCGTCGAGTCGAGCGACGACACCACGGTCGAGACCGAAGCGCTCGGTGAAAAAGTTCTCGAGCTTTATCGCAAATTGAAGCGCGTCGGGCGCCAGTTGCCGCCGAAAGTTGATCGCTACCTCGCCCAGCTCGGCGATCTCGAAATGCTCGCCGATCTCATCGCCTCAACCTTCGTGGAAGAACCGCTTCGGCGTCAAAAATTGCTCGAAGAACCGTCCGTGAACCAACGCTTGCGTCTTCTCATTACTTTTTTGCAGGACGAAATCGGCAGCGCCGCCGCGTAGGTCCGCCAAAATCTTCAGACGACGTTAGATCGACAATGCGGCTTTGTCGCCGCTGATGCGGCCGTATTCTTCGATCAAATAACGGTCGGTCATTCCGGCGACGTAATCGCAAACAGTGCGATGCAGTCCTTCCTGCTCGACTCGTTTCGTCGCGACTTCGCCGAGTTGGTCCGGCTTCGCGATGTAACTTTCGAAAACGTTTTTCAACATCGCGCACGCGCGCTGGTTCACTTCCGCCACGCGTGGATGATAATAAACATTGGCATAAAGAAATTTCCGGAGCACCGCGTTCGCTTTGCGTAGCTCGTCGCCGTAACGAATCAGCTTCGCCGGCTGTTTCCGCACGTCGTCCGGGCTTTTCGGATCCGCGTTTGAAATCGACGCCGCGCTCGTTGCGACCACGTCCTGCACCTGCACGTCGATGATGTTGCGGATAATCAATTTGTGCAGCTCTGGCTCGTGCGCCTCCGAATACTGCGCAAGGACATGTTTCTGACTGCGCTTCCAGATTTCGTTCTCCTCCAACTGCGACGCGTTCAGAATTTCAAAATCGACCGCGTCATCCAGATCGTGACTGTAATACGTGATCTCGTCCGCGAGATCCGCGATCTGCGCTTCCAATGTGGAAAAGCCGCCTTTGCGCTCGTGTTTCTGCAAACCTTCACGCACTTCGAAGGTCAAATTCAATCCCGGGACATCCGGATACGCGTTCTCGAGCAGCTCGACGACGCGCAAACTTTGCTGGTTGTGCTCGAAGCCGCCATGACCGCGCATGCATTCGGCGAGAATTTCTTCACCCGAATGTCCGAACGGCGTGTGGCCGAGATCGTGCGCGAGCGCGATCGCCTCCGCGAGGTCCTCGTTGAGCGCAAGCGCGCGCGCGATGGTCCGGCTAATCGACGCGACCTCGATGGAATGCGTCAACCGCGTCCGCAAATGATCGCCGGTGCCGTTGAGAAAAACCTGCGTCTTGTATTCGAGCCGGCGAAAAGCGCGTGAGTGGATGATGCGCGCGCGATCGCGCTGATACTCGGTCCGATAAGCGTGACTTTGCTCCGGATATTCGCGCCCGCGGGATTCACCAGATTTTTGCGCGAACGGCGCGAGCGTCGCGCGCTCGGTCGCTTCCATTTCCTCGCGTGTTTTCCAACCTTTGTTCATTTAATTGGAGGGACGACCTCCGTGTCGTCCCAAATATTCGCTTCGTTCCCGGCTTTACCAGTCCAACACGTTTAACTCACCTTGAAACGTCCAGTCTTCGTCAGGTCTGGTTAAGCCAGCGCGCACCGGATTCTGCAAAACGTATTCCCATTTACCGTCGTAATTTTCACCGCGGCGGAGTTGCGTGTCCCAGAAGTGACGCTGCCAAATCGGTACTTGCGATCGGGCAAACCAATTTCGCGCGACGTGCGATTTCCAAAACTCAACCCAGTCCGTGAGCGGAAGCGAATCGGGTCGAGCAGGAGCGCAGAATAGATGCACGTGATCGGGCATTATGACGTAACGACCGACAAGCCAGGCGGGCCGAGTTCGCCACGCCTTTTTCAAAAGCTCGTGCGATGAATCGTTGGCGAGAATCGGCTTCCGATTCTTGGTACATACGGTTAGGAAAATGATCGTTGACGTGTTGAACCGATCTGTCGCAGTAAAATGCGGCGGATGTTTTCGCCCGATTTCGTCCCCGGGCGCGATCATAAATTGCCACCGTCTCCCTGTCGCCCCGATTCATGGGACGGGACAGAGCCCGTCCCTCCACTTTGTTGCGATTTCAATTTCTCGCGCAGCTCGCGTTGCGCGCGGCGCGCCTGCGCTCGGACCAGCAACAAATCAAAAAGCGCGAGCAACGTGGCGGTAAACGTCAGCCAGACGCAAACGATCCAAAAAAAAATGACGAACCACGGATGCTCATGCGGATTCAGGAGCGGCTGCAAAAACGTCAGTCCTGAAATCAAAAGCAGGACGGCCACGCCGAGCAGGAATGCCATCGCTTTGCGCCGCGTCCGTTGATCGCGAATGACGCCGCGCGTCGCGTGCACAATAAACGAGACTGACTGCAAATCCTTTTGATGAGGAGAATCGTCCATAAAAGATTTACCGGCTCTGCGCGCCGGTTATTTGTCGATCTTACAGTCCATCTAAACCATGACAATCGGCTTCTCAGGAGCGGCGCAGAATGCTTTGATATTCGCCGGTGAAGAAAAAGAAGCGAACAACGCCGGCGCGAAACAAAAGGTCGCCGACCAAATCAAAGCGCACTCCGTTGCCAGATTTGCAAAAGCGACTCGACGCGGAATTCGCGACCGCAGTGGTAAGCGCAAAGACTTACATCGGAAATCCCTCGCGTTTGCGCGCGTTATTCGACGAAGCAGTGAAAGAGGCCGCGGCAATGCCGCGCGAACCTTTCGCTGAAACCTGGTCCTACTTTCAAGCGATGCTGCGTTTGATCCGCGCCTACAGCGATGGTGCGTATCGCGACATTCCCGAAAGCACACTCGTGGTCATCGTCGCCGCCATTGTCTATCTCGTGAATCCGCTCGACGTCATCCCGGACGCGTTGCCCGCCCTCGGTTATCTCGACGACGCGACTGTCATCGCGCTCGCGGTCAAACGAAGCCGTGACGCGCTCGACAATTTCATGGCTTGGGAAACGCGCGGGTAAAAATCGGTTTTTCTTTTCGGGAGCACTTGTTCAGGCCTCAAATCTGGTTCTCAGTATTCAGGGGACCATGAGGCGCACGAGAGGATCGAAGTTAAAACCGCCATCGTCTTTGAAGAAGAGCGCGCCGCGCAGTCCGGCGTTCTCTCAGGCGCTGACAAACGCCCGGTCCTACGCGAAAAATCCGGAGCGATTGCGCGAGCTTTTCAAGGAAGCGGTAAAAATGGCGCCGACAATTCCCCGCGAACGCTTCAAGGATCTTTGGGCCTACTTCCAGGCAATGTTGCGTTTGATTCGCGCTTATTACCGCCGCGAATATCGCAACGTGCCAACGCAAAGTCTGGTGATGATTGTCGGTGCGATCATCTATATTTTGAATCCATTCGATCTTATTCCCGATTGGATTGTAGGGCTCGGCTTTGCCGACGACGCAGTCGTCCTCGCGTTCGCCGTGCGCCGCACGCGCGAAACTCTCGATGACTTTATGACGTGGGAAACAACCTCGCGCGAGCGCTCTGTGTCCTGATGCTTCGCCTGTAGCCGTCGCCCTGTGGGCGACGCAATGCGTGCAAACGATTTGCCCAACATTACGCTTCGCATAGCGAAGCGGCTACAAGACTACACCAAGAGCAGCGCAGGATTCTCGAGAAGATGGCGCAGTTCCCTTAAATAAACGGCGCCGAGTGCTCCGTCGATCACCCGATGATCGCAGCTCATCCAAATCGACATGCGTTGGCCGGCGACGATCTGATCGCAATCGTCGACGACTGGCACCTTGTCGATCTTTCCCACCGCTAGAATAAATCCCTGCGGCGGATTGATGATCGCGCTGAACGAATCAATTCCCATCCCGCCGAGATTCGAGACCGTGAACGAACCACCCTGGAATTCTTCCGGCTTCATGCGCTTGTTGCGCGCGCGGGTTGCGAGATCTTTCGCGGCCGCGCTGATCTCTCGCAGGGATTTATTTTGCGCCGCGCGAATCACGGGCGTGAGCAAGCCGTCATCGATCGCAACCGCGATGCCAAGATCGACATCGGCGAATTGGACAATCGAATCGCCATCGAACATCGCATTGACCTTCGGAACTTTCACCGCGGCCATCACCGCCGCTTTCAAAACGAAATCGTTCACCGTGATCTTCGATGTGTCCGCCTCTTCGCCCGCCGATTTCAATTCGGCGCGCGATTCAATCAACGGCCCGGCGTTGATGTTGATGTTTAAATAAAAATGCGGAACCGGCGCTTTGCTTTGGACGAGACGCTCCGCGATTCCGCGGCGCATCCCGGAAAGTTGAATGCGGGTGCTGCCTTCCTGCTGTAGCGGCCGCCCTCCCGGCGGCTCTCCTTTTGGTTGTGCCGGCGAGACGCCGGCGCCTACAGAAGATAGTTTGGATTTCGCGGCCGCGCGCACGTCCGATTCGCTGACGCGACCTTCGGGCCCGGTTCCTTTGACGCTGGAAAGATCGACACCAAGCTCAGCCGCAACTCGCCGCGCAACCGGCGAAGCTTTCACGCGCGCCTCATCGTCTGTCTTCTGTAGTGGCGGCCGTCCCCGCGGCTCTTCTTTCGGTTTTGCCGGCGAGACGCCGGCCTCTACAGAAGGTTTCTTTTCCTGCGGCGGCGCGGTTTCTTTTTCTTTCTTTTCAGCGGGCGCGGGTTTTTCCGTTTCAGCCTGTGGCTTCTTTTCCTTTTTCTCGTCCGCTTTCGGCTTCTCTTCTTTTTTGGGCGCTTCTTCTTTTTTCTTTTCCTCTTTTTTCGGGGCCTGCTCGCCCTCCTCGCCGATGAACGCGATTTTGTCGCCGACGTTTACCTTCTCGCCTTCTTTCACGAAAATCTCGGTGAGCGTTCCGTCCTCTGGCGATTCCCACTCCATTGTCGCCTTGTCGGTCTCGATCTCGGCGATCACTTCGCCGGCCGAAACTTTGTCGCCTTTTTTCTTTTTCCAGGCGACGAGAGTTCCCTCCGTCATCGTGTCGCTCAATTTCGGCATCTGGATTTCAGGCATGGCTCGTTAGGCGTAACAGACTTTCTTGACCGCAGACATCAACTTGTCGGGATTCGGAAGGACGAATTTCTCCAGCTTCTCGTTGTAAGGCATTGGCACGTCCTCTTGAGAAACGCGCAGGACCGGCGCGTCGAGCTCATCAAAAATGTTTTTCTGAATCCGATAGCAAACTTCCGCCCCGACCCCGCAAAACGGCCGGTCCTGCTCCACGATCACCGCGCGGTGCGTTTTGGCGATCGAATTGAAAATCGCTTGTTCATCCAGCGGTTTGATCGAGCGAAGATCGACAATCTCCGCGGAAATGTCTTCCTCCTCGAGTTCCGCCGCGACTTTGAGGGCAAGCGGAACAGTTTGGGCGTAACAAATGATCGTGACATCGCTGCCTTCGCGTTTTACTTCGGCCTGGCCGAGCGGAATCAACAATTCTTCGTCGGGCGGTTCGACCATTCCTTTCGAGCTGTAAAGAAGCTCGGCTTCGAGGACGAGGACGGGATTGTCATCGCGCACGGCTGTTTTCAAAAGCCCTTTCGCATCGCGCGGTGTCGCCGGTGTGCAAACTTTCAAACCGGGCACACTGGCGAAGAAATTTTCGGTGGCGTGAGAGTGCGTCGCGCCAAGTTGATGCGCGGGACCGTTCGGTCCGCGAAACGTGATCGGAATATTGAACTGCCCGCCCGACATCATCAGCATGTTGGGCGCGTTGTTCACGACCTGATCGAAAGCGACGAGAGAAAAACTGAAGGTCATGAATTCGACGATCGGCCGCAAACCGGCCATCGCCGCGCCGATTCCGAGACCGGCGAATCCGTTCTCACTGATCGGCGTGTCGATGATTCGCTTCGGGCCAAAGCGATCGAGCAAGCCCTGACTTACTTTGTAGGCGCCGTTGTACTCGGCGACTTCTTCTCCCATCAGAAAAACGTTCGGATCGCGCTCCAGCTCTTCGGCGAGCGCTTCATTGAGAGCCTGACGATAGGTGATCTCTCTCACGAATTGTTTCCCTCCTTGTAAACGTATTTGTAAACGTCTTCGACCGGCAGCTCCGGACTTTGCTCCGCGAATTTTACCGAGTCGAGCGCAGCTTGTTTGGCTTTCTTGTCGAGCGCATCGAATTGTTCGTTGGTCAATTTGCCTTCTCGAGTCAGCTGCGCGCGCAAACGAATGATCGGATCGTCGAGTCGATATTTTTCCAGCTCATCTTTCGTTCGATAACTTGCGGGATCGGACATGGAATGACCGCGATAACGATAAGTCCGCACTTCCAAAAACGCCGGATGCGCCTCTTTGCGCATCGAGGCGGCTACTTCGGCGATCTTGTCGCGGACCTCGCGAAAGTTCATGCCGTCCACGATGTCGCCCGGAATGTCGTAGCCTTCGGCGCGATCGACAATTTGCTTCAACGATGTCGATCTTTTCACGGACGTGCCCATCGCGAAGAGATTGTTTTCGCAAATCAAAATGACGGGCAATTTGTAGAGCGCGATGAGATTGAGCGCTTCGTGGAACGCGCCCTGATTAATCGCTCCGTCGCCGAAGAAACACAGCGTGACGCGATCTTCCTCGCGATATTTCGACGCGAAGGCCAAGCCGGCCGCGAGCGGAACGTGAGCGCCGACGATGGCGTGCCCGCCGTACATGTGCCGTTGCTTATCGAAAAAATGCATCGAACCGCCAAGGCCTCGTGTGCAACCGGTGGCTTTTCCAAAGAGCTCAGCCATGCAGGCGTTGGGGCTCGTTCCGCGCGCAAGTGCGTGGCCGTGATCGCGGTAGGCGGTAATTATGTAATCGTCATCGCGGACGGCTGCGACCGCGCCGACAACGACGGCTTCCTGGCCAATGTAAAGATGACAGAAGCCGCCGATTTTCTGCGCCTGATATTGCTGGCTCGCGCGTTCCTCGAAACGGCGGATCAGCAGCATCATCGCGAGCATCTCGACTTCGTCGCGTTGCTCGGACCGCTGCATGGAAAATTATGCGACGCGGGGAAGTGCAGCTCCGGCGCGCGCCCGACCGGTGCTTCGCCCAAAGTTCATGCACGCGACAAAAACGAGCGTGAAAAACAAATCACTGAGCAGTGTATTGCGGAAAAACATCCAGGTCGGTGTGGCGCTGTATTGCGGCAAACCGACGGTGAGCGATTGAATAAGCCCGGCAAAGTTTTTGGCATAACCGGGATCGCTCAACCACGAGACCACGTTTGTGATCAGATAGAAGATTGTCGATCCAGCAATCGATGCCGGCAGTAAGGTTTTCAGTGACGCGCGATTTTGCAAGGCAACGCCAATGAGGCCGACAACTGCGAGCGCGACGTAATGGCTGACCATTTCGGTCTGCACCAACGTCGCGCCGTAAATGTAGTTCAAAAATAAATCGGAAACGAAAAGCGCGCCGAGCGGGACGGTAAATTTGAACCGCGGCGGAAAATAAACCGCGCCGCAAAGCGCGATGGCCGCGAGCGGCGCGAAGTTTGATAACCACAGCGCCTGACCAGAATGAATGAGAAGCGCACCCGCAATTCGATAAACGACGGCGGATAAAATGAGGATGAGAGCCGGAATCATTGGGAGAAATCTAGCCGTCCTGAAGGAGATGCAAAGCCGATTCGGCATTGCCGGCCAGGATCATTTCCTCGCCTGATTACTTTTTGCCGAGAAGCTGCGCGTTGAGGCGCGCTTTGCGTCGATCCGCGGCGTTGCGATGAATGATGCCGCGCTTGGCCGCTTTATCGAGAGCTGCGATCAGAGCGCGAACTTGCGCGGCGTCGGAATTGTCTTTGCCGCCGGCGCGCTTTTGCAAATTGCGCAGACGCGTGCGCGCGCCGCGATTCTGCGTAGCCCTACGCACGGATTGTCTCGCGCGTTTCGCCGCTGATCGTGTATTAGCCATTGTCTCTTAAACCGGGCGACGACGGTCGCGCAGACGCTCGAAATGTCAAGATGTCGATCTTGCCGAAATCGCCGGACGCGATTTCAGGTGCGCGGATTGGAAGCGAGCTTGACTGCCTGATCTTTACGCAAACCTGAGGCGGAGGCCGGAGCATCGAAACCGTAAACTTGGGGGTCGGCCATGTTTTTCGACTTTGGAAGTTTGTCCTGAACGATTTCGACAGGCGTGCCGAGTGGAATCTGGTTATAAAGCGCGAAGACGTCGGTCGATCGCATCCGAATGCAGCCGAAGCTCGCGGGTTTGCCGATTAATTTTTCCTCGTTCGTGCCGTGAATGTAAATGCAGCGCTGGAAGGCATGCGAGTTCGCCGCTTCCAAGCCGCGCAGCCAGATGATGCGCGTCATCACCGGATCGCGACCGGGAGTATTCGGGTGGAGAACTTCACCAGTCCAACGGCGATTATGAAACACGGCGCCCATTGGCGCGCGATCGCCGATTTTTTGTGCAACCTGCAAAAGTCCAAGCGGAGTGGCGAGACTTCCCCATCCATCACCCAAGCCGTATTTCGAAGTTGAAACCTGATAGGTGGCAGCGATCTGGCCGTTTTCGATCAGCATCAATTTTTGGTCCCGCACACTGACAATAACGCGTGCGTTAAGACTTGGAGCTGGAACTGTGACGGTGCTGGCCCCAGCGGCCGAAACGAAAAGGAGAAGGGCTAAGGCGGAGGAACGAACCATCCGCGCTCTTTTACTCATAAAATGCGCGTTGTCACGCGGGAATTGGCGATGGGGAGCGAGAAGCGCCAAAGCTGATCTTCGGAGACCACGGCAGAAGCGAGGAGAGCGCGACATAAAGGAATCCAGCCTGAAACATGAGCAGGAACGGTACCGACAGGAATTGCCCATGAGTGGCGGCGTACCAAACGAAGTAGCTGAAATAGATCGCGAATCCCAACTCCGCGAAGGGCAAAGTCGATTTGAGCGCGCGGTACTTGCAACTTCGCCAGGTCTGTGTGCGGCGCTCAATGCCGTACTTCGGTGTGCGCGTAAAATCCGATTGGTGATTAAAAATCGCTTCCAGAACCGCGCGCGCGTTGTTGAGCGAGAGACCGATCCCGAGCGCGAGCAAACAAGGCAAGAGCAGCATCTGCTTCATCCAACTGCGCGGATGCAACTCGCGTTGCGCGCAAACGTAGAAGACCGCGACTGAGACCGAAGCTGTCAGGAAAATGGGAATGTCGATCAAAAGCATGCGTACCCAACCGCCTTGAGGTCCGCCGGTCGACGGGTGCAAAAGAACGCAGAGACAAGCGAGCAATAGATAAGCGAAATTGGAAACCAAGTGGCCGGTCGCTTCGGCCTTGATCGCGAATGGAAGATCGCTTCGCCAAATACTTGGCAGAAGTTTTTTGCAGGTTTGAATCGATCCCTTGGTCCAGCGGTGCTGCTGCGATTTGAAACCGTTCATGTCGACGGGCAACTCGGCCGGCGTCACCACGTCGGGAAGAAAAATAAACTTCCAGCCCGCGAGCTGGGCGCGATAACTAAGATCGAGATCTTCGCAAAGCGTGTCGTGCTGCCACCCGCCGGCCTCTTCGATGCACGATTTCCGCCAAAGTCCGGCGGTGCCGTTGAAGTTAAAGAAGCGCCCGCTGCGGCTGCGCGCGGTTTGCTCGAGCACGAGGTGGCCGTCCAAAAACATTGCCTGCACTCGAGTGAGCAATGAATAACCGCGGTTCAAATGTCCCCAGCGAGTTTGGATCATGCCGATCTTCGGATCGGTGAAGAAATGCACCGTGCGCTGCAGCAAGTCGCGAGGTGGGACGAAATCCGCATCTAAAATGCAAACGAACTCGCCCGCGGCGGATTCAAGTCCGACCGAGAGCGCGCCGGCTTTAAATCCGATTCGGTCGACACGCTGTATGAGTTCAACATCGAAACCGCGCGCACGCAATTCGTTCGCGCAGGCGGCAGTCACGTCGCGCGTTTCGTCCGTGGAATCATCGAGGACCTGGATTTGCAGCAGCTCGCGCGGGTAATCGAGCTCACTGACTGAGCGCAAGAGTCGCTCGACCACGTAAATTTCGTTAAAGATGGGAAGCTGGACCGTGACTTTGGGCAACGGGCTGAAGTGGCCTGCGGGGTTGGCCCCGCGTTTGCGGTTCTTGAGGAAGAGATAAATGATGAAATACCGGTGAATGCCGTAAGCAGACAGCCCCATGAGCACGGCCAGGTAACACGCCGTCCAAATCAAATAGCCGAGACTTCCTTGCATAAGGTTGGTGGCTGCCAGTCAACTAGACAGCAGGTGCGCATGATGGCTCTTCCTCCGCCAGCGTCAAATCAAAAATGGCGGCTTTGCCTCGGGAAAAATCTGATGACGCGAGCAAATTTGGTCACAATGTCGATCTTTCTCGCGGTTTGCTTCGCGTTTGGTGCGATTGCGCGCGCCCAGGATGAGCCGAACGACGACAAAGAACACGAACGCGAAGAGCTCGGCGTAAACTCTTACACCACGCCGTCGATTGAGCGGATTTTCGTGCAGCTCGATCAACTGCGCCCGTTGCCATTCGATCAACTCAAACGCGAGCTGCCGCAATCAGTCACCGCCAATCGCGAGCAAAAAGGAATGATCTTTGGCGGACTCATCGCTGACGGATTTCTGATCGTCGAAGCGCAGAGAAAAAATCTCGTGGAAAATTTCGGCCGCGCATTGATCGAGCAGGCGCGCGCATTTGGTGTCGGAGATCGTGTGATGCGACACAGCGCGAGCTTGACCGATCTCGGCAAACGCGGCGAGTGGGAGAAGGTGCGGCAGGAACTGATCGCAACGCAGGCCGATGTCGAACAAGCGATGATCGATTTACGCGACGAGAAAATGGCGCATTTGATCAGTCTCGGCGGGTGGTTGCGCGGGTTGGAAATCTCGGCGGGCGCGGTGCAGGAGGAATTCTCAAGGGCGCGGGCGAAGATTTTGGCGCAACCGGATCTGGCGGATTATTTCGGGACGGAATTAAAGACGCTGCCGCCGACGGTAGCGCACTCGGCGCTCTTTGAGAAATTGCGCGCCGGCGTAAAAAAGCTCCAGCCGATCCTGAGCAAACCGCCGGAAGCGATCAATCGCGCGGATGTCGATCTTATCCGGGCGGAAGCGCGGGCACTCAACGACGCCATCCGGCAAGGCGAATAATCCTCCCACGGCGGCAGGGGCTTTGCTGGTATGATAGAGTTCCTGTCCGAAACGGCATGCCATTTCGCTACCTTTTCAAAAAAGGCCGCCACGATCGATTCGAGCGCTTCAACATCGTGGTCTCAATCCTTTTGGCCGGCTGGGTGCCATCGATCCTGACAGTCTGGTTCTCCTACGCGTTTCTGACCAAGATGCTCGAAACGCGAATCCTGCGGGACCGGCAAACGTTCGTGCAATTGATCAGTCGCATGGTCGGGGATGATCTCAGCCGCACTGAAGGAATCATTGAGTATTACCAGACGCTTCCGGATGTCGCGCGCATTCTGAATTCTTCAAATCCTCAAACCGCCGCGCAGCAATGGCTCGGCACGACCTTTTACTCGCACCCGCGCATCGATGGAATGTTCGTGACCGGACGCGATGGAAGATTAATCGCATCAATTCCGTATCCGCCGGCGATGATCGGCAAAGATTTCGATTCAAATTACTGGCGCCCGGAAGCGGAAAAGATTTCGGGCGCGTTCGTCTCCCCGGTGCATCCGCGTTTTTCCGATAAGCGCATCGTCACGGACATCGCGGGCGCGGTCCGGACGCCGGACAAAAATATTGTCGGCTATCTGGGCGTGTCGGTTCTGGTGGAACGAATGGGACGGCGTCTTTCCACCATCCAGTTTGCCGACCAGGCGACCTGCCAGGTTATCGATCAAATGGGCCAGGCGCTTTTCACGAATGATTTTCGCCCGAATCCAGACCCGTCTCCCGCGCCGGAAGCGCTTTTGCCAAGAGAGATTCACGAGCAACGGCACGGAAACTTGGAGCGCGCGGGTAATTTGTTTTCTTTCATGCCGGTCGAATCCACCGGTTGGACCGTCGTCGTTAAGCAACCGAAAGCGGTCGCCTACAAACCGGTGCGCGAGCTGGTCGGGCGCGTTGGCGTTCTCGCAGCGTGGTTAATGGTGCTCACCACGATCTTTGCCTGGCTCGGTGGAATTTTTTACCGCCGTCAGACCGAAGCCGCACGGCGGATCGAGCGCGAAGTGATTTTTAACGAGAAAATCCTCGCCAACATGCCGGTCGGCATCGCGTTTATCGATCCGAACACGCGAAAATTTTCGCAAGCAAACGATGCGTTCACGCAAATGGCGCAGCGCTTGGGCGGTTTCCCAAGACGGCGGGATGCGATCGGCGCCAATTATGATGAAGTGAAAATCGCGCCGACTGATGCGCTCGAGCGTGTCCTTTCGTTTGGCACACCGTTCCAGTTAATCGAGCAGCCATTCGAAGACGAAGGCGGCATGACGCATTTCGTCAACGTCACTCTGGTTCGTCTCCAAGCGCCGGATGAAACGATCCAGGGCGTTTTGTATTTCGTGGAGGACAAGACGCGCGACGTCACGCTGCGCCAGGAGCTGATCAGCGCCAACACCGCTAAAGACCAATTTCTCGCGTTGCTTTCGCACGAGCTGCGCAATCCGCTTTCGCCCGTCATCGCGATGGTGAGCGAACTCGAAGCGAGCGCGCCTAAATCACCCAAAGTGCACGAAGCGCTCGAAGTGATTCGGCGCAACGTCGAACTCGAAGCGCGTTTGATCGACGACTTGCTCGACGTCACGCGAATCGCGAAAGGCAAATTGCAACTGACCTTCGAAGTTGTCGATGTTCACGAAATTCTGCGCCGCGCCTACGAGATTTCACGGGAAGACATGGCCCGAAAGAAAATTGAGCCGCGGTTTGAGTTGAAGGCAACGCATGTTCATGTCGACGGCGATCCCGCGCGCTTGCAACAGGTGTTCTGGAACCTGGTAAAAAACAGCGTGAAGTTTACCCCGGAAGGCGGACGGCTGACGATGGCAACGTTGAATCCTTCGCCGAAAGAAATCGAGATTCGCATCACTGACACGGGAATCGGCATCGATCCGGACAAGATCGGGAAAATATTTAACGCGTTCGAGCAAGGACAAGCTTCGATTACGCGCCGATTTGGTGGACTCGGTCTTGGGCTGGCGATTTCCAAAGCGATGGTCGACGCTCATCACGGAAAAATTCGCGTCGAAAGTCCGGGCAAAGACAAAGGCACAACCTTCATTGTCGATCTAACAACGGTCCCTGCGCCGGCTCCCTCGGACAATGGCGCGGTCCGCGGCCGCCCAGACGTTGCGAAGGAAACTGTTTCTTCAAAGCGGCGGCGGCTGCTTCTGGTGGACGATCATGTGGACACCTGCAAAGGAATGAAATTACTCCTCGAACGCCGCGGCTACGACATCACCGTGGCCCATTCCGCTGGTCAAGCTGTGGAAAAAGCGAGCGAGAGCGATTTCGACCTCGTCATTAGCGACATTGGCCTGCCGGACCTGAATGGCTATGAGCTAATGGCCGAGCTGCGAAAAACAAAACGGTTTCCCGCAATCGCGCTCAGCGGTTTCGGATCCGAAAACGACGTGAGCAAATCGCGCGACGCAGGATTTGCGGAACATCTCACCAAGCCGATCAATTTCGATCGTCTCGACGAAGCGATTCGGCGCCTCCTCGCATCGACATCTTAAGATCGCCGCTTGTGCGATTGTCGATCTTGTAACGCGTTATTTCCCGCTGACTGCCGCCGCTTTGGTCTGATCTTTTCTTTCCGCGGCGTCCTTCAGCTCACGCGACAATTTTTCCACGCGCTGGCGCATAATTTTGCCGGCTTTGAACTTCACTGTAGCGCGCGAAGGAATAACGAAACTGCTGCCGGGCTGGTTTGGGTTTCGTCCGACACGCGGCTTGGTCAGTCGCGGCTGGAAGATTCCGAAATTGCGTAACTCAACCGGCACGTTATTGGCCAGACTGTCGGTGATTTTATCGAGAGTGCGTTGTACGATATCGAAGACTTGGTGTTGTACCATTCCTGTCTGGTTGCTAATCGCAACCACAATGTCTCGTTTGGTAAGCTTTGACATACTCCCAAAAAAGGAATCGTTCGCCGTGGCACATTCGCGGGCATGATCGGCAAAGAAAAGTAAATTCTTTGGGCCGAGGGGCCTAGCGATGCTAAAGGGCGTATTGCCCTCTTAATGCGCCGTGGCTGGACGCCGTAAAAGCCGGTTCAGATAGAAGTTGAACACGGTTTGTTCGGCCAATTCCTTGCGGCGCGCTTTGAGTTGGCCCTGAATCAGGCCGAGTCTTGTAAAGACGCCGTTCCAATCGGTTTCTAAACGACGCACTTCGGAGTCGGGGAGATCGCGGACTCCGCGCAGCGACACTCCGCGTTGCAACACGCTCATCGCCTTGCCGGAAACATCCGCCAGAATGTTGAGCTCGCGCAGGACGTACTCCATTTCCTGCAAAAGATTCGCGCGAATTTCGGTGAACTGGCGCTCCTGCTCGCTCGAGATAATCGGTTTTGCTTTGTCTAAACCGTAGGTAATCAGGTCGTGCAGCTTTTTCCAATTATCCAACTGCAGAGTCACCAAACGCAGCTGTGTCTCAAGGTGTTTGTCGCGCATCGAAAGGTCCCGCTAAACGCTTACCAGCTCGAGCGTCTCATCGAGCTTTTGCAGATTGTCGATCAACAGATGAGCCCACGGACGATTCACGGTTTGCTCCTGGCTGATGATTCCTTCTTCAAAATAAAAACGGCCCTGGCGCCAGCGAAAGATTTCCGCCACCGCCGCTTCGCCCACGACAGAACCGAACACCGCGTGACGAACCGAGCCTTGCTGCAAATAAATCTCACTGTTGCCCCGGCCTGACTTGAATGTGAAACGTCCGCTTCGTTGGCTGAGACAGCTCATCTGCAGAATTTCCGCCGCCGAGAATTGATTAAGATTTCCGATAAGCGAATGACACGGGTCGATCCCTTCTGACGCTGTCGCGGCATGCGAATCGAGCGAGCGTACGAAGCGACCGAGGGTTCGGCCCAGGCCCGCATCGCTCCACGCCATTTTCAGCAAATCGATGTTCTGTTCTTTGGCGGCCGCGGCAATGCGCGCCGTCTTCCCGCTCTCCAAAAGACACGTGATCGCCAGGGACGGAAAATGTTGCCGGAGATTGGTGCCCTGTTCGACCGCCAATGCGGCATCTCCTTCGATGATTAAGCCATCGAAATTCTCGTCGAGCAAAGCTTGGACGGCTTCCGAAAGGGTCCGGACGATTCTAATCTCGACGTGATCGATCTCGTCGAGAAGGGCCAGGGCACGGTCTTGGAAGACCGGGTCGGCATTCAAAGCTAGCAGTCGAGTTTCCACAAATTCCCAAACAGGCGGGAGGAGTTATAGCAGGAACCTTGCCGGGAATGCGGATTTACCCCGCTTCTATCGCCGCCACTCTTGTTTCGGAGGCGGCTCGGCAAAATGGTCCGGCGCAACCGCGTGCGCCGTTCGAAAATGCACCTTCGCAACCTGCCGAAGCAAATCAGGGCCGCCGCTGGCGACCAGCTTCACTGCCGCAGCCTTGACCGCCTCCGAAACTCCACGTTCCAAACGCAGCCCAAGTTTTTTGCCCTCGCGATCGAGCCAATTAATAAAGCCTTCTCTCGCCAGAATCGACGCCGCCGCTACCGCCACGTCAGATTCTGCGCGCGGCCGTTGTTGAATGTCGATCTTCTGGCCATGGCGCAGAAGCGATTGCTCGACCAAACGGGCGTCAGCGAATTGGTCGGAGAGCGATCGCGGACAATCGGGCTTCTTCTCGAGCAAGTTCTCAATGACGCGCGCGTGTCCCCACGCCAACAGTTTGTTGAGATTTCCAAACTTCTCGTAAAGCTCGTTGTACTTCGCCGGACCGATCAACACCATATCGAACAAACCCATCGAAGTTTTTCGAATTTCCTCCGCCAATGCGCGAATACGCGCATCGGACGTGATACGTTTGCTGTCTTGGACACCGGCATCCATTAATTTCCGCGCGATGCCGCGGTCGACATAAACCCCGGCAATGACCAGCGGGCCGAAAAAATCCCCCTTCCCGCTCTCGTCGATTCCCAAATGCGGTTCAAACATCTCTGGAGAATGGACTTCTTCGTATCCCAGTTTCGCTTCGCCAAAAATTTTCGGCTCCAATTCAAACTGGATGAATTCTTCCACGCCTTTGCCTTGAAGCAGGACCTTGGGCCCCTTCTCATAAACTGCGACGCTGAGTTTGTTTTTTTGGGCGAAGAATAAAGTGTACGGCTTCGGCGAAAACTCGAAGCCGAGTTCTTCCAGTAACGCGCGAAGCTTCGTCGCTTGCTCACCGCTCAGGAGGTGCGTGTAGGAATTCAAAGCTCAACGCTCAACGCTCAGGACTCAACGCTCAACTCGGAATTCTGAATTGGGCATTGGACGTTCTGCGTTGAGCGTTGGACGTTTGCCGCAACTTGGTCCCGCAAGAAGCACGAAAGTTCAGATCCGCCCTCTCGCGCTGGTATCGAAAAAACGGTCGCGATCTCCCATGGCGCTGCACTCGAAATCCCTACCGCATCCTCGTTTCCGAATTCATGCTTCAGCAGACGCAAGTCGTGTCGGTGTTGCCGTATTACAAAAAGTGGCTCCTGCGTTTTCCGACTTTCGCCGCGCTTGCTCGCAGCTCCGAGACTGAAGCTCTGCACGCGTGGCAAGGTCTGGGTTACTACGCGCGCGCTCGAAATCTCCACGCCACCGCCAAAATGATTGTCGATCAATACCGCGGCCGCTTCCCCGCTGAGATTGCGAAAATGGAGAAACTTCCAGGCATCGGCAAATACACCGCGCACGCGATTGCCACTTTCGCGTTCGATCAGGCGGTGCCAATCGTCGAAGCGAACACGGCGCGAGTTTTGAGTCGCCTCTTCAATCTGCGCACGCCAATCGATTCTACTCGCGGGCAGCGATCGCTTTGGAATTACGCCGCCTCCATTGTTCCGAAAAAGGCGGCCGCGATCTACAACTCAGGGTTGCTCGATCTCGGCGCGCTCGTTTGTCTTCCGCGAAATCCAAAATGCAGCGTTTGTCCGGTCAGAATTTTCTGTCGCGCAAAAAATCCGGATGCATTGCCGATGAAACGCGCGCGGCCACAAGTGAAACGACTCGTCGAAAAACACGGGCTCTCGATGAGCGGCAGTAAAGTTCTGCTGGAGAAATCCCTCGGGCGCTGGCGCGGAATGTGGATCTTGCCGCGCTTGAATGGGAATTCGAAAGGCAGCCACGCCATTTATCGCGCTGCTTTTCCATTCACGAACCACCAAATCACGCTGAAAGTACATCGAGCGCAATGCGACAAGATCGACGTCCACACGCAGCGGTGGTTTTCGAAACGCGCGCTGAATCAAATTCCAATGCCTTCTCCGCACCGCCGCGCGATCAACGCGCTTCTGAATTAAGCGTTGGACGTTCAGCGTTGGGCGTTGAACGTTTTGCTCTTTATCATGGTGAAAGCCGAGACGGTTCCAGACGCAAGCGGCCATTTCGGGCCGTACGGCGGAATGTTTGTGCCCGAAACGCTCATGGCCGCGCTGCACGAGTTGGCGGCGGAATATGAGCGCGCCAAGAATGACGCGGGATTTCAAAATGAATTGTCGATCTTACTCTGCGATTTCGCGGGGCGACCGACTCCGCTCTACTTCGCCGAGCGCCTAACGAATCGTTGCGGCGGCGCGAAGATTTATCTCAAACGCGAGGATCTGCTCCATACCGGCGCCCACAAGATCAACAATGCGCTCGGCCAGATCCTGCTCGCGCAACGAATGGGCAAACGCCGCATCATCGCCGAGACCGGCGCCGGCCAGCACGGTGTTGCTACGGCCACGGTCGCGGCGCGGTTCGGTTGCGAATGCGTCATTTACATGGGCAAGATCGACATGGAGCGGCAAGCTTTGAACGTCGCGCGCATGAATTTTCTCGGCGCGAAAGTCGTTCCGGTGACGGTCGGGCAAGCAACGTTGAAAGAAGCGATCAACGAAGCGATGCGCGATTGGGTCACCAATGTCCGGACCACTCATTATATATTGGGCTCGGCGCTTGGCTCGCATCCTTACCCGATGATGGTTCGCGATTTTCAGAGCGTGATCGGCCTTGAAGCGCGCCGCCAGATTCTCGAACGCGAAAAACGCCTCCCTGATTTGTTGGTCGCGTGTGTCGGCGGAGGAAGTAACGCGATTGGTTTATTTCATCCATTCCTGCAAGATCGACAGGTGCGAATGATCGGCGTCGAAGCGGGCGGCGAAGGGATTCGCACCGGCAAACACGCCGCGCGTTTTCAAGGCGGGCGGCTCGGAGTTTTGCAGGGAACGAAAACTTTTTTGCTCGCGAACGAGGAAGGGCAGATCGAGTTGACTCATTCCGTTTCCGCCGGTCTCGATTACGCCGCGGTCGGTCCCGAACATTCGTACTTACGCGATCTCGGCCGCGTAGAATATACTTACGCGACCGACGATGAAGCTCTCAACGCTTTCAAAATTCTTTCCGAGACCGAAGGAATTATTCCCGCGCTCGAAACGGCGCACGCGATTGCTTATCTCGTCAAAAACGCGGCGAACATGAAGCAGGATAAAATTGTCATCGTGAATTGTTCCGGCCGTGGCGACAAGGATGTCGATCAAGCTGCGGCCGCATTTGGTTTGAAGGAGAAATCCAAATGAGATCGATGACTGGATATGGTCATGGCGAGACCGATCACAACGGCACGAAGTTCACGGTCGAGGTGAATTCGGTAAATCGGAAACAGAGCGATATCGTCATCAATCTTCCGCGCGATCTCGTCGCGCTCGAGCCGCAGATTCGGCAGACGATTAACGAAAATATCTCGCGCGGCCGCACCAACGTTGTCGTGAGTTATCACAACGGCTCCGGCGCCCCGCGTAAACTCGCGCTCGATGTCGATCTTGCCCGCTCGTACCACGACGCGATGCGCGCGCTGCAAAAAGAACTAGACGCGCCCGGCGAAATCACGATCAGCTCGATCTTGCAAGCGCCTGGCGTGATGCGCGCGCCGGAAGAGGCGATCGATTCCGATGACGCCTGGCCCGCGGTTGAACGCGCATTGCGTTCCGCGCTCGCAGAGTTAATCAAAATGCGCGAACGCGAAGGAAAACATCTCGCGAAAGATTTGATCCGGCGGCTCAAAGAGATGCGCAAACAGATCAAAGAGATCCGCGGTCTGCATCCGGACGTTGTGAAAAAATATCGCGCGACGCTGCTGGAACGAATTCAAAAAGCCGGACTACCGATTTCGGCGGAAGACGAGCGATTAACGAAGGAGATCACATTTTTTGCCGATCGCGCGGACGTTTCCGAAGAGCTCACTCGCGTGGAAAGTCATCTCGCGCAATTCGCTCATCATTTGCGCCGGCACGAGCCGGTCGGCCGGACGCTCGAGTTCATCACCCAGGAAATCTTTCGCGAGCTGAATACACTCGGCGCCAAAGGAAATGACGCCGGGATTTCGCAGCGCGTCGTGCTTTGCAAAGCCGAGCTGGAAAAAATTCGCGAGCAAATCCAAAACCTTGAGTAGCCGATTCACGCGCACTGGAATTCTTTTCGTTCTTTCCGCGCCGTCGGGCGCGGGGAAAACAACGCTGGTCGATGCACTGCGCGAAACATCCGAGTTCATTTACTCGGTTTCATGCACAACACGGCCGGCACGCGCAGGCGAAGTCGACGGCGAAGACTACCAATTTTTGTCCGAAGACGAATTCAACACTCGCTCGCGCGCCGGAGAATTTTTGGAGCACGCGACTGTGCACGGGCATCAGTACGGCACGCTCTTGAAGCCGGTGGCCGAAAATCTGGCGAACGGCCGCGATGTCTTGATCGACATCGACACCCAGGGCGCGGCCAACATTCGCAATTCGAAAGACGAAATCGTCCGCCAATCGCTCGCGGATATTTTTCTGATGCCGCCCGACGTCGACGAGCTTCGCCGGCGGCTAATGAAGCGCGGAACGGAAACGGCCGAGCAAATCGAGACACGCCTGACCAATGCGATTCGCGAAATGCAATCGTGGCCGAAATATCGCTACACCATCATCAGCCGCACGACCGAGGAGGATTTGCAGAAGTTTCGACACATCATGAATGCCGAGCGATATTTGAGCAGGCGATTGATTCAAAAGTAATTGTCGATCTTGCATGAAACGAAATTCGGCCAGGCGAGTTGAAAAACCCACCGCGCGCAAAGTTGTGCGACTGCATGGCGGCGGCAAGACAATCGTGCTCGGCGTCACCGGATCGATCGCGGCCTACAAATCGGCGGAGCTCGCGAGCTTGCTTGTGAAACAAGGTCACAATGTTTTTGCGGTGATGACGCACGATGCAACCGAGTTCATCACGCCGCTGACTTTACAAACGCTTTCGAAAAATCCGGTGATGACGAGCTTCTTTGACGAGAAGGAGAATTGGCGCCCCGGTCACATCGAGCTGGCGGATCGCGCGAATCTTCTTTTGATTGCGCCGGCGACGGCGAACATCATTGCCGAGCTCGCGCATGGTTTGGCGAATCATCCGCTGGCGGCGATCGCGCTTGCGACACGCGCGCCGATTTTGCTCGCGCCGGCGATGAACGGAAAAATGTGGTCGCATCCGGCGACACAGGAGAATGTCGATCTTCTGAAGTCCCGCGGCGTCGAATTCATCGGGCCGGAAGAAGGAATGCTGGCCTGCGGTTACGAAGGACTCGGCCGGCTTTGGAAAACAGAAGACATCGCGTTTCGCGCGGAGTTTCTGCTCGCGCGTCAAAATAATTTGATCGCGTGAGATTCCTCATCACGGCCGGGCCGACGCGCGAGCCGATCGATCCTGTTCGCTACATCAGCAATCGTTCGTCCGGAAAAATGGGTTACGCGATCGCAGCCGCGGCGATGGAGGCCGGGCACAAGGTGGTCCTGATTTCCGGGCCGGTGAATGTCGATCCACCAGCGGGCTGCGAATTGATTTCAGTTTCAACGAGCGCTGAAATGTTCGAAGCGGTTCATCAGCGCGTCGGCCAGTGCGACGTTCTCGTGATGTGCGCGGCCGTCGCGGATTACAAACCGGCGCGCGTTTCGCGAAGGAAAATCAAAAAGCGAAACGTGGATCTTCTCCTCGAATTAATACTGACACGCGACATTCTTCGATCGTTGCCGAAGAAAAATCGAAATTACCTCGTGGTTGGTTTTGCCGCTGAAACGGACAATCTCGCAGCGAACGCAAAGAAAAAACTGCGCGAGAAAAATTGCGACATCATTGTCGGGAACGATGCGCGCATCGGAATGGAAAGCGACGAAAACGAAGTCGTAATTTTTTTTAAAAGCGGCCAAACGAGAAAAATTTCGCGCGCGCCGAAGAAAATTATCGCGCGCGAGCTTGTAAAAATTTTTGCAGATGTGCGCGAAAAAGGTTTGACAAAGAAAACGCAGTGATGAATTCGTGCGTCTAGTGAAGTCATTCACCTCTTCACGAATTTCCGCGAAAGCGGATTGAAAGGGGGGAATCGAGTCGATGGCAAAGAAAAGAAAGAAAGCAGCAAAGAAAAAATCAGCGAAGAGAAAAAGGCACTAACGCGCCCACGCTGATTGAAACGACTTCGGAATTTCGTTTCGGAGTCATAACCCCAAACTTCAACCCGGGAGGAGAATTTATTTTCCTCCCGGTTTCTTTTTGCGTTGAGACGTTGAGTTGTTGAGAGGTTAAGGAGAGTGGCTATTCTCCACTCGTCTCAACGAATCAACTGCTCAACGACTGAACTTCTTCATGAAGCATTATCTCGACGCTGCCGAGAACGCCGCTCACGCGGCCGGTGACTTGCTGCGCAAAAATTTTCATCGCGCAAAGGAGGTCAATGCTTTCGCGGCGCACGACATTAAACTCGCAATCGACGTGCAGACGCAGGATCTGATCACCAAGCTGCTGCTCAAAGATTTTCCCGAGCACGCGCTTTACGGCGAGGAAGGTGTCGTCGGCGATCAATCGAGCGCGCATCAATGGATTGTCGATCCACTGGACGGCACCGTGAATTATTTTTATCAAATCCCGCACTTCTGCGTTTCGATTGCCCTGCGCTGCAAAGGCGAAATCATCGTGGGCGTTATTTACGATCCAATGCGCGACGAGATCTGGAGCGTGGCAAAAGGCGAAAAGCCGCGACTCAACGGCGAACACTTTCGCGTGAGCGAGCGCGCGGAACTTTCCGAAGCCATAATTTCGGTGGGCCTCGCAAAAACGGACAACACGATCGACACGAATTTGCCGTTGCTGGAGGCGATGGTGCATCAAGTGCGCAAATGTCGCGTGCTCGGCAGCGCCGCGCTCGACATGGCCTACGTCGCGTGCGGACGGTTCGACGCTTACATCGAGCGCGGAATCAGTTTGTGGGACATCGCCGCTGGATGGATTTTGATTGAGAGTGCCGGCGGCAAAGTCGATTTGCGTCCGCGAACGGACATGAAAGACAAATATGGCATCGTCGCCTCAAACGGCGTGATCGATCTCAAATTGTAACGGACGATGAATGACAAAGCTCCAATGACCAATGACGAAGGAATGACGAACCTGGAAGTTTTTTGTCATTCGTCATTTATCTTATGACGCGCAGCGGCATCGGCTACGACATCCACCGGCTCAGCCAAAATCGAAAGCTGATTCTCGGCGGCGTGGAAATTCCGTATTTGCTCGGACTCGATGGACATTCGGATGCGGACGTCTTGTCGCATGCGATCGCGGATGCGTTGCTCGGCGCGATTTGCGCGGGCGACATTGGCCAACATTTTCCAGACACCGATCAATCAATTCGTGGAATCAGCAGCATGGATATTTTGAAACGCGTGGCGGAGATCCTGGCCGAGAAAAAGTCGCGATTAGTAAATGTCGATGCAACGGTGGTGGCGGAAGCGCCAAAGCTCGCGCCGCATGTTTCGGCGATGCGCAAAAAAATTGCGGACGCGCTCGGCGTTTCCGATTCGCAGATCAGCATCAAAGCGACGACGAACGAGCGACTCGGTCCAATCGGACGCGGCGAAGGAATTGCCGCGACGGCGATTGCGACGGTTGAGCAAGATTAAACTCGTTTGTCATTCCGAGCGAAGTCGAGGAATCTCTAGATACTTCCGTGCTGCCAAGCGTGATCAGGACAGAAACAGTTAGAGATTCCTCCGCTTCGGTCGGATTGACATAAATGCCGCTCCGATTTTTTAACACCTACTCGCGCGAGCTCGAAGAATTTAAGCCGCGCGACGATTGCAAGATCGACATCTACACCTGCGGCCCGACCGTTTACAGCCGCGCGCACATCGGAAATTTTCGCGCTTACATTTTCGAGGACCTGCTCCAGCGTCATCTCGAAGCGCGCGGGTTCAAGGTGCATCGCGTGATGAATCTCACTGACGTCGATGACAAAACGATTCGCGGCGCGCGCGAAGCGAAGGTGCCGCTCCAGAAATTTACCCAGCAATTCAAGGACGCGTTCTTCAAGGACGCCGAGGTGTTGCGAATCAAGCGCGCTGACGATTATCCAGCGGCGACGGATCAAAAATACATCGAGAGAATGATCGCGATGATCCGCGCGTTGATTTCAAAAGGCCTCGCTTATCAGGCCGATGACAAATCGGTTTACTACCGGATCAACAAATTTCCGAACTACGGAAAACTTTCGCACATCGATCTTGATCAATTGCAATCGACCGGGCGCGTGAAGAACGACGAGTACGACAAGGAACACATCGGCGACTTCGCGCTTTGGAAGGCGTGGGATGAAGACGACGGCGATGTGAAATGGGATTCGCCGTGGGGACCCGGCCGTCCCGGCTGGCACATTGAGTGCAGCGCGATGGCGACCGCGTTGCTCGGCGATCAGATTGACATACATTGCGGCGGCGTGGACAACATTTTTCCGCATCACGAAGCAGAGATCGCGCAGAGCGAAGGCGTCACCGGAAAGAAATTCGTCCGTTACTGGTTGCATTGCGCGCACCTGCTGGTCGACGGACAGAAAATGTCAAAGTCGCTGGGCAATTTTTACACCGTCCCGGATGTGCTGGCGAAAGGTTACACCGGGCGCGAGCTGCGTTACGCGCTGTTGCGTGTGCACTACCGCGTGCCGCTCAACTT
>DATBCV010000114.1:0-13359 GCA_036270275.1 Chthoniobacterales bacterium | reverse complement strand
TCCGCGCGCAAAACTTTTGCCGAGCTGCCGCCGGGGATAACGGCCTTCAATCGGCGGCCCCATTTTAAGCCGCCGGCCATATCGTAAATCAACTGGCCCATTGTCACTTTGCCGAGTTCGATCTCGAAATATCCGGGTTGCGCCACGTCGCCGCTGACGCAAACCACGCGTGTGCCGGTGTTGTTCGGACGGCCGAGCTGCGCGTACTGTGCGCCGCCCATCGCGATTATGTGTTTCACCGCGCAAAGAGTTTCGACGTTGTTCACGATCGTCGGACACATGTAGAGCCCGAGCACGGCTGGAAAATACGGCGGCTTGATGCGCGGATACGCGCGCTTGCCTTCGAGGGACTCGATCAGCCCCGTTTCCTCGCCGCAAATGTAAGCGCCCGCGCCGCGATGAATGTGAACTTCGAGATCGAACCCGGCGCGAAGAATATTTTTGCCAAGGAACTTCTTCCCCCGGGCTTCCTCGATCGCCTTCTCGAGAATTTTCGCCCCGTCCGGGAATTCGCCTCTTATATATATGTACGCAACGTGCACGCCGAGCGCGAAGCATGAGATCGCGATCCCTTCGAGCAACTGATGCGGATCTTCGTGGATGATGTAGCGGTCTTTGAATGTGCCGGGCTCGGATTCGTCCGCGTTGCAAATGAGGTAAACGTCCTTCTTCTCGTCCGGCTTGATGAAGCTCCACTTCACGCCGGTTGGAAATCCCGCGCCGCCGCGCCCGCGCAAGCCCGAAGTTTTCACTTCGTTAACGATCTGCGCCCGCGACATTTTCACCGCTTTCTTCAAATCTTCGTAGCCGCCGGCCTCGAGATAAGTGTCGATGTCGATCTTCCAATCGGGGCGGCCGATATTTTTGAAAATGAGACGATGCTCGAGCGGATGCGGCTCGTGAATGAACTTGCGCGCCGGTTCGGAAAGAATCGCGTTTGCGTTTTCCGGCAAGACATTCTCGTGCAGCTCGTCGTTCACCATGCAAACCGGCGCCGTGCCGCAGCTTGCCAAACATTCCACGAACTCAATGCTGTAATTTCCGTCCGCGCTTACTGATACCGGCGTGTGCATGCCGTTCTTGTCGATCTTTCGTTCGATCCCGGTCGCGGCGCAGAGGTTTTCCATCACGCGATAGCTTCCGGCCATTGCGCAACTGAGCGTTCGACAGACGCGAATGTGCGTTTTGCCCGCGCGCTTCTCGCGCAGCATCGGATAAAACGTGACCAACTCGAGAATGTTGATCGGTTGCAGATCGAGCTTCGCCGCGATCCAGTTCACCGCGTCGTCGTCGATAAAACCGAAATGTTCCTGCCAAAGATGGAGCAAGGGGAGGGCGGCGCTGCGTTTTTGATCACGCGGATAACGCGCGATTGCTTCGTCCATGTTTCGCTCCAACTCGGCGGGAACGTTTGTGCTCGTCGAGTCCACAACGAAAACGGTCAATTGGTCAGAGTGCTTCGCTTCTCCGTGACCTTGTCGTCCCTGAAAACGATCGTCACCGTGTCTTTTCCCTGGTGGTAAACGTAAGTCGTCTTTTTCAGAATGACGAAATCCTTGTTGTCGAGCTCGGTCGGCGGTCCAAGAATCGATTCGACTTGTTTCTTCGACATTCCTTCGGCGACCTCGTCCACATTCGCTTTCGTAATGCGTCGGCCGACGCAAGAGACCACGAGCATGAGCAAGAGCATGAGCAAGAGACGCGAAATTCGCCGCAAGATCGACATCCGATTCGTCATTCTCAATTCGTGCTTGGTCATTTTCGTCATCTGTCGCATTCGCCCATGACAAAGTCCAGACTTCCGAGCACCGCGGGAACGTCGGCAATCATGTGACCGGGCAGTAGTTCCGGAAGAATACTCAAGTTCACGAATGAGGGTGCGCGAATCTTCAACCGGTACGGGACGCCGCCGCCGCGGCTGTTGATGTAAAAGCCGAGCTCGCCCTTGGGATTTTCCGCCGCGAAATAAATTTCTCCCGGCGGCGCTTTGAGTCCTTCGGTCACGACGATGAAGTGATGGATCAGTTCTTCCATTTTCGTCATCACGTGAGATTTCGGCGGCGTCATGTTCTTCCAATCCGCGACGTTGATCGGCCCGTCGGGCAACTTCTCGATGACTTGGCGCAAAATCCTTACGCTTTGTCGCATTTCTTCCACGCGCACCAAATAGCGATCGTAACAATCCCCCGCGCTTCCGACGACCACTTCAAAATCGTACTGTTCGTAGTCGAGATACGGATGTCTGCGGCGCAAATCGTGTTCGATCCCGCTGCCGCGCAAGTTTGGGCCCGAAAGTGCGTAGGCGAGCGCGCGCTCTTTTGTAATCACACCGATCTCTTTCGTTCGATCGACAAAGATACGATTTCGCGTAAGCAATTTGTCCATCTCATCAAGCGCGGGGCCGAATTGATCGAGAAACTCGCGTAACTGCGGGATGAATTTCTCCGGCAAATCCCGGATCTGTCCGCCGACGCGCGTGTAGGAAGTGGTGAAGCGAGCGCCGGTCAGGAGTTCGCTCAAGTCGTAAATCTTTTCGCGCTGCGTGAACGAATAAAGAAAAACCGTCATCGCGCCGAGATCGAGCGCCATCGCGCCGAGTCCCATCAGGTGCGACGAAATTCGCGACAGCTCGCAGCAGATCACTCGAATCGCTTTGCCGCGCGGCGGAATTTCCCAACCCATCAATTTCTCCACCGCGAGCGCGTAAGCCACGTTGTTCGAGAGCGGCGCAAGATAATCGAGCCGGTCGGTGTACGGCACGAACTGGTTGTATTGCATGTTCTCCGCAATTTTTTCATCGCCGCGATGCAAGTAACCGACGTCCGGCGTCGCTTTGGTAATAGTTTCGCCGTCGAGCTCGAGCACGAGCCGCAACACCCCATGCGTCGCCGGATGTGACGGCCCCATGTTGAGAATCATCTTCTCGCCAATGTCGTGATCGGCCGCTTCACGCAGCTTCGCCTCTTCCGCGGCGACTCGCGTTACCGGATCAGGCGATTCAAATTCGCGCACAGTGAAAGCCATAGATCGACAATTGGTTTACGCTGCCGGCTCGACTTCGGCGCGCAAGCTTAAAATAGAAATTGCCTACTCGCGTCGCCTTCCAACGAGTTCTGGTTGCCCAAGTCGCCAGCTTCCCGCGTCTATTCTGCCGCTCATGCTGAAGGTGACGGGCACCTTCGCTTGCAGGAAAGGAGGATTCGGCGTGGCTCGCCATTTTTGGAACGCGGTCATCGCTGCTGAATCGAGAATCGAAGATCCCGTGCTTTGCGCGACTTGAACATTCTCGACATGACCGTCTTTATTAAACGTAAGCAAGTAGACGCCGGAGCCGGTGATATATTTGGCGCGAGCTTCGTACGGGTAATCGGGTTTTGGCGCGAACACGACATACCGTTGCCAGCTGCGTTCGTGAGATTCCGCTCGCGGTCGTTTTAGAAACGGCGCTTCGAATGTGACCGGGACCTCTGCTGTTTCGCCGACCCATTCGGGATACGCCCTCCAGGTTTCAATACCTCTGAGGGCCGCCGCATCTAAACTCTTCGAACCCGAGCTCTGAACGAGTTGGACAGTGCGGGGATGTCCATCGGGCGCGATCGTAAATCGGATTCGCGCAGTCCGTCGTGCCTCGGGATAAACTGCGTCCGGCGGAAAGGCAAAAAAACCGCCGTCTTTCCAAGCCGAACCTTTCTCCGACGCTCGTCGGAGCACTGCGGCTGCGATTCGCCGCTCTTTCGCGGTTTCTTGAAAAGATACAATTACGTCGCGGCCGGTTGTGAGATCTCGCGATTGGATTTTTGATTTCTCGAGCCGCCAGTTGAGCACTGCCGAGCGCGCAGCATAATCGAGTTCTTTGTTCCCGCTGCTTTTAACGATACCCGCTTCGCGCACGCGTCCATCTCCGTTAACGACCACGTGAAGCTTTACTTCGCCTGTGTTTCCTTGGATCGCGGCATTGAGAGGATATGCCGGCTTTGGTGCTTCAGCCCAGTCCGAGCTCGCCGCGTAAAGCAGCTGTGGCAGACCGCACAAAATTCCGAACGCCCAAATTTTACCAAATCGCTTCACCCGCGGCGATTATTGCTGCCCTGGGTTTTGTTCCGAGTGCTCAGTCGTGGATTTTTTGGACGACTTCGATTTCGAAGTGGGAACTAACTTTACCGAAAGGGGATTTGGATAGAGCGAGCGATACGCGCCGGTGCCTGCGTCTACACCCATGCCGATAGCGCCGCCGAGAAGGAGATTGCCCGCCATCGCGCCACCGCCGGTCCCGCCAAATTTGCTTTCCACTTTCACGGTCTGGGAAACGTATCCCGGTTTCGTCACGGTGACCGTGAATGGCTCGGTCCGCCGCTCTTTGACGAATTTGGTCGGTGTCACGCCTTTTTCTCCCGTAGAAAGCGTTACGTTGGCGCCGGGTGGATCGCTTGTGACGGTTAATTTGTCGTGCACGCCCCGCGTTATCGTGGCGCAGGAAGTGACAAACAATAGTGAGACAAAGAATAGCGGATAGATTTTCATGGAGGGTGTTTAAGTTGTGACGGGACTTGTTAGGCCTGATGCGTCAGTTTCTTATTTATCGTTTCAGGCACGGCGTATGGACTTGAAAATGGAACTCGCGCCGTCTCGCGACTGCGAGTAACTAACGAACAACATGAAGAAGGTTGCTTTGCTATTTGCCGGCCAGGGTGCTCAGGCGGTCGGAATGGGGAAAGATTTGGCAGAACAATTTCCGGTCGCCCGCGATTTGTTTGACCAGGCTGACGAAATTCTCGGGCGCAAGCTCAGCGAGATCGCGTGGCACGGTCCACTCGCGGAGCTCACCAAGACATCGAATTGTCAGCCCGCGCTTTTCGTTCACGGCCTCGCCTGCTTGTCGATCTTACGCGAGGTCGCCGGCGGCGAATTTTTGATCGGCGGCGCGGCCGGATTGTCGTTAGGCGAACTCACTGCTCACGCTGCTGCGAGCACTTTCGATTTCGAGAGCGGCCTCAAACTTGTGCAAAAGCGCGGCACGTTCATGGAAGAAGCTTGTGCGGCAACGCTTGGCGGAATGGCGGCGATGATCGGCGGTGACGAAAATTCCGTGCGCCAACTCGCCGATGACGAAGATGTCGATGTTGCGAACATTAATTCCCCCGGACAGATCGTCATTTCGGGTGAGCTCGCGAAAGTTGAAGCGGCGGTGGCGGTCGCAAAGGAACATGGAATTCGGCGCGCGACGATGCTGAACGTGGCCGGCGCGTATCATTCGCGCTTGATGCAGAGTGCTTACGAAAAATTTGGCGCTGAGTCACTCCAAGTGCAGATGCAAGTCCCGCATTTTCCGGTCGTGAGCAACGTGACGGGGAGCGAGGTGACGACGCTTCCGGAGATTCATCAGACGTTGCAAGATCAAGTGACCAGCACGGTGCGCTGGGTCGATTGCATGGAACGGCTCGTCACGCTCGGCTGCGATCTGTTTGTCGAGCTCGGTCCGGGCGGCATTCTCGCCGGTCTCTTGAAGCGGACTCGAAAAGATGTCGATGTTGTTTCCGCGACCGATGTCGCATCGGTGTGCGCAGCGGCAGACGCAATCCGCAGCCCGGGTTAAACCGCTCCGTCGTGCAACGAAGCTCGACGAATTCGCTGCTGTCGCGTTGCGTTGGCGAGGAAAAGTTGTTGCGCGAGGTGCTCACGCTCACTTTTGCGGAGGACTACGTGCTCGACGGCAAAGGGGAAACAATTTTTCGGCGCAGATGTTTCCGCCCGCTTCTCGAACGAATCACGCGCAAAGCAATCAAGCGCGGCATCATCAACGACGATGCGCCACAGCGATGCATTGACTCGCACATGCATTGTTTCAACGCGTTATCATCGTTACTCGCCCGCCACTCGTGCTTTTATTCAACGCGCTTATCTCCCGGTGACTGACCAATTGTCTGTCGCCGGCGCAATTCTGCAGCCATCGGTTGAGGATCGACATCGTTTTCAATTCGAAGTCGTGATTCCGGCAACGTACCAAAATCATCTCTCGCTCAGGACGCGTCGCCGGAGTGCTTGATGGCAAGCCTTACGACGCCCTGCTTTTTCTCGACGCCGGCCCGCACATTTTCGAAACAAGCGCGACCACCTACAAACTTGCGCTGTTTTGGTCCAATACCGCCGATCGGAATTATTTGCCTTTGAAATTCGAAGCCAAGATCGACAATCGCGACGCGGGACCGTAGTTTTGTTTTATGACGCTTTCGGAGCGAGTCGATTCTGATTTGAAAACGGCGATGCGCGAGAAGAATGCGACGAAGCTCGCGGTCTTGCGCATGCTCAAAGCCGCGATGATGAATGCCGCGATCGAAAAATCGGGCGCGCAGAGTGGATTAAGCGACGCCGATGCGACTCAAGTCATCCGAAAACAGGTCAAGCAGCGTCAGGATTCGATCGAAAGTTTCGAAAAAGGCGGACGGGCCGAGCTCGCGGCGAAGGAAAAAGATGAGTTGTCGATCTTGCAATCGTATTTACCGCAGCAAATGAGCGCGGACGATCTCGCGAAAGTGGTCCGCGAGACCATCGCTGAAGTTGGCGCGACTTCCAAAGCGCAGATGGGCGCGGTCATGAAAGCATTGCAGCCGAAAGTCGCCGGCCGCGCCGATGGGAAAACGCTAAGCGCGGAAGTCCAAAAGCAACTTGGATGAAGAAAACGTCGAACGTCGAACGCCGAACGCCGAATATCGAATGGAATTCCTCTGAGTTCAGAATTGGGCGTTGGACGTTGGGCGTTGGACGTTTGCTTTGCTCTTCATGTTAAGCGTAATCATTGTCGCCGCCGGAAGCAGCGAGCGGATGGGCTTCGACAAATTGTTCGCGCTGGTTAGCGGCAAACCGGTGATCGCACACACCATCGCCGCTTTCGAAAACACAAACTGCGTCGATGAAATAATTTTGGTCGGCCGAGCTGATAGTCTTGGCGAATTGCGAAAGCTCATCGGCGAACCAACAAAAGTGAAACAAGTCATCGCCGGGGGCGCGGAACGCAGCGATTCGGTCCGCGCCGGATTGGAGCAAGTCGATCCGAAATCGGATTACGTCGCAGTGCATGACGCCGCGCGCCCGATGATCACCGCCGAAAAGATCGAGCGCGTTTTAGAAGCTGCGAAGCAAAATGGCGCGGCGACTCTCGCCGAACCGATCAACGACACGCTCAAACGCGTGGATGTCGATCTTGTCGTGAAGAATTCGGTCGATCGGCGCGGTGTTTACGCGATGCAAACGCCGCAGGTCTTTGAAAAAAAGCTGCTCAAAGAAGCTTACGAAGCGGTGGTGAAGAAAAAGATCTCAGTGACGGATGAAGTTTCCGCCGTCGAGCTTCTCGGGCGCAACATTGTCCTCGTTCCAAACTACGATTTCAATTTCAAGGTGACGTATCCGCGCGATCTCCCCCTCGCCGAATTTGTTTTGCGCCAGCGAACAGCGAACAAATAACTAATCGTTCGACTCAGCGGCGGCATTGCAATGAGAGAAATGGTTCGAGCTGAAATCAAAATCGACACTCATCGGCCGAATCTTCTTTTGCCGCGCGTGATTGTCTTCGCGGTCTTTTTTCTCTCGGGTTTTGCCGCGCTTTTGTATCAAGTGATCTGGCAACGGCTGCTCGTCTTTTTCTCCGGCGGCGATGTTTATTCCATAACGCTCATCGTGACCGCGTTCATGGCGGGCCTGGGCGTGGGCAATCTCGCCGGCGGCTATTTTGCAGATCGCCTGCCGCGGCGCTTGAACCTGCTCGCCTTTATTGGCGCCGAAGTGGCGATCATGCTCTTCGCCGTGTTCAGCAAATGGTTGTTCTACGACTTTCTTTATCGAAATCATCCAGCGCTTGGGCAATCGGGCATCTTACTTTGGATCGTCTTATTCTCGATCTTGCTCTGGCCCACATTTTTCATGGGCGTGTCGCTGCCGGTGCTGGCAAAAGTGATCACGACCGAACTGCGCGATGCGGCGCCAAACATTGGCGGGTTATATGGCATAAACACTTTAGGCGCGGCGACCGGGGCGTTGATCACGAGTTGGGCGTTGCTGCCGAATCTCGGGCTCGCAAACAGTGTCCTGGTTGGCGTTGGCCTTAACCTCGTTTGCGCGGCGACCTTACTGCTTTGCTTTCGCGGAGCGGCCGCGCCCTCGGCCGAACGAGCACCGGCAAAATCGGATGAATCGCAAACCGCCGAGCCTCCCGGCCTCACGTTTCTTACCTGGTGCGCGCTCTACTTTGTTTCCGGGTTTGTTGCGCTCTCGCTCGAAATCTTGTGGATGAGATTGCTGAACGTGACGCTTAAATCGAGCTCGTTCACGTTTGGAACTACGCTTTCTGTTTTTCTGGCCGGTTTGGGTGCGGGCGCAATTTTCGGAACGCGTTTGGTCCGAAAAACCCGTCAGCCGGCGATGGCGTTTCTCGCCCTGCAAATCTTCGTCGCGATTTATGCCGCGTTCGCGATAGCGCTTTTCGTTTATCCTCTCGTTCCTTCGCTCTTTCCGAAATTGTTCAGCTACCTCGGCGAACGCGATGCTCTCGATCTTAGCCTTGTTCTGAAAGGAATCTCTGACTTGTGGCGCAATCATGTCACATCGCCAGACGCGGCCACTGAGATTCGCCGCTGGCTATTTTTCTTCGGCGCACTGCCGATCGCGCTCATTTTTCCGGCGACTTTCGCCATGGGGATCGCGTTTGCCTATTTGCAAAAGGCGGTGCAACGCGATCTTCAACACATCGGCCGACGGCTTGGCGCGCTGCAACTCGCCAACATCCTCGGGGCAATTGCGGGAACAATGCTGACCGGTTTGACAATGTTGAACGTGTTCGGAACCGCATTGACGCTGAAGATCGTAGCCGCGCTTGGTTCAATTTTTCTCGCACTCTTACTTCGCGAGAAAGTAAGGTCGCACCTCGTTGCCATTGCCCTCGCGCTCGCATTTATTTTTGCGCTCTTTGCTTTTTTGCCGACGTCGCAAACGCTTTGGTCGACATTGCACGGCGCGACACCAAATCGCGTCGTCCTTGCCGAAGACGGCTCAGGCGTATCTCTCATGCGCGATGACGGGACGAAATCAAATCCGTACGTGACCGTGTTCGTGAACGGACTTGGACAAAGTTGGATCCCGTACGGGGATATCCACAGTGTCCTCGGTGCCTTGCCGCTTATGGTTCATCCCGCTCCGCGTAACGTGGCCGTGATCGGCTTGGGATCCGGCGATACCGTCTTCAGTATCGGCGGCCGTCCTGAAATTGAATCGATCCTGTGCGTTGAAATTCTCAGACCGCAGTTGCCGAATTTACGCCAGTTAAACGAGGTTCATCCGGACTCAGGCGTTTCTGCGTTGCTGCAAGATAAGAGGGTGACAAATGTCGCCGGTGACGGACGCGCTTATTTAATGCACAGCAATTTGCGCTTCGACATTATTGAAGCCGACGCGCTCCGACCCACCAGCGCTTACGCCGGAAATGTTTTTTCGCGCGAATATTTTGAGCTCTTACGCGAGCATCTCAAACGTGGCGGCGTTGCGGTCACGTGGATTCCCACCGCGCGCGTTCACGAAACGTTTCGGACAGTTTTTCCGAACATTATTCGATTCGACAATGTCGATATCGGCAGCCTGGAGCCGATTCCGTTCGATCCTGCGACGGTGATGAATCGCGCCCGGACGGATTTCGTTCGCGAATATTTCGCCAGAGCTGGGATCGACATTGAAGCAATGATGGCCGACTACATGCAGCCCGGCAAAGCTGTCCTGATCGGACCGGATTCGACGCCACCCGCGTTGGATAACATCAACACTGATCTCTTCCCGCGAGACGAGTTCGATTACCACGCCGCCTGGAAATGAACTAGGCGAGCATCGGATCGATCGCCACGAGTGGACGAACCAACTCGACGATATCGGGAATGTCTTTCGATCGAAATGGGCGGCCGCGACGTTTGAGTTTCGTATTCTCCAACTCGCTCACGCGCACAATTGTCCCGTGTTTCCACACCCACGCGTCCGGATTGTAAGGACCGACGCGACGCGGGTTCGTCCAGGTATGGAGCGACAATAGCTTGTCGTTCACCGACGCGGCGATGTGCATCGGGCCGCTGTCGACGCTGATGACAAATTTCGCGACGCGGATGAGCCGGATCAATTGCAGCAGCGAAGTTTGATTGGTCAGCTCGACGCAATTTCCAGCGATGTCTGCCATGTCGAGCTGACGATTACTTTTCCCGACAAGCACGACCCGCGTCGGCGCGAAAGCCTCGCAAATTTCTTCGATCACGCGATTCGTGAGTGATTTGCCGCTGCCACGCGCGAAGGGATGCAGCAAAATAAACGGCGGATATTCGTCGAAGCGCGGCAATGGATCGCCTGTCGGCAAGGGGCAACGCAACGCGTCGCCGATCTGTGCGCCCGCGAGCTCAGCCAGTTTTAAGTAACGCTCTACCGCGTGCTCGCGTTTGCTTACTTTCGCGGTCGTGCTGTAAAAAAATCGGGAGCCTTCGCGCGCGTCGCTCATTCCGTAGACTTCTGTTGCGCCGCTCATGCGCGCGATGAACGCGCTCCGCAGCAGTCCTTGAAAGTCGAGCGCGAGGTCGGGTTTGAGCTTTCGCGTTTCTTTCAGCCACGGTCCAAAGCGCACCGGCGCGCCGAGCCCGCTAAAATCTTTTCTCGGGAAAACGTGAATGTGGTTCACGTCGGGATTGCCGCGAAGCAGCGGCGTGAATTCCGGATTCATCACCCACGTGATTTTCGCCTTCGGATGCGCGTCGCGAATGGCGGCCACTGCCGGCAGCGTGTGCACGATGTCGCCTAGCGAACTCGGTTTAATGACGAGAATCGAATTGTAGCTCATGTCGATCTTAACGGCCGGCGGCGAGTCGTTCCGCTAACAAACGTGGCAGGCCGGCGTCGATAATTTTTTTCTGCGCACGCTCGAGGTCGTATTTCAACCGGCGCTGTTCGACCACCGCGCTATCGGCGTGGTAAATGCAATAGGCGGCGCGCCATTCGCCGTCGCGCGGCTGGCCAACGCTCCCGACGTTAATGAAATATTTGTTGCCTGGCTCGATGCGCAATTTGTCGATCCGCAAACGTTGCACGCCATCGTCGCGCACGAATGCCATCGGCACGTGCGTGTGTCCGAAAAAGCAGACGGCGGTGTGCTGATAAGTGAAGCTGGCCGCGGCGTCGAGATTGTTGAAGACGTAACCCCATTGCTCCGGCGTATCGAGCGTCGCATGCACGATCGTGAAATCGCGCACTTGCCGCTGCAATTTTAAATCGCGCAGCCACATTTTGTCCGCATCGTCCAAATGATCACGCGTCCAATTGATCGCCGCTTCGGCCATCTCGTTAAAATCACGCGATGATTCGGCAAGCGAAGCCTGCTCGTCATGATTGCCCTTCACGGTCGGACAATCGAGCTCTCGGATAAGCGCGACGCATTCGTGCGGGTTCGCGTTGTAACCGACGACATCGCCAAGACAAACATAGTGCGTGCACTTTTGCTCCTGCGCATCGGTCATGACCGCCTCGAGCGCTTCGAGATTGGCATGAACATCGCTGAAAATGGCGTAACGCATGCGGTGATTGGAATCGTAATTCGTAATTCGAGATTCGTGAATCGCCAATCCGATTTAACGATTCACAATGGAACGATTCACGGTTTCGCCTCCGGAAGGCGTTGATCTCGCGGGACGCCCAGCTTTTCTTCGAGGAATTTTAAGCGCTTAATCAACGTCGGCAGGCGTTCGCGCTCGCCTTCATCGTAAAGCGCGCGCAATTGCTCGTAAGCTTCGCGCTCGCGGCCTTCGCAATACGAAAGCTCATAGGCGGAAAATCGACGATCGTAACTGTGCGCGCCCGGCAAAGTTGCCGCTTTCGCGTAAAACTCCGAGGCGTGTGCGTGGTCGTTGTATTTGTCATGATAAAGTCGCGCGAGCGCTTCGCAGAGTTGCACGCTGTCGGGATTATTTTTCATACCGCGTTCGAGAAAATCTTTCCCGAGCGCGAAATACTCGCGTTGTGTTTTCAATCGCAGCGCGCGTCGCGGCTGGGAGGGATCGTTCATCGCCGCCGCGCTCGCGTTCCAAGCCATATGCCACGCGGCGATGTCCCAAAAGAGAGGCACGCGTGGCTGCAAGGTCGTAACTTGTCGAAACAAAAACAAAACACGTCCCCATTCCGTCCGCTCCCACGCGACGTGCGCTTGGATAAAGAGGAAATCGGCGAGGACCGCGCGGAATCCTCCGAGCGCGGCGACGAAGCTCAATTGGCCCAGTTTTTCTCCCGGATCGAGTTTCAAAAGTTTGGCCGCATTCGCGTGCCGCTGTTGGATCGACATCGCGTGCTCGGCCGGAACTTTAATCACGCCAAACACGAGGAGGATCGCCAAGGAAAAGAACAGGCGATTCATAATTCCTTCCCGTAAAACACGAACGTCGCTGCCAGCGTGTAGATGACGACGTAGAAAATTCCGAGCACTGCCGTTTTCGCGAATAACGCCAGTGGAATTGCCGCGCCGGCGACAACTTCATCGCTCAGATTGAAAGACTGAAGGTCCGGAAAGATCAGCGCCACGATTGCGAGAAAGGTTTTCACCAGCCAGCCTGCGTCTGGTTGGGTCAGCCAATATTCGCGCGCGGTCGCTTCAAGATGTCCGATAAAGTAAACGGCGATCATCACGAAGACGGTGAAAATATTCGTGGTCGCGAATGTCGAAACGAAAAGCGTGAGCGCGACGAGCACCGCCGCTTTGAGAAAAATCCCCGCGATCGCGAGAAAGATGTCGATCTTGAGACCGCTCGCGCGGATTTGATTCAACGCGTCCTCGAGTTGTTCGCGCGGCGCGCTGCTCATTTGTCGCGCGGTTTCGTTGAGGACCGTTTGTTCCCGCAGACAAAGCACGGCCGTGAACAGCGCGCTCATTAGCACAACACTGATCGCCAGCAAAAGGACGACGCCGAAAAGTTTTCCCAGCAAATACTCAAAGCGCGGCACCGGCTTGGCTAAAATCGTGTAGACGGTCCGGTCCTCGATGTCCTGTGGAATCAAACGCGCCGTCGCGACAATCGCGAGCAGCGAAGAGAAGATCGACATCGCGCCGAGCGAAACGTCTTTCAGGATTTGGAATTCCTGTTGAAAACTAAATCGCGCGAGAAAAACCGAGCTGCCGATGAGGACCAGCGCGAACAGCAGCAAAACGTAGAAGACCTTTTGGCGCGTGAGATCGGTCAACGTGATCGCGGTGATCGCGGTAATGCGCTTCATCATTCTTTCGTCGCGTCGAGAAACAAGCGTTCCAGCGTCGTTGTCGATCTTCGACGCTCGACAATCTTCGCGTCCGAGCTCGCGACGAGC
>DATBCV010000113.1:0-23267 GCA_036270275.1 Chthoniobacterales bacterium | reverse complement strand
GTAAATCCGAATCCGCAAAAAGGCACGACGCGCGAAAAAGAATTCTGGTCGTTGCAGGAAGCGTTCGCGGAAGTTCATCTGCGCGATCTCACGAACAATTACGATTTCATTTCGATGCGCGTCGGAATGCAGCCGTTCGTGAGCGATTTCCGCGGCTTCATTTTTAACGACACGAATCTCGGCGTTCGAATTTTCGGGAACTACGACAACAACCGCTGGCAATACAATCTTGCCGCCTTCGACATGCGCGAGAAGGACACCTATTCCGATCTCAACGAATTCGATCCGCGCTCGCAACAGGTGTATGTCGCGAATGTTTTCCGCCAGGATTTAATTTGGAAAGGTTACACAGGCGAGCTCAGCTTCGTTGGCGATTTCGACAACAACAGCCGGCACTACGACAAGAACGGATTCATCACGCGCCCGGCGCCGATCGGCACGGTCGCGAATCATTATTTGCAGGCCTACTATTTAGGCTGGACCGGCGACGGGCACATCGGTCCGCTCAACATCGATCACGCGCTCTATCAAGTTCTCGGCGAAGACAGCTTGAACGGAATCGCCGGACAGCGCGCCGACATCAACGCACAAATGGCCGCGCTCGAAGTGTCGATCGACAAAGATTGGATGCGCCACAAATTGTCGATCTTTTACGCGAGCGGCGATTCGAAGCCGGCGGACGACGAATTGACCGGCTTCGACACGGTATTCGATCGGCCATTTTTCATTGGCGGACCGTTCAGCTTTTTCTCGCACCAGGGATTCAATCTCGCCGGCACGGCGGTGAATTTTAAACAGCGCGACAGTCTGGTGATCGATTTCCGCACGAGCAAATCCGAAGGCCAGGCGAACTTCGTAAATCCCGGCGCGTTGATTTTCGGTTACGGATTCGACGGCGACATTTTGCCGAAACTCAAAACTTTCATCAACGTGAACTACATTCGCACCGTCACGACCGAGACGACCGAGCTCGTCTTGTTCACGAACAAATCGAGCAACGATTTCGCGCTCGATTGCAGCATCGGCTTCGAATGGCGTCCCTTGCTGACCGACAACATCATCATCACCGCCGGCAGCGGATTTTTAATTCCGCGCTGGGGTTACAAAGACATTTATCGCGCGAACACCGTGCCGGTTCACGGTTATCCAGGTCCCCCACCCGGCCATGTCGATCCATTTCTCTACAGCGCAATTGTGACGCTGACGCTGACATATTGATGAAGCCGAAATCTTTCTGGGTAACGCACGCGTCTCGCGATCGCGAACTCTTTCCAAAGACTGTTTCGGCGAGACGCCGAAACCAACACGCGAGACGCGTGCGCTACCCAATCCTTCTGCTGATACTCGCAGTGAGAACACTCAACGCTGAGGAGTCCGCCGGCTACGGTCCGGAAATTTCCGCTTCACAAAGATCGACAATTAATCGAGCTGCGATTCCGCCGCGGAACTGGATCGATCAAACGCAAGCCGAAGCGGATCGCAAGAGCATCGGTTGTCTGGAATGCCACGCCGGCGTTGAGCCAATGCACAAGGCTTCGCAGAATGTCGTGCTCGGTTGCGTCGATTGCCACGGCGGAAATCCCGCGCACGGCCTAACGAAAGAGCAAGCACACATCTTGCCGAAGAACAAAGCGTTTTGGAATTCTTCCGCGAACCCGCCGAACTCGAACGCCTGGCTGAATCACGAATCGCCTGAATTCATCCGCTTCATTAATCCCGGCGACCTTCGTGTCGCGCGGCAATCGTGCGGGCTCTGCCACGGCGAGATCATCCGCAATGTCGATCATTCGATGATGAACCACGGCGCGATGCTGTGGGGCGCTGCTCTATATAATAACGGCGCGTATCCGGAGAAAAATTACCGCTTCGGTCAGGCCTACGCCGCGGATGGCGCGCCGCTCAAGTTGATCAACTACACGCCGGTCACCGCCGAGGACACGCGCGAGCATGGAATTCTCGCGTTCATCGACCCGCTCCCACGATTCAACCTCAGCAATCCTGGAAACATTTTGCGAATTTTCGAAAAAGGCGGACGCAAACCGCTCTCGTTAGGCTTGCCGACCAGCGAAGAACCAAACGGCAAGCCCGATCGACGGCTTTCCGAGCGCGGACTCGGCACATTGAACCGCACCGATCCAGTTTTTCTCGGTCTCCAAAAGACCAGGTTACACGATCCACTTCTCGGCTTTTTTGGCTCGAACGATCATCCCGGCGATTATCGATCGAGCGGTTGCTCGGCGTGTCACGTTGTTTACGCGAACGATCGTTCGCCGACGAATTCCGGCTGGTGGAGCAAGTTCGGTCATCAAGGTTTGAGTTTCACGGCTGACGAATCGATTCCGAAAACCGAGCGCGGTCATCCGATCATGCATCAATTCACCCGCTCGATTCCTTCATCGCAGTGCATGAACTGCCACATGCATCAGGGAAATCTCTTCGTGAATCCGTATCTCGGTTACACCTGGTGGGACCAGGAGACCGATGGCGAGTTCATGTATCCGAAGGCGCAGCACGATCCGAGCGACAGCGAACTCGTAAGATCGACAATGGAAAATCCGGAAGCCGCGGCGGCGCGCGGACTTTGGGGCGACAAAAGTTTTCTCGATGAAGTCGCGGAATTAAATCCGCAGCTCAAGCACACGCAGTTCGCCGATTATCACGGACACGGCTGGATCTTTCGCGCGATCTTCAAACACGATCGCAAAGGCAACCTGCTCGATCTCGACGATAACAAAATCGACAACGACGACGCGCGAAAGTTTGCGAAAGCGGTTCATTTGAAAGACGTGCATCTCGCGCGCGGGATGCAATGCGGCGATTGCCACTTCAATCTCGATGTTCACGGCAACGGCATGCTTTATGGCGAACCGCGCAACGCCACGACGATCACGTGCGTGGATTGTCACGGCACGATCGACAAGCGACCGACGTTGATCACAAGCGGCAACGCGGGGCAAATCGATTTGCTCAACAACAGCAACACGCCGTTCGGTCCGCGTTTCATTTGGGAAGGAAATCAATTGTTTCAGCAATCGAGCATGTCGCCAGATACGCGCTGGGAAATTCCGCAAACGATCGACACGATTGATCCGCTCTCGCCGCACTACAATCCGAAATCCGCGTACGCGAAAACATTGCGACGCGATGGAAAAACGTGGGGCGGCGTTATTCCTTCGCATGCAAGATCGACATCCAGCGCGACCGTTTTGACCAGTCACGATACAAAAGATTTTGGAAGCGCTGAAGTGATCGATTCGCGATATCACCTCGCGCACGACAATTCGTCGATGGATTGCCAAATCTGTCACACGTCGTGGGCGACGAGTTGTTTCGGTTGTCATTTGCCGATGAAAGCGAACCAGCGCGTGCCGCAAAATAAATTCGAAGGCGTCACCGATAGGAATTACACCACCTACAATCCGCAAGTTGTCCGCGACGACGTGTTCATGCTCGGGATCGACGGCAGCGTGAAGAAAAACCGAATGGCAGTGATCCGGTCGTCGAGCGCGGTCGTCGTCAGCTCGCAAAACGCAAACCGCGAATGGGTTTATTCGCAGCAGCAAACATTCTCCGCGGAAGGTTACAGCGGCCAGGCATTCAATCCGCATTTTCCGCACACGACATCGAGCGTCGGCACGACGAAAAATTGCACGGACTGCCATTTGTCGAAATCAAACGACAACAACGCGTGGATGACGCAGCTCCTCGGCTTCGGCACCGGCACGGTGAATTTCTTCGGGCGCTACGCTTACATCGGCGAAGGCAAAGAAGGTTTGCACGCTGTCGTTTGGACCGAACCGGACGAACCGCAAGCGGTCATCGGCAGTCATCTGCAATCGATCGCCTATCCCGCCGATTACAAAAAACATCTCGCTGGCGGATCGCTTCTGACCGAAGCGTACGAACACAGCGGCCACGACATTCAGGACATTTGGCTGCGGGGCGAATATCTTTACACCGCGAACGGGCCCGGCGGTTTCGAAGTTTTTGACGTCGCGAACATCGACCAGAAAGCATTTTCAGAACGCATCGTCAGCTCGCCGGTATCGCCGCTTGGTCAACGCACGCGGATTCACACGAAATACGCAACGAGCATCGCGCTGCCGAGCACGCTCGCGCTCGATCCGGCGCGCCAGCATCTGCCCGAAAACGAAGAGCAACCGATCGATCTCTTTTATGCTTACGTTTTCATTTCCGATCGCGAAGAAGGACTCGTGATCAGTAATGTCGCGACGCTCGTTGATGGAAATCCGGACAACAATTTTTTGAAAGAAAGTGAAACGATCCGTTTCAACCCGAACGGCGCGTTGACCGGCGCCACTTTCGTCGCTGCGACCGGACACCGACTTTACATGACAACGCCGCGCGGCTTGTTCGTTGTCGATGTTTCGGATGCGGCGCATCCGCAAATTGTTGGCGAGCTGACGAATGGCTTCCTGAAAAATCCGCGCTGCGTCGTGGTTCAATTTCGCTACGGATTCATCACCGACGATGACGGACTGAAGATTGTCGATCTTACTGAACCGACGCGTCCGGTCCCGCTGCCGCGCTCGACGCTGCGATTGAATCATGCAGGACGTTTGTATGTCGCGCGCACGTACGCTTACGTCGCGAACGGCCCGGAAGGTCTCGCGATTGTCGATGTTGAAAATCCGGAGCGGCCGCGCCTCGATCAAATGTTCAATGCCGGCGGCGCGTTGAACGATACCCGCGCGGTGCAGATCGGCAGCGTGAGTGCGTCGGAGTTCGCGCTCGTGGCGGACGGGAAAAATGGATTGCGCGTTCTCCAGTTGATTTCGCCGGACACCGTTCCCGGCGCGCAAGGATTCAGTCCGCGACCGAGTCCGAAATTGATCGCGACTTATCCGGCCAAAGGCGAAACGATTTGTATTTCGCGTGGGCTCGAGCGCGATCGAGTGGTTGACGAGACTGGCGGACAAACCGTCGTCTTTGGCCGACGCGGCTCGCGCCCGTTTCATCTCGATGAAATGGAACGCTTTTATCGAATATCGACATCGGACGAAGGAAAGAATGTCGTGAGCAAAAGCGATCTGTATTTCGTGGAGGACGTTGCGATGTCGGGCGGCGTTTTAACAACGAAGAGCGGCGAAGTTCTAACGCCGTTACCAACTCCAACGCCCGCACCGCAACCGATGATGTCCCCGGCCGAACCGGAAGTTGAACCAAGCGTCATACCGGCACCCAAATAGATTGCGCCGTTTGTTTTGATTTAGTACAACGCGACTCATGGCGGACAAAAACAGCAAGCAGCCTTTGAATGTTCCGGGGCCATGGTACGTCGATACCACCTGCACGATGTGTCGCACGTGTCTGGAAGAAGCGCCGAATCTCCTCAAAACCAACGACGATGAGACGGCGGTTTATTTCGTCAAACAACCGGAAGGCGATGCTGAAACCGCGGCCGCGCAACGATCGATGGAAGTTTGTCCGACACTCGCAATTGGCAACGACGGCTAGCTTTTTCTTCTGTACCGGCGGTCTATGACCGCCGACCGACAACGATGAAACTTGCAGATTTTCGGCGCTGATAGAGCGCCGCTACAACAAATGCCTGGACCGTACACGCGCGCGAATCCGTTTCCGGCAAAGATTAGAATCAATCGCAGTTTGTGCGGCGGAGGTTCGGAAAAAGACACGCGCCATTTCGAGCTCGATCTCAAAGGCTGGGGTTTGAATTACGAAGTTGGCGATTCAATGACGGTCTGGCCGACGAACGATCCCGCGCTCGTAGATGAGCTTGTCACTCGCATCGGCGCGAAAGGCGATGAAACCGTTAAAGGTCCCGCGGGCGAGAAAGCATTGCGCGAAGTTTTGTTTCGCGATTGCCGGATCACGCAAACGACGCCGAAATTTTTGCAAGCCATCGCCGCCAAAGCGGTCAACGGCGCGCCATTGCTGAGCGAGCTTCTCAAACCGGAACGCAAACAAGATCTCGACACTTATTTGTGGGGAATGGAAGTCGTCGATTTCTTAATCGAGCATCCGTCGATCAAGTGGACGCCGCAGGAATTCGTCGACACGCTCGCGAAACTTCTGCCGCGAATGTATTCGATTTCATCGAGCCTGAAGGCGCATCCCGATTCGGTGCATTTCACGATCGACGTTGTGCATTACGAAAGCCGCGGACGCATGCGCAAAGGGGTTTGCTCGACATTCCTTGCGGAGCGTGCAAAGGACGCGCCGGTCCCGGTTTTCCCGAACACGTCGCGCTTTCGACTGCCCGAAGATGGCAACACGCCGATCATCATGGTCGGCCCCGGCACCGGCATCGCGCCGTTCCGCGCGTTTCTGCAAGATCGACAATCGACCGGCGCGAAAGGAAAGAACTGGCTCTTTTTCGGATCGCAACACGCGCACTGCAATTATTTTTATCAAGACGAGCTCGAGAAAATGAAGAGCGACGGATTTTTAAAACTCGATTGCGCCTGGTCGCGCGATTCGAACGAGAAATCGTACGTTCAACACAAAATGTTGAATTGTCCGGACGAGATTTGGAAATGGATGGACAGTGAAGGCGCGCATTTTTTCGTTTGCGGCGATGCGCGGCGAATGGCGAAGGACGTGGATGCCGCGTTGCGAAAAATTATTCAGGACAAAGGCGGCCAGTCGGAAGGGCAGACCAACGAATACGTTGAGAAACTCAAAGCCGACAAGCGTTACAAGCGCGACGTCTACTGAAATTTGCGGCGAGCGCTGATCGCCGCTACAGAATTCAGCATGTCAGAAGTCAGTGCACCACCGAAACCAGCGTCGCAATGGACTCGTCAAAATCCCTTCCCAGGAAAACTCGTCGTCAATCGGCGGTTGAGCACTGACGAATCCGAAAAGGACACGCGGCATTTCGAGATCGAGTTAAAGAACTGGGGATTAAGTTTTGAGCCGGGTGATTCGGTGGCGGTTTATGCGACGAACGATCCGAAGTTGGTTGACGAAATTATTCACGCGCTCGGCGCGAAAGGCGATGAGCCAGTCACGGCGGCAAAAACACAAAAGCCGTTACGAGACGCGTTGCTCAAAGATTTTTCGATCACGCAGCCGACGCCCAAATTTTTGAAAGCGATCGCGGAACGCGCATCAGCCGCGCCGATGCTGAAGGAACTGTTGCACCCAGACCGGAAACACGATTTGGAAAATTATTTGTGGGGCGCGGAAGTGCTCGACTTCCTGCTTGATCACCCGTCCGCGAAATTCGCGCCGGAAGAATTCGTGGCGCTGCTGACCAAATTGCAACCGCGTTTGTATTCAGTGGCATCGAGCCTGCGCGTTTTTCCCGATCAGGTGCATTTCATTGTCGATGTTGTGAAATACGAAAGCCGGGGGCGCGTGCGAAAAGGCGTCGCTTCCAGTTTCATGGCGGAACGTGCGGACAATGTTCCGGTGCCGGTTTATCCGAGCTCGGCCAAACATTTCCACATGCCGGAAGATCAAAACATTCCACTGATCATGGTTGGACCGGGAACGGGCGTCGCGCCGTTCCGCGCGTTTTTGCAGGAACGCCAGGCGATTGGCGCGAAGGGAAAAAACTGGCTCTTCTTCGGCGCGCAACGCGAGAGCTGCGATTACGCCTACAAAGAAGATTGGGAAAAACTTTCCGCCGACGGAATTTTGACGCGACTCGATTGTGCGTGGTCGCGCGATCAAACGCACAAGGTTTACGTGCAAAATAAAATGCTCGAGAATGGGGCCGAGATTTGGAAATGGATCGACAGTGAAGGCGCGCAATTTTTCGTTTGCGGCGACGCGCGGCGAATGGCGAAAGATGTCGATGCGGCGTTGCGGAAGATCGTTCAGGAGCACGGCGGGAAATCTGAGGACGAAGCGAACGCTTACGTCGAGCAGCTCAAGAACGACAAGCGCTACAAGCGCGACGTGTATTAAGACGATTTTGTAGAGGCCGCTGTCCTCAGCGGCATGCTAAGACTTGCCGCCGGGGACGGCGGCCACTACAACGCTCTCAGTGAAGCTCGCACTTTGCGGCATCGTTTTATCTGCCGCGCAAATCGCGTCTGCTGGTCTCGAGAAATATTCGTCGCTGATTGTTGCGGACGAAAATCCGACCGCTCGCGTTTCAGCGAACGCTGTGCGCGTCACTTATCTCGGCGTCAATGGATTCCAATTCGAAACGAAAGGGCGCGCGCTGCTCGTCGATCCGTATTTCACGCGAGTCGGAGTTTGGGCCGGCGCGTTCAATGAACGAATCAACTCGAATCCGGATCGCGTAAGCGAGGGGTTGAGCCACGTTCGCCGCGACATCGATGCGATTCTCGTGACGCATGCGCATTTCGATCATCTGCTCGACGTTCCCGAAATCATGAAGCGCATGCACGCGCGGTTAATTGCTGGGCCAACTGCCGTTCGCCTCGTGGAATCGTTTCAAATTTCGCCGAACAAATGCATTCCGGTGGACGCAGGAAATGTGCGAACCATCGGCCCGTGGACGATCCGCGTCTTTGCCGCGCAACACGATCGCCTTTTTGGAAAAGTTCCGTTCCAATGCGGAGCAGAATTGGCGACGAAACCTGCGAAAGCTTCCGATTGGTGTTTGGGGGAACCGCTCGCATTTGTCATCCAAGCCGCGGGCAAACGAATCTACATCGACTCGGGCGGCGTTCCGGGCGCGGCGCCGGACGCGCGCATCCACGATGTCGATCTTGCAATTCTCGGCGCGGCCTTGCCGGACAGCCGCGAGCGATTTGCAGAAGCGGTGCGCCGATTGCGGCCGCGCTACATTTTCCCGAGTCATCAGGACGATATGTTTGCGCCGTTCGATCGCGGATTTGTTTTCGGAAAAATGACGGACTTTCCAACGATCGCGCGCGAACAAACTAAAGAGAACCTGCCGGGACGTTTGATTCTGCTCGATTATTTTCGGCCATGGACGCTGCGCTGAATCGACATCCTCTGCGCGTGACGGCGTTCGCCCCGTTAATTCCGCATCTCGTCGGGAGCGCGTTCAACATTTGGTACAACATGACCGTGATCGATCCGCTACTCGTCGAAGCGGGTCTGAAACAGCGATTCATCGCGACGGTCATCGTTTGGAATTTGATCGCGTATCCGGCGGTGGTGGGAATTTGGGTCTGGTTGATTTTGTCGATGCGTTCCGCGTTTTATCGACTGCAACGGAATGAAGAAATCCCGGACAGCGAGCTCTATCCTGTCCGGCGGCGACTGGTTCATCTGCCCTGGTTCGGAGCGGCGATCTCGGGTGCGGCGTGGTTTATCGGTGCAATCGTCTTTCTAATTTCGCTCGCAACGGCGGGCCGGCCGATGAGCGCGCAGTTGTATTGGCATTTGCCAATTTCGTTTGGCGTGTCGGGATTCATCGCGACGACGCAAAGTTTTTTTCTGATCGAATGGTCGAGCCAATGGGGCCTCTATCCGCTTTTCTTTCGCGACGCGCGGCCCGATCGATTAAAAGGAATTCATCCAATCTCGTTGCGCGTGCGCGGCCTGATTTGGGCGGTCTCGGCGAGCGTTTGTCCAATCGGTTCGCTGTTGTTGTTGCTCTTCGCGCCACCGTCGCCCGGAACAAATCCGCAGTCGTTCGGCGTGTTCGTCGCGATCATTGGCATCGTCTTTGCGTTGTTCTCGGCGTGGTTGATCGGGCGATCGGTCGCGAAACCGTTGGATGAATTGCGCGCCGCGGCGCACGCCGTGACCGAAGGCAAGCTCGACGTGCAAGTGCCGTTGCGGCGCGCGGATGAATTCGGCGCGTTGATCGGTGAGTTTAATCACATGGTGACCGAGCTCCGCGAAAAAGAGCGATTGCGACAAACGTTCGGCGCGCATGTGGGACGCAAAGCGGCGCAGGAAATTTTGTCGCGCGATCCGGGACTCGGCGGCAGCGAACAGGAAATCACAGTGATGTTTGTCGACATTCGTTCGTTCACCGCGCGTTCCGCGCATTTGTCGCCAACGAAAGCGGTTGGTCTGCTCAACGAATTTCTGCGCGAAATGGTGGACGCGGTTGAAAGCGAAAACGCCGGCATGATCAATAAATTTCTCGGCGACGGTTTCATGGCGCTGTTCGGAATCGGTAAAGACGAACGTAACCACGCCGACAGTGCGTTGGCTGCGGCGCGATCGATTCACCGCACGCTCGAGCAATTGAACGCCCAACGCGCCGCGCGTGGCGAAGATCCGATTCAAATCGGCATTGGCATTAATACCGGACCCGCGATTGTCGGAAGCATTGGTTCGCCGGAACGAATGGAATTCACGGTCATTGGCAACACCGTGAACGTCGCGTCGCGGATCGAAGCTCTAAACAAAACCTTGAGCACGAGTTTGCTGATCAGCAGATCGACGCGCGACGCGCTGGGAAGCGCGGCCGAATTGCGCGCGCTGCCACCGCAGCCGGTGAAAGGCGTGGACGAGCTGGTGGAGGTCTTTACGCTCGCGAGCTGATGTTGTAGTGGCCGCTGTCCTCAGCGGCAGAATTATTTGAACCTCTGCCGCGGGTGGCGGCGGAAGCTACAACACTCAAAATCCAAAATGCTGTGCACAAGATCGACAACGTCCCGCCGATGATCAGCCACGGCGGGCGATAAATTAGACTCAGCTTGCCGTGCGCTCCAGGCGGTACTTCGATGATCGGAAACAAGCCGCGATAGGAATCGACGCGCAGCTTCTGATTTTCAATTCGCGCTTCGTAACCGCGAAAGAACGGCCGCGAAAAAGTCAGCAGCGCCGGCGCGTTGCCATTTGGAACATCAACATTTGCCGTCATCCAATTTCGTGAGTCTTGAATTTCGGAAATTGTTGCGACTGCAAATTGCTCGTTCGGCCGGGAATCGATCGACGCAATTGAGCGCACGCGCGGGATAGGTTCTCCGACGCGATGATAAACCGCGGCTTCGGTATTGGACGTCACAAATTCCCAATCCGATCCCAGTGCAGGATCAATCCCGGAATCCAACGCTACGACCAGCCCGTCGACGCCGAGCTGTTCGAGCAAACCGCCGGCTCCCGATTGACTCCAAAGCAGATATTCCGCTTCGTGCAGATTGATTTCGCCGTGAATCCGAAAATCGAATTCACGCGCAACGCCCGCCGGCAGAATCGGGCTGTAGCCATTAACGAAATGCAAACCGGCCCACATCGAAGTGCTGCCCGGCCTAACAAGTTGTCCGACCGGCTCCGGCTTTTTCTCAATGCGATAGGCATGCTCGGGTTCGGGATAAATACTCAAATACAAACGGTGCGGATCGAGCGGCTCGGCTTTGAGCAGTTGTTGGCTGAGATTGTATTTCGGAACGCCGCAATTCGCTGGAATGCAAAGGTAGGTCGCAAGCAAAAAGGCGCAGCTGGCAACGACCGGAGTCCAATGATCGAATCTAACGCGCCGTAGAAATCGTTCCGCCAAAGCCCAGACAACCGCGATCTGCAAATAAACGAACGCAGTGGTTGCGCCGTATTCGCCCGCCGTCCCCAAGATCGACATCGCGATCGTTAACACGATCAACAACAGCGTTGAGGTAGCTCCCGTCGGCGAACCGCGCCGGATTTGCAGAACTTGCGCGGCACAAAGCGCGAGAACGAGATGAAAAAACGGCAGCCAGCGAAAGCTCCAACGAAAAACGCCCGCCGTTGGAATCATGCAGAGCAGCAGGACAACGGCGAGCAATAGAAATTCCCATTTCATTCGCCAGAGTAACATCCGCGGCCGCCAGAGAAATCCCGCGATGAGCGCAGCGGGCGCGACGAGACCCGTTGCGAGCTCGGTCGCGCCGTGCGGAACATAGCGCGTGGAAAAATCGGCCCAGTTCACCGTCCAACACGGCAGAATAAATCCGGGCAACGCGCGCCACGGCACGATCCATTGCCAGTGCGCATCCGCGGTTTGCATCGAACGCGCGGAACCCTGCGCGTAATCAAAAAGCGCAAGCCACGCGGGCGCGGCGATTACAAAACCGAGCGCCACGCCAAAAAGCATCGGCAAGATCGACATAAGACTTTTGGTTTGGCTTAAGGACTTGATCGATAACCACGCGACCAACAGCACCAACATCAGAATCGTGTAGGGAAATCCGCCGGTGACGAGGAGGTACACGAACGGGGCGGGCCAAAGCGCCGCCCGAAGAGAACGTCCAACGCTCAACGTCCTTCGCCCAACGCTCAATTCAGAAACTCGTTTAGCGTTGAGCGTTTGCTGTGCAATGGATTTTTCCATCGCCCACCAGCACCACGGCAACCACGCGAATGCGCCAAGCGCGCCAAACCAATCGGTGGCGCCCCAACAAATGATCCAGCCGTTCAACGACGCAATCAGGCCAACGAAGATCGACAATGGAATTGAAAGTTTTCGACCACGGGCGAGCAGAAATGCGCCCGCGGCGAGGACGAACAAGTGCGCGATGGAAAGCGCGGCGGCTTGTTGCGGAAACGTCAGCGGGAATTTCCAGATCAGGACGACGGCGGTGTTAATGAAAATCGAAAACGTTCCGTATTGAAACTCGCCGGCGAGATTGCCGCAGACCCACGAGTACGGGCTGAGCAACGGTAAATGTCCTCCGCTCCAACCTCGCGCAACGTCCGCGAAGACAGGCAAGATCGACAATTCGTAGTCGTCGTTCCAAAAAAGGAGCGGATCGTGCGCGAGCAGAATTGCACAGAAACCCACCACGGCTAATCCTGCGATGATGGCCCCGAGAAAATTTCTTCTCAAAGCACAACCGGTTTTCCTTCCGTCATAACGAGCACTTTGTCTTCAATCCCGTGGACGCGCGCGGATTCGCGCAAACGCTCGAGGGGCTCGTGGAGCGGTTCGTAGCCGAGGCGAAAACTTCCGTAATGCATCGGGACGAGCGTTTTTGCGTTGAGCTCGTTGAAGGCGCGCACCGCTTCTTCCGGATTCATGTGAACTTCGCGCGCGAGCGGCGGATCGTAAGCGCCGATCGGTAGCAGTGCGATCTCGATGTTGTGACGTTCGCCGATCTCTTTGAAGCCCTCGAAATACGCGGTGTCTCCGCAATGAAAAACCGAGCGCCCATTTGAACTGACAACGAATCCTCCAAAACCGCGATGCGTATCGGCGAGAAAACGCGCACCCCAATGATGCGCGGGCGTGAGAGAAATTCGCAACGGCCCGAGCTCGATGGTCTGCCATTCGTCCAGCTCGTGCACGATGTTGAACCCGAGCCGATGGACCAACCGCCCAACGCCTACCGGAACGACGATTGGCTGATCGGCTGCGACCGCGCGCAATGTTCGGCGATCGAGGTGGTCGAAATGCGCGTGCGTGACGAGGACGAAATCGATCGAGGGCAAATGGTGAATGTGAAAACCGGGTTCTTTCAATCGCTTGATCACGCTCAGCCACATCGACCAGATCGGGTCGATCAGCACGTTCGCGTCGTGCGTTTGAACCAGAAATGAGGCGTGACCGATCCACGTGATGCAGATTTGTCCGGGCTGCACTTTTGGAAAAAGCGGCCGGGCGTCGCGCGCGCCGGAACGTTTCGTGAAGAGCGATGGGATCCAGACGCTGGTGATAAAATTGCGTTTGGTCCAATCGCTGCCGGGGCGCAGCTTCACGCGCTTGGATTTTTTGGGACCGGAAGCGGATGATTGGCGAACGATCTTGCGCTTTCTCGAAAAAGGATTCGGCACTGCGCCGCACCATATAAGTCAGCGCGGCCCGAATCAAACCGCAGCCTTACCGCGATGTCAGCAATCGGAATCGCATTTTCCAATAGGACATCGGCAGAGGCGGCGGGAGACAGGCGAAAATTCCGTAGCCGCGTCGCGGATTTGGGCGGGGATCGCGTTGGGAATCGAGAGTTTGGAAACTCGCGAAGAGCGGATCGTCGCCGAAGAAGGCGTGCGGGAAATTACCTTCCACAAATCTTCGTTGAGCGGATCCTCGTGGAAAATCGTGAACGAAGACGGCGCACGGCTTTCCGGTTCGGAGAAGATCGACAGCCAACTTGATTGCTGGAGAATCTTTTGGGCCGTCGATCAGGACAGCGTCCCCTGATTGCAGTCGCTTCGGCAAAATTTCCCGCGAATCGCCGTAGAGAAGATCGACATTCGCTTCGGTTCGTAATTTCGCTTCGGCGGCGGGCGCGTTCTCGGATTCGCGCTCGTATTCGACGCTGACAATTCGCGATTCGGGAAAACAGCGCGCGAGAATGAGCGTGCTCTTTCCCCGCGCGCGTCCGGATTCAAGAATCTGTTTCGGCGCGAACGGCTTCACCGCGGCGTAAAATAAAAACATCTCGCTCTCCCAAATTCCACCGTGCCCGGCTTCGGGCGGAATGCTGGATATGATCTCGCGATACTCCGGCAACAAATCTTCGGAGCGATCAACGACGGCTGATTTGGTGAGCGGCGGTAAATCTGTTGTCACGAAAGAAAACGTCCAACGTCCAACGCTCAACGTCCAACATTCAATGCAGAACGTCTGAATTCGATGTTGAGCGTTGGGCGTTCAGCGTTGAGCGTTTTCCCTGTTCATGCAATCCCTACCCTTCGACGAGCGCGCTTGTTTCATCGCCGGCGCGGCGAAATCGGGGACAACTCTGCTCGTCTCACTGCTCGATAGTCATCCGGAGCTGCTCGTGATGCCGCAGGACACGGCCTATTTCCCGACCGTGCTGACGAAGTATGGCGGCCGAGGACGCCGTGCGCAGTTCGATTATCTGACCAAGGAATCGTGGACAAACGTGCTCTTCGGTTTTCAAGCCATGCGCGGCCGGCAGGATTACGCCGATTTTCCGAAGAAAGAATTCTTGGAAACGTTTGAGCGAATCGCGTTCGATCCGGCGAACGAAAAACGCGACTTGCTCGTCTTGATGCTGGAAGCGTATGCGCAGGTCGTCCACCTGCCGCTCGATCGCGTAAAACGCTGGGTGGAAAAAACTCCGGCCAATCGAAATTACGTCACGGAAATTTTAAATCGTTTCCCGAAAGCGAAGTTGCTTCTGACAATGCGCGATCCGCGCGCGCTGTTGTCGGCGCAAATCGCGCTGGAACGCACACGCAAGACGCGACGGTTCTCGGTCTACTACGTGGTCGCGCATTGGCGCGCAGCGGCGAAGCTCGCACGGAAAATTCGGAACAAAGAATTTCCCGGGCTGGTGGTTGGCTATGAACAGCTCGCGCTCGATCCGAAGATGTCGATGCAAAAGGTGTGCGATTATCTCGAGATCACTTTCAATCCCGAAATCGTTCTCAGTCCGACAAAGGTTGGGCGTTCGTGGGGCGGAAATTCCGCGGCCGGAACGCGCTTCGCCGAAATCAGCACCGGGCCGGTGGCGCGTTGGAAGAGCGATTTGAACGAGGACGAAGTCGGCTGGGTCGAATGGCATTGCCGCGATTTAATGCCGGAGTTTGGCTACGAGCCGCGGCTGAACCAGCGGTCGCTGCGTTATTTTATGAAACCGATCCGCGGCGAGCGGCCAAAGGAATTTCTGAAGTCGCGGGCGTATTCGTTACGAGATCGAATCAAAGAAAAGAGGCCCTCACCTAAATCCTCTCCCTGAGGGAAAGGAAAGCGCTAAGCGATGGCGAGGGTTGATTCGCGAGAATTTTCGCTTTCAGTTCCAAACGCTATGAGGACTTGGAGGGTTGTTGTTTTCACTGTTTTGATCTGCGGGAGCGCGTTTGCGTTTGAATCACGCTTGCCGCTCAAGACGATCTTCAAAGGTGAGCCGCAATTCAATCGTCTCGTTTCGCTCGCGAAAGAGAACGATTGGAAATCGTTGCCGATCGGCCAACGCACCGCGGCAGTGGGGCAAGCGCTGGCCGGCACGCGTTACAAGTCATACACGCTCGAGATCGACAATCGGGTTGAATCGCCGTCGGTAAATCTCACCGGCTTGGATTGCTGGACGTTTTTCGAGACCTCACTCGCCTTCGCGCGAATGTTGAACGAGGCGGAAGAAAATTGGACGCCCGAAAATTTTCTACACTACATCGAGGTCGATCGCTACCGCGGCGGCGTTTGCACGGGCGAATATCTTTCGCGTCTGCATTATTTGGAGGACTGGCTTTACGACAACACCAAGCGCGGTCTTGTGGAAGATCTGACGACGAAACTCGGCGGACAAAGCGTGCCGCACGCTGCGCACGAAATGACGGTAGGCTGGCGCCATTATCGTTATCTCGCGGCTAACAAATCGTTGCTCGGTCCGCTCGCGAAAATGGAAGCGGACGTTTCCCGGCGCGACCTTTATCAGATTCCGAAAAGTCGGGTGCCGAAGATCGAATCCAAGCTGCAAACGGGCGATATCATCGGCATCGTTTCGCACGACGGGCGGCTTTATTCGACGTCACACGTCGGCTTGGCCCTCCGAACGAGCGACGGCGTCTTGCATTTTCTTCACGCTTCCGCGCCGCACAATTACGGCAAGGTTGTGGTGGATTCGCGATTGTCGGATTACTTGAAACGTTATCGCAGCGATTCAGGAATTCTGGTGGCGCGACCGTTGCGCTGAGTTCCTGGCGATTGCGGACTAATCAAGCGGCAATGGGCAAGGTTACGGTAAAAGTTGCGCCCTTGCCCGCGCCTTCACTGCGCGCGGTGATGGTCCCGTTGTGCATTTCGACAATCGCCTTGCTGATAGCGAGACCGAGACCGAGACCCTCCTTGTGGCTTTCGAGTTGCTCAAAAGCATCGAAGATTTTATTCAGGAATTGAGGATCGATGCCAATCCCGTTATCGGCAATTTCGACCGAGATTGTTTCTGGCGACGGATTAAAACTGCGCACCGAAATCACGCCGTCTTGGGCGGTGAACTTGCAGGCGTTACGCAAAATGTTCCAAAAAACCTGCTGCAATCGCGGAGGATCGACAGTGACGTGATGATCGCGCGCTTCGAGTTTCATCGAATATTGAATTTGGCGGCAATGGACGTCGGCGCGGACAATTTCCATCGCGTGATGCAATAAATCGTGCGCATCAGCGCGCTGAAGTTGCAATTGCAATTTGCCACGAGCGATGCGCGTTAAATCCAGAAGATCGTCAATGAGCCGCGCTTCGAGCTCCACGTTCCGACACACCATTCGCAAACCGTCCGCGAGATCAGGCGGGACATTGCCGTGACGCAAAACATCGTCGGCCCAAAGTAGCACCGGATTCAGCGGCGTTCGCAATTCGTGGCTCAAGGTCGCGAGGAAACGGTCCTTCGCTGCGCTCGCCGCTTCGGCTGCTTGTTTGGCGCGCTCCAGTTCTTGTTCGATCCTGCGACGTTCGATGAACAAACCGATCTGACTCCCAAGCGCGGTGACCAGTTGCAACAAATCCGGGTCAGGATCGACTACTTGCTGGCTGAATAATTCCACGACACCGTTGGTGGCTCGTCCCGCAAAAAGCGGAAAGGCGAATCCGCCATGCAAACCCGCCGCGCGTGCGGCGTCAGCACGCGGGAAGCTTGAATCCGTCGCGATATCGTGGACCCACGCCGGCTCTCCCGATTGCCACACGCGGCCGGGCAAACCTTCGCCGATTCCAAATTGCACCGCGATCGAAAGCTGTCCGAACTTTTCGAATTCTCTCGACCCAGTCTGCCAGAAATCGTGACAGCGAAGTCGGCCAATTGCGTCGTCGTAAACCCAGAGCGCGCTGAAAACCCAATCGCCGATGGACGCGATCGTTTGCAAAATGGCCGAGCTCGCTTCATCAAGCGCCCAGGAACCCGCAAGAAGACTGGCCACGGTGTATTGAGCAAGACGGCGGCGTTCGTTTTGCGCGCGCTCGGAAATATCACGCGCGATTTTCGATGCGCCAATGACGCGACCGTCACTTTGGCGAACGGGCGAAATTGTGACCGAGACACTTACAAGCGAGCCGTCTTTTCGCCGACGCACCGTGTCGAGATGTTCGACGCGCTCACCGGCACGGATGCGATCCATGATTCGCTGCTCCTCGGTATAGCGTTCCGCCGGAATGATAATGGTAATCGGTTTTTTGACCGCTTCCGCGGCGGTGTACCCGAAGAGGCGTTCCGCTCCTACGTTCCAACTTGTGATGATGCCGTTAAGGTCTTTGCTAACGATCGCATCGTCGGAGGATTCCACGATGGCAACCAATCGCCGGCTGGATTCCTCATGCGCTTTACGCTCAGCGATGTCGCGCAAATAGGCGATAAACACCGGCGCGTTGTCGATCTTCACGGCGGTAATGGCGAGCTCGACCAAAACCTGCGAGCCGTCTTTTCGGATTCCGATAATTTCGATTCGTTTACCAATCAACGGCCCTTCGCTCGTTTTGAGGAAGTGCGCCAAACCGCGGCGATGGGCCTCCCGCAGAGCGGGCGGGATGATCAATTCCGCCAATTCTTTGCCAACGGCTTCGGAGTTGGCGTAACCGAAAACGCTTTCGGCAACGCGATTGAATTCAATAACGCGGCCGGTTGCGTCCATAACGATGATGCCATCGAGGGCACTATCGAGGATGCCCCGATAGAGCATTGCGAATTTGTCGCTGTTCGTATTGCTCGACCCTTCCGGAGATTGTCTGGAGTTCATTTAAAGCGCGCTAAAGCGACGCCGTCCCTTCCGAACTCTAACAAGTCGCTATCATAGGAAGCAAGCGCTCGCCGCCGGAGATGTCGATCTTAACCGCTGGAATGGAAGGCGCAGAAGCGGTAGAGGTTCGCTGAATGAGAATCCTTTGTGTCGTCGAACATGGGAATGCGCCCAGCACCCGCCTGCGCCTGCGGGATTGCGTCGACTACTACGCCGAACTTGGGGTGGAGACGACTATTCTGCCGACCCGGCGATCGAGCTTGAGCGAGCGTTTGCGTATTCTCAAGGAAGCGCCGCGTCATGACGTGGTCGTGCTTTTCAAGACGATTGGCTTCAACGAATTCGAGCTCGGTCTGCTTCAGCGGGCGAATCGACGGATCATTTTCGATTTCGACGACGCGGTCATGTTCCGTGAGCAGAAACATCGCCGGCCGCTGCGAGGGAAAGATTTCAAAAAATTCCTGCGCACGGTGCAGCATTGCCTCGCGGTCGTCGCTGGAAATGATTTTCTCGCATCTTTCGCGGAAGCGGCAGGCTGTCGCGCGATTGTGTTACCCACTTCTGTCGATCTTCGCCGCTACCATCCAAAAAAGAATTTCGATACGCCCGGACTGACAATCGGCTGGGTCGGATTGAGCGACGGCCTGCCGTATCTCCGCCACATCCAGCCTGCGCTTCAACGCCTGAGCGAAATGTTTCCCGGCCTGAAATTGAAAGTGGTTTCGGACAAACCGCTCCAACTCGACCGCGTGCACGTCGAAAACGAGCCGTGGCGAATGGAATCCGAGCAAGCCACGCTCGCCGGTTTCGATATTGGAATCATGCCGCTGTGGGATTCGGTTTGGACGCGAGGAAAGTGCGGCTACAAAATTTTGCAATACATGGGCGTGGGGACGGCGGTCGTCGCGTCGGACGTCGGCGTGAACAATCAAATCATTGCGCACGGCGAGAATGGTTTCCTCACGAAGACGCAGGAAGATTGGATCGATGCGCTCGGCCGTTTGATTCGAGACGCCGCGCTGCGAAAGACTTTCGGGTTGCGCGGGCGAGAGCTGATCGAGCAACGCTATTCGCTCGAGAGTTTCGCCCGGGATTACGTGAGACTTTTGAGCGAAATCGCACGAATTCCGGGCGAGTCGCCGGACTCTCCGGGACGGCGCAGTTTTGGGCGGTGGAATTTGAGCAGCCGCGCCCGCGAGCTTTCCGGCGGGGACGCGGTCGTCATCTCTGTTCCAAAAAGCGGACGCACCTGGGTCCGGACTTTTCTCTGCGCCTACTTTTGCAAAAAAACCGGAAGGCCCTTCACCCTGCGCCCGGATCGTTATCACGAAGCGAATATTCCGCGCATGATTTTTTCTCATGATTTCGCGGAGCAACGGATGAAAGCCAGCTTTTGGGAGCGGATTCGCGGCAAATATCTCGTGCCCGCGCGCGAGCTCGCCCGCGCGCAAGTCATTCTTCTCGTGCGCGACCCGCGCGACGCGTTCGTTTCGCTTTACATGCAATTGGTCCATCGCACGCGCGAGACACCGCAGGAACTGAAAGAAAAAAGTATCGGAGATCTTTTACGCGATCGCCGCTACGGGATCATGTCGATCATCAAGACAATGAACAATTGGTTCGCCGAGTTCGCGCGTCGGAAAAATTTTACTCTTGTGCATTACGAATCGCTCCGCGCCGCGCCGGAACGAAATTTCCGCGCGATTCTGGCAAAGCTCGGCGAAACATCGCCCGACGTGGAAGCTTTCAAACACGCGCTGGAATTTTCCGATTTTGCTAACATGCAACGACTCGAAGGAGCAGGCGTCTTTGATTCAAAAATCCTGCGCTCGCGCGACGTGCAGAATCCGGAATCGTTCAAAGTCCGACGCGGAAAAGTGGGCGGGTATCGCGATTATCTTTCGCCGGAAGACCAGGCTTTTGCGGCCGACGCGCTTAAACATCTCGACGCGCGGTTCGGTTACACCGCGTAGCGTCGGCCAATGAAAGATCGACATCGTCGGCCCGTCATCATCATTGGCGCGCATCGCTCGGGCACAAGCGCGATCGCGCGCGCGCTGGAGTTGCTCGGTCTGCAGATCGGCCAGCATCTCGACAGCCATCGCGAGCCGCGTGAATTGCAAAAACTGCACGAGGAATATTTGCGCAAAGTGGGCGGGGCCTGGCACAAACCGCAGCCGTTTCTGGAATGGATTGATACCGACGAAGGTCAACGCGATTGCGTTTCTTATCTGCAACGAAGTGTTGATCGCGATTTCGCGCACATTTTCGGGTATCGCTCCAACCCAAAAGGGATTTGGCTTCGCTCGCGCATAAACTTCGGCGCTGTGTGGGGCTGGAAAGAACCGCGAACAACTTTGTTTGCGCCCGCTTGGCTGGAAATTTTTCCGGAGGCGCGAATCGTGCACGTGGTCCGGGATTCGCTCGCCGCGGCGGAGAGTATTCGGGAGCGCGAATTGAAATTCCAGGCCGCAGGCGATTCGCCAACGGGAAATTTAGCTGACCTCAATTATTGCAAAGAAGTCGTCGAACTTTATCTGGGTGCGGCGGAACGCGTCGCCAAGTGGCCGAATTACTACCGTTTCGAGTTCGAGCAGCTTCAGGCGAATCCTCCCGCGATGCTCGAGCGATTGGCGAATTTCTGCCAATTGCGCCCCTCGACTGGAAAGCTCGCGGCGGCCGCGGCAAGCATTCGGCCGGCCCGCCTTAGATCGACATCGTAGCTTGCGGTTACTTCACGTGCATCGCGTCTTCCCAGCGAATGGCCGCGCGCAATAGCTCGGTCAACGAGGTGACTCCGAATTTTTCTTTCGCGCGCGCGCAATACGCCTGCACCGTTTTCAAACTCAAACGCAAATCCTCCGCGATCTGTGAAGGCGTGCGGCCCTGACCGAGTAGGCGAAAAATTTCTAGCTCTCGATCGCTCAAACGTTCAACCGGCGTCGCGGCCGAAGCTTTGCGCGAGCTCATCCGTTTGGCCATCGAATTGACCACGCGATCGCTCACGTAAATATCGCCCTGCAGGACGCGGCGAATGGCGGTGAGAATGCTTTTGCTTGTCTCGCGTTTCATGACGTAACCACGCGCGCCGGCGTGGAGTGCGCGCTCGGCATAAAGGGCTTCATCGTGCATGGAGAGAACGATGAGCGAGATCTGCGCGAATTGCGCCTGCAACGTTTTCACCAGTTCGAGCCCGGATTCGTTTTTTAACGAGATGTCGATCAATGCGATGTCCGACTTGCTCGATTCGATTCCGGCAATCGCGCCGGCGGAGTCTTCGGCTTCGCCAGAAACAACCAGGTCACCCTGTTGGTTAATGAGATTTGCGAGTCCGTCGCGAACGAGGGGATGATCGTCAACGATAAATACTCGGCGCTTGCGCGCCACGCCGTTGGATGATTTTTGGTTCATAGAGTTGGATTTAATTAAGAGTGCGGTGTTTGTAATTTGCAGGTGACGACTGTTCCGCCGCCGCGGTTGGGAGCCACGGAAAGTTTGCCTCCGATGAGGGAAGCGCCGTGCTCCATCAAAGGCAGGCCAAGTCCGCGTGAATCTTTGAGATCACGCGGAAATCCCCGGCCATCATCGCTCACGGCGAGGGTTAACTTTTGTCCGTTGCGCGCGAGAGTGATGTCGATCTTGCTGGCGTTGGCGTGTTTGGCGGCGTTGGTGGCCGCTTCGTGCGCGATGTGATAGAGCTGCGTCGCAGTCGACGAATCGGCCACGCGCACCGCTTCATCCCCAGTGAAACTGCAGCTTACGCCGAATCGTTCGGTGATGTTGGCGGCCAGACCGTGCAACGCCACACTCAAACCGTCTGCGTCCAGCTCCGGCGAAAAAAAACCGCGCGCAAGATTTCGCGTTAGATCAATTCCTTCCTCAATGTAGCGGACCACCTTGTCAGCGTCTTCTACTTCAACCGCTAAACGAGAACCCAATTTCTCGCGCAACACTTGAGCAGCCAATGCCGTCCCGGTGAGATGTTGTCCCAAACTATCATGCAGACTTTGGCCAAGCCGGCGACGTTCGCGGTCGGCGAGCCCTCCGATCTCTTGATCGAGCCGTTCGCGTTTGGCCATCTCACGCTTGAGCGCCGATGTTCGATCCCGCACGCGGCGGTCGAGCTCTTGCAGCAAAGTGCGCAATTTAAATAACAGCGCCGTGAACACGCCGTAGGAACCGAAAGCCATCCCAATGTTCCAAACTCCGACCGTCGGCACTCCCGCTGCCACGTCTGCAAGGACCCAAGCCGAAATGCTTAGAGCTGCGAGAATAATGCCAAACCAAAAATTGCCAAACCACGTGGCGATACCGATCGGCACAAGGTAAAACAAAAGAAAAGTCTGCTCGTAGCCGGTACGATAATCCACGTAACCCAGCGCGCCGACGATTGCGACCGCGGCCGCGAGAAGCGCAGGCGATTTCTGCAAGCGTGGAGGTTTCAGCCAGTGGACCATATGGGAGCGTGGCGCGCTGAAGGCGCTGGGAGCAAGATATCCAAGTGTCCGCATTAGCTCCAATTGAACGTGAAGCGGCGAAAACGTTCACCTTATTTTCGTGTCAGGTGTGGCACCACGCCGGTTGTGGGCTCAATTCTTTCTGGTATAATCTTCTCACGGGGGCGCACTGGCTTCGACTCATCGTTGGAAGCGCAGGCGGCATGTCGAGGATGGTTCGTTGGCCTCGTTAAAATCCGGACCAAAACAAATAAACGCAGATCACGAAGATCTCGCTCTCGCGGCTTAATTGACCGTGACGTTTTCGCAGCGACG
>DATBCV010000112.1:0-32196 GCA_036270275.1 Chthoniobacterales bacterium | reverse complement strand
GATCTTTTTCGTGAAGCGATCTGGTACGTTTTGGGCGCGTTCGTTTTCGATTTTCTTGATGGCCGAATCGCGCGACTCGGTGGAAACGAAAGCGCCTTCGGCCGCGAATTCGATTCGTTGGCCGACATCGTCTCCTTCGGGCTCGCGCCTGCGCTCATGGTTTATCGCGTTGTGCTCCGAGATTTTCCGCGCGCGTGTTGGATGATCGCTTTCGTGTACCTGGCGTGCGGCGCGTTGCGGTTGGCCCGATTCAATTCAGCCGCGGCCAAAGAAAATGGCGCGAGTCACGCCAAAAACTTTACCGGGTTTCCAATTCCTGCCGCCGCCGGACTGATCGCCTCGATCACACTGTTTCTACTTTGGTGGGCAGAAGGCGAACACCACCTCGGCAACTGGCGCTTCGTTCTGCCGCCATTGTTACTCTTTCTCTCTTTCATGATGTTCAGCCGGTTCCAATATCCGAGCTTCAAGGCGATCAATTGGAAGACGAAGAAATCAATTCCGCGGTTTCTCGGCATCATTCTCGTTCTGATTTTCACTGTTCTGTATTACGAATGGATGCCGGCCGTTTTGTTTCTGTCGTATTTGCTCTACGGGTTTCTCCGGCCATGGCTCTCGCGCGAATGGCGCCGCGAAATTGAGGAGGAAATCGGCGAAGAAGGCGGCGACGAAGCAACCGAGCTGCCGTCCTAGTTTACTGATTTAATCGCGCGAGAATTTCCGGATCGCGCACGTCCGCCCAATCACCGGTCAACTCGAGCGCTTGAACTTTCTTGCCGGATTGCGCGAGATCGCGAATCGCGTCGGTCAATTCGTATTCGCCGCGCGGTGACGGGTTCAATTTCGCGGTGAAATCAAAAATTCTCGGTCGAAATGCGTAAAGGCCAGCGTTGTACCACGGGCTTGTCGGCTCACCGGGTTTTGGTTTCTCGCGAAGATCGACAAGCTCCATGCGCTCGTTCACGAAAACCGCGCCGCCCTTGCTGATGTCTTCGCCGCGAATAACGCTGATCGTCGATTCAACATCATCGCCAAGATCGACTATGCGTTTGTAATTCGCCGGATCGACCAGGATGTCGCCGTACGCGAGAACGAACGGCGCATCGCCGGCGAACTCACGCGCAAGATCGACAACGCGGCCCGTGCCATCCTGTTTTTCCTGCGTCGTGTATTGGATGTCGATCTTGTAACGCGCGCCGTCGCCGAAAAAATTCTGCACGACCTGAGCGCGATAACCGACAACGATTAGAAACTTCGCCACGCCCGCATCGCGTAGACCTTCCACGATGTGTTGCAGCACCGGTTTGCCGCGAACTTCAATCATTGGCTTCGGCAAATCCGCAGTCAGCTCGCGCATCCGCGTCCCGCGACCGGCCGCGAGAATGACTGCCTTGTCGATCTTACTCACAAACGCGGGCCGCCAAAACTACGACGATTTCGTTTCCTTTGTCGTCTCCGTTTTCGGCGGTGGAACGATCAATCCCGGCAAACTCGCGCCCTTGATCATGTCGCTCACTTTCGTGACGTCTTGCGATTTGATCTGCGACCATTTCGCCAATTGGTCGTCGAGTTGTTTGCTCAACGTTTGAAACACTTCGAGCTGCGACTTTGTCGGCTCCGTGACATCCCCCCCATCGATGAAATGGCTGAACGCGTCAAAGCGCTCGTTCAACATGCTCGGGAACGCGAGATTTCCTTCCGAACCCTTCATGTCGACTTGAATCAGCACTTTCTCGACGTCCGACATTTTCTTGTCGAGATCGTCCGCGGCCGCGAGCGCCGGTTTCAATTTTTCGTCGTCATTGAATCGGAAATGCAGCGTCTTGATTTGCGCTTTGACGTCGCGGATTTCGTTCACGGCCTGGTGCAGATCCGATATCCGGGCGGTCACTTTCGTAGAGAGATCGAATTGTTTTTGCAGCGTCGGCTCGGATCCTTTGTTGCGCGGATCGATCACGATCTTCAGCGGCACGGTTTGCGATTTGCCGGCCACGGTCATTTTCACCTGATAATCGCCCGGCAATGCGAGCGGACCCTTCGGCCCGTTGCCGGTATAGAACGCGCCCGGAATCTGGATCGGATCGTTGTAGCGCAAATCCCAAGCGAAGCGGTTCATCCCTTCATTCGCCTGAATCGTCTTCACCCGTTCGACGCGGTCCGGCCATTCCGGAGGCTGTTCGCCTTCCTTCTTTTCTTTGTTCGACAAATGCCTAACGAGTTTTCCCTGCGCGTCCAAAATATCCATCGTGACCTCGTCTTTCGGCGCGGTCTTAAAATAATAATCGATCATCCCTCCGGCGGGCGGATTTTCGCCGACCGGCTGACGACGATCGAACTCTTCCGGGTAATGCAGGCGCAACGCTGTCTGAGGTTGATACAAAACGAAATCGGAGCCGGTGGATTGCGCGTTGACCTGTCGCAACGGCGTCACGTTGTCCAAAACCCAGAACGAGCGGCCATGCGTCGCCACGACGACATCGTCATCTTTCACGACCAAATCGTGCACGGGCGATTGCGGCAGGTTCAATTGCAACGGCTGCCAATGCGCGCCCGAATCGAACGAAACATAAACGCCGAGCTCAGTGCCGGCGTACAAGATTTCTTTCTTCTTCGGATCTTCGCGGACCGCATGCACGTAGGCGCCGTCGGGAATTCCGTTCACAATCGACGCCCATGTTTTGCCGAGGTCGGTCGTTTTGAAAATGTACGGCTTGAAATCGTCGAGTTTATGTCGATCTATCGCCGCGTAAGCGGTCTTGCCGTCGCTCGGTGAAGCTTCAATCAAATCGACCGTGCTCCATTCCGGCACTTTCGGACTGACGTTGCTCCAATGCGCGCCATCATCCGTGCTGACGTGGATCAATCCGTCGTCGCTGCCGGCCCAGAGCGTGCCTTTGTCGATCGGCGATTCGGTTAGCGCAAAAATCGTGTCGTAGTATTCAACCGAGGTGATGTCGTTAGTCAGCGGACCGCCGCTCGGTTGCTGTTTCGTTTTGTCATTGCGCGTGAGATCGTCGCTAATCTTCGCCCAGCTTTGGCCGTGATCGGTCGATTTAAAAACGCATTCCGCCGCGGTGTAGATCACGTCCGGATTGTGCGGCGACAACAAGAGCGGCGAGACCCATTGAAAACGATGGACAAGATCGACAGCGCCGTGGCCGGAATTATCCATCGGGTACGGACTAATGTCCTGGTCGTTCTCCCTGCTTTTGTCGTAGCGAACAACGTAGCCTTCGCTGTTTGAGTAAATGATGTGCCAGTCGCGCGGATCAGGAATGACGAAACCGCATTCGCCGTCACCGGCTGGATACCAATCCTGCGGACCGATCACGCCGGAATCGGTGCGGCTCGCGATGCAAACGTTCGAGTTATCCTGCTGCGCGCCGTAAATGTGATACGGAAATGCGTTGTCCACCGCGACGTGATAAAACTGCGCGGTCGGCTGATTGTTCTGCGTCGTCCACGTTTTGCCGCCATCGTTCGAGATGCTCGCGCCGCCGTCGTTCGCGTTCCCGATGCGATTCGGATTTTGCGGATCGATCCAGAGACCGTGATGATCGCCATGGCGCGCCGGAAGCAGATTGAAAGTTTTCCCGCCATCGACCGATTTGAATGCGCCGGTGTTTAAAACATAAACCGTGTCCGGCGATTTCGGGTCGGCGTAAATTTTCGAGAAGTACCACGCACGCTGCCGGAAACGTCCGTCTTCATTGATCCGCGTCCATTTTTGTCCCGCATCTTCCGAGCGATAAATGCCGCCTTCCTTCGCTTCGATGATCGCGTAAATGCGGTTCGAGTCTGCACCGGAAACCGAAATGCCAATGCGGCCGAGAATTCCTTCCGGAAGACCGTTGCCTTCGAGACGTTTCCAAGTCACGCCGTTGTCATCCGAGCGATACAGTCCGCTGCCCGCGCCGCCGCTCGAGAAAAACCACGGTTGCCGCTTCGCTTGCCAGAGCGACGCGAAAACGATGTTCGGATTATGCGGATCGAACACCACGTCGATGCCGCCGGTGTTTTCATCTTTGAACAAAACATTCGTCCAGGTTTTGCCGCCGTCGGTTGTCCGAAAAATTCCGCGCTCCTTGTTTGGACCGAATGCGTGACCGAGCGCCGCGACCAGCGCGACATTTTCATTTCGTGGATCGACAATCACCGCGCCGATGTTGTGCGTGTCTTTCAGTCCGACGTTTTTCCAGGTCTTTCCGGCATCGATCGATTTGTAAACGCCAATGCCGTAAGTCGTGTTGCCGCGAATCGCCGCTTCGCCGGTTCCAACGTAAATCACGTTGTGATCTGAAGGCGCCACCGCGATCGCGCCGATCGACGAAATGTCCTGCTTATCGAAAAGCGGCGACCAATTCTGGCCCGCGTCGGTGGTTTTCCAAACACCGCCCGCGACCGCGCCGAAATACCACGTGTCGGGTTCGCCCGGGACTCCTTCGATCGCCAGTGCGCGTCCGCCGCGGAACGGCCCGATCTGCCGCCACTTCATTTCGCCAAAAAGTTTTTCGTCAATCGCGCCCGGCGGGAGCGGCTTCGGTGTTGCAGTTGGCGACGCGGTTGCCGCGGGTGTGTTCCCGCCGCCGGCTTTCGCTTTTACCGCCGGACTCGGCTCGACCGCGTTGGAGGAATGCAAGATCGACAACGACAAGATCGACAAGAGAAAGGAACGCAGAAGCAGCTTAATCATCCGCTTAGTTTGGAAAGTTAAGCGTCGGATTCAACTCGAATCCTGTAGCCGAGGCGCTGTGCGACACGCCCACGCGGCCGCCGCTACATTTGTTTCCGCGCCGCTAAAATATACGCGACGATCGCGTCTCGCTCGTGCGGTTTCAAACCAGCGCGATGCGACATTTCGTCCACAAGCTTCGGCCAATCTTCGCGCGAATATTTCCAGATCGGCGGCAGCGTGTGGCATTCAATGCAGCGATGAACAAAAAGGTTTCGACCACGCTGCATTTTCGCAAGGTCAACATCACGCGATGTCGATCTTGTAATCCGCGGCGCGTAGTTGGCCGTTTCGCAACTGCCTATGTGGGAGGCGAAAATCAACAACAGCACAAAGACCAACCGATTGACCCTCACCTGGCGCTTGGCGTCCTCCTCTCCCTCAGGGAGAGGATTGAGGTGAGGGCTCGCTATCATCTTCATTTCTAAAATCCGATTCCGAAAATCGTGCGCAATTGGAAATCCGGCTCGTCGCTCGTGTCGGTTGCCTGCGCCAGCGCGGTCGCTGTCACGAACCATTGATCGCGCCGATAAGAAACGTTCGGTCCAACAAAAACGTTTGTGACGCGCTCGCTCCAATCGGGGAAAACAAATTCCTGCAAAAATTCCAAGCCGACGGAAAGCCTGGGCGAGATTTCGTAACTCGCGCCGAGCGCTTGCTGCAATTCGCCACTGTCTTCCTCGAGATGTCGATCTTCCCATTTGGCTTCGAGCGTTGCGTTGTAATCGAGAATCCATCGGCCGAAATTTTTTTGCGCGATCAGCTTTGATTCCGATTCGAAACGTCGTCGCGCAAGGCGGATTTCCTGGTACAGCGAAATGCCAACTGGATCGGTCACCGGATTGGACAAATTGTAAATCGCCTCAACCACGCCGCCGTTGTACTCGAGTCCGGCATCGCTGTGATGCGACCAATCGAGCGGATAAATTCCAAGCTGAAGTCGATCTGTGATTCCGATCTCCAGTTCTTCGCGAATGAAAACGTCGTTCCAGCTCGAGCCGTGTTGCCACGTCACGGTGTTTTCCAATTCGACACTGCCCGGCGGCGACGTTGGCGCTTCGTAAAGAAAAGTGAAATGGCGAACGCCGGCGAGCGCGCTTGTCGCGAAGATCGACAAAATCAAGATCGACAGTGTGCGCGATATCATGATTTTTTTGTAGGGGAAGCAGCTTGCTTCCCATTTTTCGAAGGGACGCTAACAGCGTCTCCTGCAGGCGCGTGTCATGGTTAACGCGCGGGCAGTAATTGCCGCTTGGGCAGCGCGATATCTGCTTCGGCTCTCGCTTCGCGAATCGGCTCTTCACTCATCGGCCTGGCGCTGCCGAATCTTCGCGCGGCATAATAAGAGCCAACCACGAGGACAGCGGCGATGAATTGCGCGGTCAGCGTTTCGTACGTCGGATAAATCGAGAACCACAGGCCGGCCCATTTTGGAATCACCGACACAAGCGATGGAATCGGCGTGGTCGAGATCCAATGCGCGAGCTGCATTTCCTGCGCTTGTTCGCCGACCATCACGAGCAACACAACGCCGAGCAGAACGCCGGTCGTGATCAACATTTTGCGATAAGGAAGTTTTTGCTGAAGCACGAACGTGAGGACCGCGACGATGGCCGACAGCGCGAGACCGAGCAGCGCGCCTTGCAAGACAACGCCGCCGCCGAATCGCAAATGATACGTTTGCAAAAAGAGAACGACTTCGAAGCCTTCGCGGTAAAGCGAGGTGAATCCGAGCAAGATTAATCCCCAAAGAACCGAGCGCTTCGCGATCTCATGTCCGTTTTCGACGAGCGCTTTGCGGCGCCGATTGTGCGCGCGAATCCAGCCGCCCCAATAAATTTTGTGGAAGAACCAGTTCATGATGACGAGCAGCACGACGACCGCGAGCAGTCCGGTCGCGGCCTGCAAATCGAGCGCGCGCATGTTGTCGCTCAATGAATCGACAATCCGCACTGCGATGAACCAGGTGATCAATGTCGCGATGAATGCCACGCCCGCGCCAGCTGCGACTGGTTTGCGGTGCGCGCTTTTTGGCCCGGTCATGCTGGCCGTGATCGCCGCCAAAACCAAAATGCATTCCAGTCCTTCGCGAAAAACGAGCACTCCGATGTCGAGCGCGGCGACGGTCTTGCTCGTGTTCGGTTGCGTCGGGTCCGGCGCGCCCTGCGCGAAAATTCCCTGCCAGACCAAAATCGTGATCACCGCCAACGCCGCGACAAAAATTCCGACACCGAACAGCCTTCGTCGCAGACGATGTCGATCTTGAACAGAAGTCGCGCTCACGATTCCAGTTTAACACCGGCTCCGCGAGGTCGCTGCCGGTCAGTTGCGTTTTTTTAGCGGAAAATTGCGCCCGTCGATTCACCACGAAGCACACGAAGTTCACGAAGGAGTCACTTCGTTGGCTTCGTGTTCTTCGTGATCTCTGTGGTGAATCATTAGTTTCGCTCCAGAATAAAAAGCTGGTTACAGCCGAGAAGAAATCTGCGGAAATCTCGAATCCGAAAACCGCTCGCCGCGGCCAGCTCGTTCATTCGATGTCGATCAATCAATTCGCGATGCTCCTTTGCGCCTTCGCGACTGAACAAGCCAAGGCGCGCGCCAAGTTCGTGAACGCGCCGCATCGAAGGATGCGGTGTTGTTAAAATCACGCGCCCGTCCGGTTTCAGAAGCGTTCGCAACCAAGCGAGCCATTGTTGCGGATCATCGACATGCTCGATCACCGCCAGACCGACGATTTGATCGAACTGCGATTCGCGCGGCGAAGCAGCGAACTCGGCGAGTGTGAAAAACCGATGCGCCGGAAATTTCCTTCGCGCGATTGCAATCGATTCTTCATCGCGATCGACGCCGACATATCGCGTTGGATCGACATCGTGCGCGAGCTCGCCCGTGCCACATCCAACATCGAACAGATATCCCGCGCCCAGAAACGGACGAACGACTGCAATTCGTCGCGAGCGCAAAAACGGCGATAGCAATCCTGTGAGCTGATCAGCCATGGTTCACTGAAATTCACCACAGAGGGCGCAGAGTTCACAGAGTTTTCGGCAGAATCAACAAAATGAACTGAATGGCCCGGCTAGATCTGATTCTGAAGATCTCTATTTTGTCAGAATCTCTTCTCTGCGGCCTCCGCGAACTCCGCGGTCAATTTGTTGTGCCCCAATCGCGCCAAACTTTCGCTCGGATCAGCCAATTGGCTTAAACGTCGTAATACATCGAGAATTCGTACGGATGCGGGCGGAGCCTTAGGGCGTCGTATTCTTTTTGTTTCATGTCGATCCAGTTCGCGATGAAGTCGGCATTGAAGACGTCGCCGCGGAGCAGGAACGAATGATCTGCCTGGAGCGCTTCGATCGCGCCGCGGAGTGAATCGGGCACGCTTGCGATCTGAGCGAGTTCTTCCGGCGGCAGATCGTAAAGATTTTTGTCGAGCGGATCGCCGGGATCGATGCGGTTCTGGATTCCATCGAGACCCGCGAGCAAGAGCGCGCTGAACGCGAGATACGGATTCGCCGCAGGATCGGGTGTGCGGAACTCGATCCGTTTCGCTTTCGGACTGGGCGAATAGGTTGGAATCCTGATTGCGGCGGAACGATTGCGCGCGGAGTAAGCAAGATTGACCGGCGCTTCGAATCCGGGCACGAGACGCTTGTAACTGTTCGTCGTCGGATTCGTGATGCAGGTGAGCGCAGGCGCGTGTTTCAAGATTCCGCCGATGAAAAAGAGAGCCATGTCGCTCAGGCCGGCGTAACCGTTGCCGGCGAAGAGCGGTTTGTCGCCGTTCCAAAGCGACATGTGCGTGTGCATGCCCGAGCCGTTGTCGCCGAAGAGCGGCTTCGGCATGAACGTGACGGTTTTGTTGTGACGCTTCGCGACATTGCGCACGATGTATTTGTAATACTGCAAACTGTCGCCCATGCGCTTGAGTGGCGCGAAACGGATGTCGATCTCGGCCTGGCCCGCGGTCGCAACTTCATGATGCTGGCGCTCGATCGCGATCCCGGCTTTCTCCATTTCCAAACACATTTCGTTGCGAATGTCCTGCTGGCTATCCATCGGCGAGACCGGGAAATAACCTTCCTTCGGACGAATCTTGTAACCGAGATTTGGAAACTCTTCCTTCGCGCTGTTCCAATGTCCTTCGATGCTGTCCACGAAATGCATTGACGAATTTGCGTCGTAGCGAAACCGCACGTCGTCGAAAATGAAAAACTCCGCTTCCGGTCCGAAGAACGCGGTGTCGGCGATTCCGGTTGACTTCAAATACGCTTCCGCTTTCTCTGCGACCCCGCGCGGGTCGCGGTCGTACGGCTCGCGCGTGATTGGATCGACAATTGTGCAGATCAAACTCAGCGTCGGCTCAGCGTTGAAGATGTCGATCCATGCCGTCGCCGGATCGGGAATGACGAGCATGTCGGAGGCGTTGATCGCTCGCCAACCGCGAATGCTTGATCCGTCGAACCCGAGCCCGTCGGTAAAAATTTCCTCGCTGTATTCGGTGAGCGTGGTCGTGAAATGCTGCCACGTGCCGACCAAGTCCGTGAACTTGAAGTCAATCAACTTCACGTCGTTGTCTTTGATCATTTTGCTGACGTCGGATGCGGTTGTGTCTTTATGAGCCATGTTGAGTAGTTGAGGAGTTGAGTTGTTGAGAAGTTGAGCGGGCAAAACTTTCTGAATAACCGGCGCGGTTATTCACAAACGGAGCTGAAAATATTTGGAGCCGAGCCAACCCATCGAGTGATGGGTTGAGCAAGGTCGTCATCAAACTGCTTTTTCGCCGATCTCTTCCGTGCGGATGCGAATCGCGTGTTCCACCGGAAGCACAAAAACTTTTCCGTCGCCGATTTTCCCTGTCTTGGCGGCATTGACGACTGCGGTCACGGCCTTCTCGACCATGTCGTCCGCCATCACGACTTCGACTTTCACTTTGGGCAGAAAATCGACGGTGTATTCGCTGCCGCGGTAAATTTCGGTGTGACCTTTCTGGCGGCCGAAGCCTTTCACTTCGGTCACGGTCATGCCTTCAATGCCGAGTTCGGCGAGGGCTTCCTTGACCTCCTCGAGCTTGAACGGTTTGATGATCGCTTCCAGTTTTTTCATGTCGGCCTCGCCGCGCAGTTATTCACAAAGTGAGAAGCTGACGCGCGGCACGCGCTTCCTTAACAACGAGCTCGCGCGATTGCAAACAAGAATTTTTTGCGCGCGCAATGACGCTCTTGTCATTCCGAGCGAAGCGAGGAATCTCACAATCGAAGCGAAGATCACACAAACTGATCATCGCGATCAATCAGCTTGCGGCGGCTGTTGGGCGGTCTCAAAATGAGCGTTTTCCCCCCAATGGAGCGAACGTTCTACGTCTACATGATGACGAACCGCAGCCGAGTCGTTCTCTACACCGGCGTCACAAACAATCTTGGCGTCCGCCTTTGGTTTCATTCAAACGCGCGCGGCAAATCGTTCACGAAGCGATACAAAGTGGACCGGCTTGTTTATTACGAAGAATACGACAGTGCAGGCGACGCGATTGCTCGAGAAAAGGAAATCAAGGCTTGGCGCAGAGAGAAGAAGAACGCCCTCGTGCAGACTTTAAATCCGAAATGGGAAGATCTTCGCTCACAATTGTTTCTCGATTAGTAACACCGTCATTCCGAGCGAAGCGAGGAATCTCACAATCGAAGCGCTGATCACACAAAACTAATTAGCGTGATCAATCAGCTTCTGGGAGGTCCCTCACGTCCGTTCGGGATGACAGCGCAAAACATTTTGTGCTGCAGTGCTTGGCAAATTTGACGAGACACGATTGACTGAAGAATATCTACGATGCCGCTCGATTCGTTCCCCGTTTTTGAAATCCTGACGGGCGGCAAATCTCCAAAGGCGCGGCCGAACTATGCCTGATTCGTTCGTTCATCTTCATCTTCACACCGAATATTCGCTGCTCGACGGCGCGATTCGGATGCGCGAGCTGATGAAGAAAGCGGCCGAATTCAAAATGCCGGCCGTCGCTGTCACCGATCACGGAAATCTTTTCGGGGCGATTGAATTTTACCAGGAAGCGGAGCGCGCGGGAATCAAACCGATCATTGGTTGCGAAGCGTACATCGCGCCGCGATCGCATAAAGAGAAGGCGAACTCGATGCGGGAAGCCGCGCATCACTTCACGTTGCTCGCCGAAAACGACACCGGCTATCGCAATTTAGTAAAGCTGATCACGACGGCGCATCTGGACGGTTTTCATTACCGGCCGAGGATCGACAAAGAGCTGCTCGCGCAACATCACGAGGGGTTGATCGGGCTGAGCGGTTGTCTCGCCGGTGAAGTGAATTCCGCATTGCAGGCCAACAATGTTCAGCGCGCGACGGCGGCCGCGGCTGAGTATCGCGACATCCTGGGTGTCAAAAATTTCTTTATCGAGCTGCACGATCACGGCATGGAAGAACAAAAATGGTGCAACGCAGTGCTGCCGAAGATCGCGAAAGATCTCGGCCTTGGTCTGGTTGCGGCGAATGATGTTCATTTTCTGGGCCGGGACGATCACGACGCGCACGACGTGATGCTTTGCATTGGCACGGGCAAAATGGTGGCGGACGAAGGCCGGATGAAATATGCGCCGGAATTGTATTTCAAATCGCCGGCGGAGATGCGCGAGCTGTTCAAGGAACATCCGGAGTCGATTTCAAATACGCTGGCAATCGGCGAGCGCTGCAACGTCACGATTGAGTTTGGGAAATCAAAGTATCCGGAGTACGCGGTGCCGGAGGGTTACACGCGCGAAGCTTATTTGCGCGAGCTTTGTTACAAAGGACTCGAAGAGCGTTACGGCGAGCGGGCGAAGATCGACAATCAACTGCGCGAACGGCTCGCTTACGAACTGGGCGTGCTCGAGAAAACGGGCTTCGTCAGCTACATCCTCATCGTTTGGGATTTCATTCACTTCGCGAAAGGCCGCGGAATCCCGGTTGGCCCGGGACGTGGATCGGCCGCGGGCTCGCTGGTCGCTTACGTTCTCGGAATTACCGACATCGATCCGCTTCAGTTCGGATTGGTCTTCGAACGTTTTTTAAATCCCGATCGCGTCTCGCCGCCGGACATCGATGTCGATTTTTGTGAAGCGCGCCGCGGCGAAGTTCTTGAATACGTCCGGCAAAAATACGGCGAACGGCGCGTCGCGCAGATCATCACTTTTGGGAAGCTGAAAGCCAAGAGCGTGGTGCGCGATGTTGGACGCGTGATGGGTTTGCCGTATCGCGACGCCGATCGAATTGCGCGCATGATTCCGAACGAACTGGGAATCACGCTCGATTCCGCCGCGGAAAAAAATTCCGAGCTTAAGCGCGCGATCGCCACCGAAGCGCAGACGAAACAGCTATTCGAGTACGCAAAGATTCTCGAAGGACTCTCACGCAACGCCGGCGTGCACGCGGCCGGCGTTGTCATCGCCGATCGCGATTTGTCCGATTACATCCCGCTTTGTCGCGACACGAAAGGCAACGACGTGATCAGTCAGTACCCGATGGGACCGTTGAACGATCTCGGATTGCTGAAGATGGATTTTCTCGGATTGAAAACGTTGACCGTGATCGAAGACACGATGGCTTTGATTCACGAACGCGAGCCGGAGTTTTCGTTGAAGAACATTCCGCTCGACGACAAAGCGACATTCGATCTCTACAACCGCGGCGAAACGATTGGCCTGTTCCAGATGGAATCGGGGGGAATGACGTCAACCGCAAAGCAGTTCGACGTTCAGAAAATCGACGACATCATCGCGCTGATCGCGCTCTATCGGCCGGGGCCAATGGATTTGATTGGCGATTACATCAAACGCAAAAAAGGCGAAACGAAAATCCGTTACGAGCATCCGCTGCTCGAAGAAATCTGCGCCGACACTTACGGCGTAATGATTTATCAGGAGCAGGTCATGGCGGCCGCGAGCAAGCTCGCGGGCTATTCGCTGGCGCAAGGCGATCTGCTTCGTCGCGCGATGGGCAAGAAAGATCGCGAGAAGATGGCGAAGGAGCGGCAGAACTTCATCGAAGGTTGCGCGCGCACGAACAAGATCCCCGAGAAGAAAGCCAACGCGATCTTCGATTTGCTCGAAAAATTCGCCGGCTATGGATTCAACAAGAGCCACAGCGCGGCTTACGGCGTCATCAGTTATCAAACGGCGTATTTGAAATCGCATTACGCGGTCGAGTTCATGGCCGGATTGTTGAGCAACGAAATCAACAACACCGACAAGATCTCGGTGTTCGTTGGCGAATGTAAGCGAATGGGAATCGCGATTCTGCCGCCAGATATTAATAAGAGCGGACTCAAGTTCGTCCCGGAAGAGACTGTAGCGGCGGTCTATGACCGCCGAAATGACGAGGTCGGCGCTGACACAGCGCCGCAGAAGAATGCGATTCGTTACGGACTGGCTGCGATCAAAAACGTTGGCGAAGCGGCGATGCAGATGTCGATCCAAGAACGCGAGCGGGCGGGGGATTATGCTTCGCTCGAAGAATTTTGCGGACGAATCGGGACCCGCATTGCAAATCGCAAGATGCTCGAAAGTTTGATCAAGGCCGGCGCGTTCGATTTTGTCGGCCGCGATCGTGCGGACCTTTTCGCCTGCATCGACGAATCGCTTTCCTGCGCGGCGGCGGCATTGAGGGATCGAACGGTCGGTCAGGTTTCGTTGTTCGATGAGGAAACGCACGCCGCGACGACGAGAAAGCGCGTGATCACACCATGGTCCGATCACGAAAAACTGTCTTACGAGAAAGAGCTACTTGGATTTTACGTGAGCGGCCATCCGCTTGACGCATATGTCGATCTTTTCGCGGGCAAAACTTACCAGGCGATCAATTCGTTAGGCAATTTGGACGACCGCGCGCAATTCCGGATCGCTGGTGTGATTGTGCAGGTGGAAAAGAAATTCACGCGCAAGGACGGCAAGCCGTTCGCGGTCATCTGGCTCGAGGACCGGACCGGAACGCTGGAGATCGTAGTTTGGAACGATGTCTTTGTGACGGTTTCGGAATTACTCGAGCCAGGAAGAGTCGTGGAACTTCGCGGCACGATTGACGCCCGTGGCGACGTGCTTCGCGCGATCGCGCAAAAAATCAGAGTTCCGATCGGGAACAAAAAGAACGGCGCGCTAAATGGAAATGGTGGATCGCCATCGTCGCTCGAAGAGCCGGCCGTGCTTTTGCAATTTTCGCCGGACGCGCCACAGGACGAGCTCCGCCAAGCTTGTGAGATTTTGGCTACATCGCCGGGCAATCGCCAGGTTCGAATCCTCTACCGAGGCGCGACAATTGATGCGGGCAAAGATTTTTCCGTCAATCTCACGCAGGAACTTGAAGAGAAGCTGATGCGCTGGCTCGTGACAACGAAAGCCGACCGGCGCGACCTCGGTTCGGCGGCCTAACGACTTTTCGCGCGCTTGCGCGCTTTCGGCGGTGGAGTCGGCTGCGGCCGAGGGCGCACGCCAAAAGTGAAAACTTCTCCGGGCGGAGCTGCGCTCGTGCAGAAATGGAATTCGCGCGTCAATGGGTTCACCATCGCCGCGGCGGATGAGGTCCCGAGCTCTTTCAAATTCAATTTCCACGTATTGGCGAACAAATCTCCGCGCAGCTCGACCTCTTGGAGAATTGGCGCCAGCGTCACGTCGATTGCCTGCATCTGAATTCCGCGCACGCAATCCTGAATGCTGACCGTTGTGTCGAACACCGGAGTAGTGCTCGAAACTTTGACCGAAATGTCATTGCTGTTGCGAAAGTCGAGATCACCCCTGAGGGAAAGATCGACATTCTTTGCCGCGGCATTGAGGAATTCGAGCGTTCCGCGCTCGCCATTAAAAGTGACTCGGGCGCTGGCGCGATCGAGATCGAGCGGTGCGTTCTGCAAAACGCCGTTCAGCAACTGGAGCTCGCCGGTGACGCCGGGATGGAGCAAACTTTGGGTCAGCGACAACGTGCCGCTCACGATTCCGTCATTAAAAACAGCCGGATGGAAAAACTGCGGCGCGCTCGCGAGAACCACTCCCGGAAATTGAATCGTCGCTTCCAGTGGCGACGCGAGGAACGTTTTCAAATCCTGACCAAGCGTTAATGGGAACCTCGCGCCGAATTCGACCGGACTCGATCCGGGCAGCGTGAAGCCGCCGTGTGCGTTCCATGCGCTCGATTCAATTTGCACATTGAGCTGCATTGGAATCGCTGTCTTCGTCCCCGCGCGCTCGAACGGAAAATATTCAGCCGCGTCGGCGACCTTCGCCTCGATGTTGCCGGAATAATCGTTGCCGTGAGCGATGTCGATCTTGCCCTGCGCGCGCGCGAAATCTTTTTTGCGCACCACTTCGAATTGTTCGAGCTCCAGCGCGTCGGGTTTGAGGTCGAGCTTTGCGTTGAACTTGTCGATCTGACGTTTGAAAAGCGAAAGCGAAGTTCCGCTCGCGGTCAGGAACCCGCCGAATTTTCGCTGACCAGCGTTGAGCGTCCCTTCAATCGCGATTGTTCCAGCGAAAGTTTTTGGAGCGGCTCCGAATAATTCGGCGAATTGGCCGAGATCGTTGATCTTTCCGAGGATTTGTCCGCGGAAATCCGGATTGAGCCAATCCGCGGACTTCGAGGGAATCGCGCCTTCGCCGTTCATGCTCAGCTCATTTTGGCGCTGTTTGATGTAGAGCTGTTGAAGCTGAATCTGGCGATTGTAAAAAACGGCGCCGAGCATGATCACGTCCGCGGCGCGGTTACGCCAGCTCAAGCCGTTGAGCTCCGTCCAAACCGACGCGGTCCCGCGCATCGGATCGCGCGGGTCGCCGCGAAAAGTAAAGTTGCAAGCGCGGAGTGAGCCGCCGAGCTGATCAGTGAATCCGAGCGCTTCGGCAGTGCGCGCCAGCGAAATGTCATTCGCCGTGCCGGCCAGGTTCCAAATCGAATGTTGTCCCGGCCATTCGTTGGAAATGCTGCCGCGAATTTTTCCGCCGAACACATCGAGCTCGAATTGGAGATCAGCACGCGATTTCTCGAGACGCGAAAGATCGATCGTGATCGATTGCATATCGAGCCCGCGTGAGAGATTCATTCCGCCGATGGTCAGGCGGTTGTCCCGCCATTTGGTCGCGCCGCGCAAATCCGAAAATTTTTGGCGAATGAGCGGCGAGGTAATTGTGAACTCGCCTGCCGTGAAGCGGCCGGACTCGATTTGACTGGCGGAGATGGACGCGTTCAACAAAAGGACAACGGTCGGTCCATTTTCAATTCGCGCATCGAGATGGCTGATATCTAAATTGGCCGGCAGCAATTTCTGCAACACGGGCCAGTTGAACCCGGCCGACTTCGCATTTCCGGAATAAGCTCGCCGAATCTCGGCGCGCACGGCTTGGATCGACATCGTGCGGATGCCGTCGGGCCTGCCGGTCACGATGCTGGAGAGACGCGGATGTAGAACGACCTGCTGCGTGTTGATGTCGATCTGTGTGGCCGAGGCGTTTTCGCTCGTGATGTGCAAGTGGTCGATTGTAATCGGACGCAGGAAAGGTGCGGAGATTCGTCCGTGATCGATTTTCAAATGTTGACCGTGCGCCTGCCAGCGCAGCCAAAAATGCAGCCCGTTTGAAACGATAAAGGGAGCCAGCGTAACGCTGCCGAGGGCCACGACGACAACGGCGATTGCAATTAGGACCAGCCGATTTTTCCACATCCGAGGTTTCTGCTTTAACGGCAAATTCGCAACGCGCAAAGCCGCTATTTGTTAACGATTCGTAACGGGCGATTCGGCGAGTGTATCGGTGAAGACAAGCTTGACCGGTTGGCGCGCGTGCACGCGTTTGTTCAATTGACGTTGCAGTTCTTGTTCGGCTTCGGCGGGCAGCTCGATCTCCGTGGCCTGCCGTCGCGCCATTTCGGGAAGTTGGCTCAGCTCGTTTTCCAAATCCGCCTTCGTGATGGGATTCCAAAGTCCGTTCTCGAGCGCGAGCACGTCCACGTGTTCTTCTTCGGTCCCGACAATCACCGCATGCGGCAGCCGGATCAAAATTTCCTCCGGACGAACATCGACCGTCACGTCCTGGCGAAGATCGAAGCCCGCCTTCACGAGAAAGGTTCCGCTTAATTTAATGCGTTTGGAGCTCCCGGCCCAGCGGTGCTGAAACTCGCGTTTCACTTTCAATTGCCGTTGCAGGATGGCGAGCTCGGCGGTCGGCACCGCGGCATCGACAACCGTCCGATTATTGATCGTGATTCGCGGCTGCAAATGCGCGATGTCGATAAACGCGGAACGAAGATCTTTTCCGAGCCGCTCAAGATCTTCCGCGCCCTGGCCGATCGTTCGTGCCGGCCAGGTTTCCATTCGCCAAAAAATAAACACCGCGGCGGCGGTCAGAATTAGAACGACAAATGTCGCCGCGACTGGCCATGAAAAACGACCGCGCACTTCCGAGTTCTTCATTGAGCGTTGGACGTTGAAGATTGGGAGTTAGTTTCAATTTCACCCCAAAAAAGTACCGCCCCCCACGCCCGATGGGCGTGAAGGGCGGCTGTTCCCCCCAGAACAATCTTCCAAATTCTTGCGAAGCTAGTAAGCGAGCTTAATCAATGCCGCAACAAAAATCTGTAAAAATTATATCCTACTTTTTCCGAATGGCACTGGAAAAAAGTGCCTGCCCGGCATTTTTTTGATTTGCATCAGGCGACGCCCGTCCCCACTTGCGCATCTTTCCCATGCACGGTTTAGTTTTGCATGCGGAATTTGGGGTCAGAGAAGCCACGTAGCTTCGCCGGTTCGCTTTTGGTCGCGCATCCGAACATGCTCGACCCGAATTTTCGCCGGGCCGTCCTCTTCATCTCCGCACACGATCCCGAAGACGGTGCGATCGGCGTGATCATCAATCGCCCGCTAGAAAAGAGCGTTGCTGAACTGGTCAACGAAACGCCGCCGGAAAGTTTGGCGGATGTTCCGGTTTTTTTCGGCGGTCCGGTTGGAAAAAATCAACTGATGCTCGCCGCGTTTGAATGGCAGAAAGGGAAAGGCTTGAAATTAAATCATCACTCGCTCGAAGACGACCAGTCCCTCATCTCGGCTGATGCGCCGCCAGTTTTTGCGTTTCTCGGCTATGCCGGTTGGAGCGCTGGCCAACTTGAAGCGGAGATGAAGCAAAAAGCGTGGATCGTGCAAAAACCAAATCGCGCGGCGCTGAAGTCCGAAAAACTTTCGCGCCTCTGGTTCGATATCATGAAAGGTCTCGGGCCATGGTATCGGATGCTCGCAGCTGCTCCCGACGATCCGTCGTTGAATTAAGTGACGAGCGACACGTGGCGAGTCACGAGAAAAAAAGATCGCGCTGCATTTTTAACTTGTCACACGTCACTCGTCACCCGTCACTGTCTTTGTGATCATCGGCGTTCCGAAAGAAATTAAAGAACAAGAGCAGCGCGTCGCGCTGTTGCCTTCCGCGGCCGAGCAATTGATCAAGCGTGGCCACACCGTGCTCGTGGAAAAAAACGCCGGACTCGGTTCCGGTTACCCGGACGACCAGTATAAGAAAGCCGGCGCCGAGATTGTCGATCTTGCAAAGGACGTGTGGGCGAACGCGGACATGATCGTGAAAGTAAAGGAACCGCTGCCGGCGGAGTTCCCGCTTCTTCGAAAGGGACAAATTCTTTTCACCTATCTTCATTTGGCGGCGAACAAAGCGCTCACTGAAGCGTTGCTGAAATCTGGAGTGATCGGCATAGCGTATGAAACGATCCAGGTGAACAATCGATTGCCGCTGCTCGAACCGATGAGCGAAGTGGCGGGTCGCATGTCGGTGGTGATGGGCGCAAGCTATCTTGCAAAACACAACGGTGGCAGCGGCGTTTTGCTCGGCGGGGTTCCGGGTGTTTTGCCAGGCCGAGTCGTCGTCGTTGGTGGAGGAACTTCCGGCGTGAACGCAATGCGAATGGCGCGGGGTTTGGGCGCGGACGTAACGATTCTCGATATCGACGTGGACCGATTACGATTCCTGGATTTGGCGATGGACGATCTCAACACCTTGTACTCGAGTGAAGCGAACCTTCGCGAACTCATGCCGGATTGCGATTTGTTGATCGGTGCGGTGCTTTTGCCCGGCGCGAAAGCGCCAAAGCTCATCACGCGAGCGATGTTGCGCAAAATGAAACCCGGCAGCGTGCTCGTCGATATCTCGATCGATCAGGGCGGCTGCGCCGAAACTTCGCGGCCGACCACGCATTTGCAGCCCACATATGTTGAGGAGAACGTGATCCATTACTGCGTGGCAAACATGCCTGCGGCCTACGCGCGCACTTCGACGCAGGCCCTAACCAATGTGACCTACGGTTACGTGCAATTGCTGGCCGACCGCGGTTTGGACGAAGCGTGCAAACGAAACCCCGCACTAATCGGCGGGATCAACACCCGCGAAGGCAAGCTGACGTGCCAGGCTGTGGCCGAGGCGCACGGGTTAAAATATGAACCGCCTTTGTAAATCGCACAGCCGAAAAGGATTCTTGCTGCGAATCAGCATTGAATCCATCTTGTAACTTATGAAGCGATTATTCTGCATCCTAGCTGGCGCCGCGCTGCTCGCGGCTTGTGAACAAAAGACTGAGACGGTGGCACCGGCAGCATCGCCCTCTGGCAGCACATCGGAATCCACCACAACCACCACCACCACGAGCAGTCCTGCTGCGACACCTTAAATAATTCCACATCAACGTCCGTCCAAACACTACATGAAAAAATACATCTGCCTTTTAATGGGGGCCGCGCTGCTTGCGGCTTGTGAGCAAAAAGAAACGACCGTAACCAATCCGCCGGGAGAAAAGAAGGAAAGCAACACGACCGTCGTGAAGGAATCTCCGGCCGCGGCGAGCAAGACCGAAAGCAAAACCGACATCAACGTCAACACATCGCCTTCGCCCTAACGAGCGACGCGAGTTAGTTATTTGCAAAGTCTTTCGTCCCGCGGAATGCGGGGCGAAAGATTTTTGCTTGTACACGGCTCGCTCTCGTGATCCGATTCAAGATCGTTAAGATCGACAATCGCAATGCCGGTGAAGTCGTTCGCATTTCCAAAAAATCGCCGGCTGACGCGTTCCACAGATTTTGAAACGGTCAGGCAGAATGGTCGCGTTGAACGCGGGCGATTCATCCTGCTAAGCGTTTTTGAAACCCGCGACGCGTCTGCATTTCGCGCCGGATTTATTACCTCGCGCGCGGTGGGCTCGGCCGCGAAGCGAAACCGCGTCCGCCGTCAGATGCGGGAAATTGTCCGCCAACATCAACACCAGATCACGCGCGGAATTTGGATCGTGACCATCGCTCGAAGCGCGGCTGCGGACGCGAGTTACGAGCAGTTGGAAGCTGAATGGTTGCGTCTAGCCAAGCGCGCTTCTATTCTAGCCGCCTGATGCGCGGAATCATTCGCATTTTTATTCGGATCTACCAGTTGACGCTATCGCCAATCCTGAGCGTGTTGGCCGGACCGGGGTCGGGCTGCCGATTTCACCCAAGCTGCTCGGAATATTTTTTGCAAGCAGTGGAGACACATGGCGCACTGCGCGGAACCTGGCTTGGATTGAAACGGATCGGACGCTGTCACCCATGGGGCGGTTCTGGCGATGATCCAGTTCCCGCAGCCGATCATTGCGCGTGATTTCACCAGCCAGAGAATTTTATGGATCGAACCGCTTGGATTGCCATTATATTTTGCGCCATCGGCCTGGTGGCATGGGAATGGTGGCTCGCCAAACATCCGCCGCCGCGTCCCAGTCCAGTAACGACGTCAGGTTCGCCGACGCCGACAGCGGTCGCGACTCCTAATCCAGTTCCAACTGCGACGATTCCGACTGCGGCAGCGCCGAGCGCGACACCCGCTTCGAACCCGGCCGGCGCGCCCGCCTTTGGCGAAAAAACTGAAACGCTGCGTAATGACGACGTTGAGATTCGCCTGACAAATCGCGGCGGCGGAATTGCCGAAGCGGTGTTGCTCAACCATCTCGCGCAAGGCAACGAGCGAGTCACGCTCAACGCGAAAGATCAAGTGCCCATCGGCACGATCGTTGAGAAACCGGAAGCGCCTGCTCTGGACGAGTTCACCTTGAGCCGGGACTCCGACGGTAGTTTCAAATGCGAACGGACAGCCAACAATCTCGCCATCCGAAAAAAGTTTTTCTTTCCGCCGAGCAAAGAGAAGAAGGACAACTTCCTCATTGAGATGGATGTCGATCTTGCGAACACCGGCGCGCAGCCCTACTCGGCGCCGGCTTATTTCGTCGCGCTTGGCTCGGCCGCGCCGATTCATCCGCGCGATTATCCTTACTACACACGTCTCGTTTGGTGCGTCGACGGAAAATCCAAAGGCGTGGACGTAAATTGGTTCGGCGGTGGCAACGGACTTTTCGGAATCGGCGCGCGCGCCCCGCAGCCGTTTTACCAACAGGATCTTGCAAACACGGACTGGGCCGCGGTGAGCGATCAATTTTTTACAACGCTGATCGCGCCGCTCACTGCCAAAGCGAACGGCGTTTGGGGAAAGCGGTTCGAAATTTCACGGGACCAAAAAACATTTGGCCTCGCCGGGGCGCTGCGCATGCCCGGTTTCCAATTGCCTCCGGGCCAAACTTACTCCGCTAAGTTCGAGATCTGGGCCGGGCCGAAAATTTATCACCGCCTCGCGCGACTCGATCATAACGAGGCCGAGATCATGGATTTCGGCATTTTCAAAATCGTCAGTCAATTCCTGCTCAATTTCCTAAACTGGCTCCACGGTTTCATCGGCTCCTACGGTTGGTCGATTCTGGTCCTCACCGCGATCGTCAAGATCGTTCTCTGGCCGTTGCAAAACAAAGCCAACCTGTCGATGCGGCGCATGTCGCTTCTCAATCCGAAAATCCAAGAGCTGCGCGACAAATACAAAGACGATCCGACGCGGATGAACCAGGAAGTGATGAAGCTCTACAAAGATTACGGGATCAATCCGATCGGCGGTTGTTTGCCGATGTTGATTCAAATCCCGATCTTTTTCGGCTTGTTCAAAATGCTCGGCCAAGCGGTCGAGCTCCGAAACTCGCACTTTTTCTGGGTGAAGGATTTGTCGCAACCCGACACCGTCGCGTATTTGCCGGTCATCGGTTGGCCGGTCAACATCATCCCGCTTTGCATGGCCGCGACCCAGATCTGGCTGATGGCGATGACGCCGAAGACGGGCGATCCCACCCAGCGCCGCGTCATGATGTTCACCCCGCTGATCTTTCTTTTTATCTGCTACAATTTCGCGGCGGCTTTGGCACTGTATTACACCGCGCAAAACCTTTTCAGTATTGTGCAGTTCTATTATAACAAAAGGCAACCGATGCCGACGCTCGAGAAACGCGCGCCGGCCGAAAAACGAAAATGATGACGCCGAAAGAATTGCTCGACACGATTCTTGGTTATCTCGGCTTTGTCACCGAGATCGAGGAATCGCAGAACGATGCCGGCAATCTCGTTCTCCAAATTTACAGCGAGGAAAGCGAGCGTTTGATTGGTCGCGATGGCGAGACGCTTGAAGCGCTGCAATTTTTGCTGAATCGCTTGCTGCAAACGAAAGACAAAGACGCGCCGAAAGTGGTGGTCGATTGCGAAATGTATCGCTCGATGCGCGAAGACAAGATCGTCCAACGCGTCCGCGGCCTGGCCGAACGCGTCCGCGCCACCGGCCGATCGTTGCAGCTCGAGCCGATGAATTCTTACGAGCGCCGCATTGTGCACAATGCATTCAAGGATGATCCCGACATCGCCACGTGGAGCCCATCCGATTCCGCGCGCATCAAACAAATCACATTGTTAAAGCGGCAGCCGAAAAAAGAACCAGTTGGTAGGGGCGATTGACCTCAATCGCGCCCAATGCGTTCCGAACGCGTTGCAATTAACCTTCAAAGCGCGCGGCTTCTTTCGTTTCGCCACGCTTCACTTCCGGCCGCCACCGGAATTTTTGCAGAATCGGATTTGGTTTGTGCTCGACCGCGTCGGCGATGATTTCACCCAGGACTGGCGCGAATTTGAATCCATGCCCACAATCGCCCGTCGCAACGATTACATTTGGACGTTCCGGATCGGGCGCGATCCAGAAATCGCCGTCATTCGTGTCGCAGTACATGCAAATCCGCGAGTGAACGATTGGCGCGTCCATTAATTCCGGCATTGTCGATCTTAGAAACGCGCGCAATGCGGCTTCGTCCTTTGAAGTGACGACGCGGTTCTCCGAATCGGGCGACATTTCGCGCCCAACTCCGTGATTGGCGATTTTCACCACGCCTTGATTGAGTGGAAATCCGTAATACCCCGTCGTCGAAATGTCCGCGCCGAAAAATGGAAGTCGTTCCGGCCGAAAAAAGCTCGGCTGTTTTGGGCGAAGATGAAAAACCGGATGACCTGTCGCCCGCAAAAATTTGCCCGTCTCCGGCAGGGCGTAAGGCGTCCACGCTCCGGTCGCCATCACCACCGCGTCTCCAAGGATTCGATGTCGATCTTGCAAAACAATTCCGACAACGCGGTGGTCGCGCTCGTCCAGCCCGGCGAATTTTGCGTGCTCGCGCAATTCGACCCCGCGCGATCGGGCATAATCAATCAACGTTGCCACGACGCGGCCGCTTTCGACAAAACCAGCTTCGGGATCAAAGAAGCCGTCTCGAAATCGCTCCTCCGCGAATGCGGGAAAACGATTGTGAAAAGTGAACTCATCGAAGCGGTCGATTTTATGTCCGAGCTTTTCGAGGACGCGCGCGCTTTCGTATTCAAAACCGCCCCGTTCCATTCTGCGCTCGCAAACGAAAAGCACGCCCGTCTCATGATAAAGTTTAACGCCGAACTTCGTGTTCCATTCTCGCCAAAGCGGAATGCAACGCTCGGCCAGCGCGGCGTAATCTTCATCCGGTCCGTAAGCGGCCCGCACCGCTTTGCTGATATCGGTGGACGCGGCAAGCGGATGCGGCAACGGCCCAGGATCGACAAGCAGAACCTTGTGCCCGCGCTTTTTTAGCTCGATCGCGGCGGTGACGCCGTTAATCCCTGCACCGACGACAATGACCGTCACGTTTTAAATTCGAAAATGATTTTGCCTTTGCGCTTGTCGTGTCTCGCGTGTTCGACCGCCGCCTTCGCTTCATCGATCCGATAAATTTTTTCCACCGGAGTTTTCAATAGTCCGCGCTTCGCCATCTCGAAAATTGGATTGAACGCCGCCATTCGTTCCTCGGGTGTCGCTTCATCGTACCATTTATTGATCCAGATTCCGCGGAAGCGCAGATCTTTAAAAATCAGCAACCCGGTTGGAATTTTCAGCGGCTGCAAGCTCATCGCGCCGAAAGAGACCAACGTTCCGCCAAAGGCGAGACAGTTCGCCACGTGCAGCGCGCTGTCGCCGCCCACAGAATTCAAACCCAAACAAATCGGCGCGCCGTTCGTCGCGGCCTTCACGTCGTCGCGCAATTTCTCGCTGTCCACCAACACAACGTCGCCCCCTTCCGCGCGCAATTCGTCGATTAATTCCGCGCGGCGGACCACGTTCACTGTTTTGAATCCGAGTTCGCGCGCGATTTGAATGACAGCACGGCCGGCCCCGGAATTGGCAGCGTTCTGAATCACCCAATCGCCGCGTTTAAGATCGACATATCCGTGCAACAGCCGCCAGGCAGTCAAAGGATTGATCTTCAACATCGCCGCGTGGATTGGATCGATTTCCGGCGGCACAACGACGAGATCGTTTGCTTTCACTGCGACCGCTTCGCGCCACGTTCCGAGGTTGTGCGGCAAAATCACAAGCGCGCCTTTTTGAATCGTGGTCACATTCGCGCCAAGATCGACAACAACTCCCGCGCCTTCCATTCCGGGAACCGCCGGGATTTCGCGCCGTCCCGGATATTTTCCTTCGATCGCGTTGATGTCCGCCGGATTTATCGGCGCGGCGCGCATCTCGACGATCGCTTCGTCCGCGGATGCTTGCGGCTGCGGCACAGTCTTGATTTGCAAAACGTCCGCCGGTTTTCCGTGCGTTTCGTAAACAACAACCTTTATAGTTTTGCTCATCGATGAATTCGGCGCCGCATCCTCAACCTGTCGCGAGCAGTCTGCAAACCGGCGCCCGTGTCGCGCTCTTCGGCATGATCGTAAACCTGTTCTTCGCTGCCGCGAAAATTCTGGGCGGTCTTTTTGGTAACGCGTATGTGCTCATCGCCGACGGAATCGAGTCGGCGCTCGACATCGCCGGTTCCTTGATCATTTGGGGCGGTCTGAAATTCGCCGCGCGACCACCGGATGAAACTCATCCCTACGGACATGGCAAAGCGGAGCCCATTGCCGCCGTCGTTGTCGCCTTTGGTGTGTTGGCCGCGGCCATCGGACTGGCGATTGAAAGCGTGCGGGAAATTTTAACTCCGCATCACGGTCCAGCTCCCTTCACTCTCGCGATTCTCATTGTCGTCATCGTGGTAAAGGAAGTTTTGTTTCGTTACGTCAATCGCATCGGCCGTAATGTCGCGAGCACGGCCGTTCAGACCGATGCCTGGCATCATCGAAGTGACGCGTTCACTTCCACGGCGGCTTTCATCGGAATCACGGTTGCCCTGATCGGTGGCGAAGGCTGGCAAAGCGCCGATGATTGGGCCGCGCTTTTCGCCTGCGCTGTCATCGCCACAAATGGCGTGCGACTTCTGCGGCCCGCGCTTTACGAAATTATGGATACCGCGCCGACCGGCGAGATTGTCGATCTTATTCGCGCTGCGGCCGAGTCCGTAAAAGGCGTCGTGCGGATCGATAAGAGTTTCGTGCGCAAAATGGGGCTCAGCTATTATGTCGATCTTCACGTCGAGGTTGACGGTGACATTTCCGTTCGCGAAGGCCACCATGTCGCCCATGCGGTCAAACACGCGATTCAGGAAAGAGAACCGCGCGTTGCCGATGTGCTCGTTCACATCGAGCCAGCAAAAAATCTGTAGAGGACCGGTTTGCCTCCCCTACAAATTGAGAACCAATTCCACAATTGCGTCTGCCAATTTCGCGCGCACTTGCTTGATCTTTGCAAAGAAACGCGAGAGTCGCCAAATCGCGCTTGGATTGCCTAACAAATACGCGGCGAGCCCGATGTAGTCGGTGCGCTGAGTTTGAAAATCGAACAAGATCGACATTGGGGCGGGAAATGGTTCGCTCGGCGTGTCGCTGATAACGCGGAGCGACAGCAAAGGAACTCCGTGCGCGCGGCAGGCGGCAACGATTCCACCCGTTTCCATGTCCACAGTGGCGGCCCCGGACGCACGCGCGATTTCATTTCGCTCGTCAACCGAATCGACGAGGGACGTCGAGGTGAAAAGTTTCACCGGCTGGACCCGCTCTCGCAAAATTTCGGTTGCCCGATTCAGCAACGATGGGTCGGAAAAGTTTTCAGCCATGATCAAATCGCCCGCGTGCAATTCGTCGGTGACCGCGCCGGCGAATCCGGCGCTGATAATCAGTCGCGGTCGCGCTTTGTGAATGAGCAGCTCGAGGCGCTCATTACAATATTTCGCGCCTACGCCGGTGTGGACGATCGCGACATCGTGATTGCCCGCCCGCCCTAGCCGTGGCGAAGGCGGGTCGATCTTGCCAAAAATTAATTTGCCGACGCGACGCCGCGATTCGAGCCGTCGAATCAGCTCCGAGCTTTCAGACGGCAGCGCGAAGGTGATGCCGATCATTGCGCGCTGACGATGCGCACCTGGAGAATCGTTTTCTCTCCGGAAGCGGGCGGGGGCGGCGGCTCGCTTCCGCCGATCTTCTGTAACGCGGTGCGAAATTCATTCAAACGCGCGCTCGGAATTTCGGCGAAGATCAAAATCCCGTGCTCGTCAGCCAATCCTTTCGTTGCATTACCACCGAGTGCTTTTGCTTGATCGACAATTCTGTCCGCGAGCGCGTTTTGTTCGGGTAACGGCGAGACGAATTTGATTTCTTCAACATCCAAAGTCGGAGTCGGCAGCGCGACTGCGGCCGTGCGCGCCAGGCTTTGCGCGACTTCGCTCCGGTTTTTTTCAGTGGCGGCTGTCGCATTTTTCTTTTTTCCCAAAAAGGCGATGGCATAGATCCCAAAGAGAACGTTGATGAAGACCAGCACGGCGAACGCGACTCCGACGCGACGGGCGAGAACTGCGCCGCGTTGTTCGATCTTGGATTCATCGACGCCGACGATTTCCCGCGAATCACGCATCTCGGAATGAATCTGGCGCGCGACTTTGAGTTCCTGACGCAGCTCCGCGCTGGACAGGAGTTGCTCCTCTAATTTCGCGCGCTCACTCGGCGACAATTTCCCATCTAAATAATCGAAGAGCTTGTCCGGATTCATTCAGCTTTCGCTAAGCGTGACGCGCAGTCCGCTGGCCTGCAATCTACAAAATTTCGTAACCGATCGGTTTGAACTTGTAGTTGTTCGACATCTCAGCCGAGCACGCCGTCAATCCGACGATCAAATCCATTTCGGCCCGGACCGTAATCGAATCGCCACCTTTGGAGCGCGGAGGCAAGATCGACAATTTCCCGTCCGGCGCGATCTCGACGTTCATGAAAATGTTGAACGTGGTTGGAATTGCGTCCGGCAGGATTTCAAATCTCCGCAGCGCTTTGGACAAATTCTCGAAGCAGCTCGGGTGATGCTCGGTTTGGCGATAGATGATCTGAAATGTTTCCGGACTGCAGGGCGTGAGCAAAAAATCGTGACGGCCCACTTTGTCGGCAATGATCGTGAGCATTGGACGGCTGCGGTTTGAATACAAAATGTTGCCGGTCGTGAGATAAATGCTGTTCGCGTAATCGATGCTGCGTCCGGAAGAAAGCCATTCGCGTTTGTCGTCGCGCGAAAAAGCGATGAGATCGGCGACCTGTTCGCCTTCGAGATCGATCACGCGCAGCGATTCGCCTTTAGGCAATTCAAACGCGACGCCGGACTGAAGTTCGATGATCTTTGTCACTCGGGAATGACAATTAATGCCCGAACGGACATTTCGCCATTTCCGGAAAAGGCGCGGCCCAATCGTGCGCAACTTCGCGGCCGGAATATTGGCGCGCTTCCGATTGATCGCCGAAATCGCTCAGCATTGGATTAATGCTGCCTTGAAGAGCGAGCTCGCGCTCGCGAATTGCCTCCTGCATCCGTTTCCACTTTTGCTCGTTGCGCAGTCGTTCGAATTGCTCGTGCGGGTTAAAAACCAAAGTCGGCCACCGGAAACGGCGTGCGACGCGCGAACTGTGCGCGTGCAGCCCGATCACATAGAAAGCTTCGCCGCCAAAGCTAAACGAGAAATGCGGATTGTTAGGATCGGCGCTCACTCGTTCGCTCCAGTGCGAACGGTCGACCTCGTGAAGTTGCCGGAGTTGCAGCCACAAGCAGGTTTCAAATTCTTTCTCCGTTAAATCAAGCGGGCCACGGAAGATGGCGACGAAACTGGAAAAATCCTTGCTCATCGATGAACGCGCGAAATCTAAAAGCGCCTCCGACAAACTTTCGGTCGTTCCTTTGGTTCCTATCTCGCCGAATTCCGCGATACGGATCGCGTCCTGATTGAATGCCGCTTTCGCTCCAAGACACGAAAACTCCGGGTGCATGACTAATTCGCGAAACGCAGTCGCCGCTTCGCTGGCGACGCAATTGTCCCAACAAATCCCTTTCATCCCGTAAATAGTTCGCTCTTCAGCCGCACGATAGCCGTGCGCCGGGCCCGATTTGCGCTTTCTCCCTGCAGGGTAGAGGGGTTAACCCGCCGTGGGCCGAGATGGGTCAGTGGAATTCCAACAAAGTAATTGGCGTCGCCGCACGTTAATCGCGCTCGCGATTTGCGCCGGGCTTTTTCTAATTTTTCACCGGCCGCTGCTGCTTGGAGTCGCTCATCGGATCGCGCTGCATTACGCGACCAAGGAAAATCTCAAGATCGAATTTCGTCTCGAAGGGAATCTCTTCACAAATTTGGTTGTCCGAAATCTCCACGCCGTTCCGACCGGCCCGAGCGACGTCGAATCGATCGATGTCGATCTTGCGCGCGTGGATTACGGATTGTTCACCTTGTTGTTTCGCGGAATCTCTAGCGCGATCAAGAATGTGCAGGTCGGCGCCGCGCGGATCGTCTTGAATCCGGAAAAAGCGCCGCTGCGTCCGCGTCCGCCGAATCCGGAAAAGAAAATCCAGCTGCCGGACGTTTTTCCGGAGCGAATCAGCGTGCGCGATGCGACGATCATTGTCCGCAATCGGCCGCACGATTTCGTTTTGGAACATGCTTTTGTCGATCTCGATCCAAAACACGCGGGCGCGATCAAATTGGAAAAGCTCCAGCTCGTCGGCGGACAAACGTGGCTGAAAATTTCCGCGCCGGCGACTTATGCGAACCGCATACTGACGGTTCGTGATCTTCTTCTCGCGGAGAACGAGCGTTTTCGCACGATCCGCTTTGATGCATCGCAGATCGCGGCGCGAAAATTAACCGTCAATTTGGACTACATGATTGCGGACGGAACGATTTCTACTTCGGCGACTCTGCGCGAATCGAAAGGATCGCTCGACACGAACGTTCGGATCCGCGGCGCAAATGTTCCACTTGAGGCGATCAATAAATTCGCGGCACTGCCGGAAAATTGGATTCAAGGGCAACTGCAAAAGCTAGATGTCGATCTTGCGGGGTTGTTGAGCTCGCCCGCCACCTGGAACGGCTCGGTCATCGCCGAATTGAAAGATTTCCGCCAGGAAGCGACGGCATTCGATCGCGGAATTTTTCAAGTAACGGCGAAAAATGGCGTGGCGGCGTTGCAATCGGCCGATATCACGCAAAGCCAAAATGAATTTCATCTTCACGGCTCAACCGAGTTGCCGCGCGACATTCGCGACCTCGGCCGCGCACCGGCGACTTTCGATTTGAACGCGACGCTTCCGGATTTGGAGCAAGTTACCGCATCGTTACCGCAAAAACTGCGCGGCGCGGCGCAAGTCATCGGCAAGGTAAATATTCGGAACGCGACGATCGTTGGAGATCTCTCGGTCGCGTCTGCTTTCCTCGATTTTCAAAATGGTCACTGCGAAAACGTGAGCGCGGCCGTGAAGGTTTCCAAAAAGCTCGCGCCGGCGAATTCGGATAGACCCTGGTTTAGCGATCTTGTTACCGACGGAGCAGTCGCCGCGGCGCACATTCGGGTCCGTGACAATGTTGCCGATACACTGGAAGGCACGATTCGCACGAGAAACGATCTCGTCACGTTCGATCGACTTGTCGTGAAGCGAAACAAAAACGAATTCATCGTGAGTGGCGATTACAGATTGCCTAAAGATTTTCGCGAGGCAGATCAGCAGCCGGCGAAGATCGACATCTCGCTGAACGCGCCGCAGCTCGCGGATTGTTGGAAGCCGGATTCGCCTGATAAAATTTCCGGCCCACTTCAGGCGAGCGGGCAAATTGAGTTCACAAAAGGAATCGCCAACGGGCAGTTGTGGATCTACGGCGCAAACCTGCGTATGCGCGATCTCGTCTTCGCGCAGCTCAACTCGCAATGCGTCATCGTGAACAGCGTTGCGTATCTCACTGACGCGAGCGTGAAGTTGAACGATCAGGAATTCGTCAGTGCTTACGCGATGGTCGATCTTCGCGCACCTCACCACTACAGCGGAAAGTTCCGCGCGAACATTTCAAACTTGGCGAAGCTGCAGCCATTGCTGCGCAGTTTTGGAAATAAAAATGAGCTCGCGGGTTCCGTCTCAGTCGAATGGGAGGGAGAAGGCGACGCCGGAATGTCCAGAAACGCAGGCACACTCAGGTTTGCTCTCGACAATGCTCGTTACGGCAACGCGCGTTCGCTCCAGGCGACGGCCGACGCGACTTACTCGCCCGAAGGTTTGGATGTGCCGACGATTTTTCTCCGCAGCGACAAAATGGATTTCCAGGCGATCGCGACCGCCAAAGGCGACACGCTCGAGATCACAAAGATTCAACTCGATCAGGGCCAGGCGAAGTACGCGGGCGGTTACATTTCGATTCCGTTCGTCTGGAAAAATCTCGGGACGGATCGGGCCGTGCTGCCGCCAAAGGGAAAAGTCACGGCTGTTTTCCAATCTGAAAATCTCGACATGAAAAAACTTTTTCAAGACGTCGGGCTGAAACCTGCTGCGTCCGGATTGTTGAATGTGAAACTCGACGCGCACGGCACGCTCGAAAATTTGGACGCGCGACTCGACGTGCAAATGCGTGAGGTGCGCAGTTTGAACCTGCCGAAGTTCGATCCCGCGACGGTGGATCTGATCGCGGTGGCGAAGGGGAAGCAGCTGAACATTTCCGGGAAGGTGCAGCAGGCAAAGATTCAACCGCTTGAGCTGAGCGCGAGTTTGCCGATTGATGTGCCGAAGATCGCGGACGAGCGCGGCTTGTCCGACAACACGCCGGTGACGGCGAAGATGCGCTTGCCGCGAAGCTCGGTGAATTTTATGCGCCAGTTCATTCCCGGTGTGGAAACGCTCGACGGCGACGCGGCGCTCGATGTCGATGTTAAGGGAACGATCGGCAAACCGATCTTGAGCGGCAGCGGCGACATGACGATCAACGTCGCGCGCATGAGCGATCCGACATTGCCGGCAGTGCAAAATTTCAAAGCGCGAATGAGTTTTGCGAACGACAAGCTCACGCTGGAGCAATTTGGCGGCGAACTTTCGGGCGGACATTTTACTCTTACCGGCGGCGTCTCGTTTCCGAAACTGACGCAGCCGAATCTCGATTTTCAATTCAAAGCCGACAGCGCATTGATCGCGCGCAACGACACCTTGACCGCGCGCGCGGACGCGGATGTGAAGATCACTGGTCCATTGCAGACCGCGAGCGTCACCGGCACGATCGCGATGACGAACAGTCAGTTCCTGAAAAATCTCGATTTGCTTCCAATCGGCTTGCCCGGTCGTCCAGCGCCACAACCACCGTCGTCACGGCCGAACTTTTCGATTCCGCAACCGCCCGTGCGCGATTGGAAATTCGACGTCGTCATCAAAACGAAGGATCCATTTTTGATTCGCGGCAATCTCGCGAACGGGGGCGCCATTACCGATTTGCATCTGACCGGCACTGGACTTCATCCCGATCTTCAAGGTTGGGTGCGTCTGGACAACGTCGACGCCACGCTGCCCTTCAGCCGGCTCGAAATTTCGTCCGGCTTTTTATATGTCGATCCAAGCGACCCGCTCAATCCGAAGATCGACATGCACGGCCGGTCGTCGATCCGCGATTACACGATCAATGTTTACGTTTATGGAACTCTGCTTTCGCCGGAAGCAGTCTTTACGAGCGAACCGCCGCTGCCGCAGGAAGAGATCATATCTTTGCTTGCAACTGGCACGACCCGGGAGGAATTAACGGGCAATAATAACGTGCTCGCTGGACGCGCCGCCATGTTGCTCGTGCAGCAGCTTTACCGAAAAGTTTTTAAGAAAGGCGAGG
>DATBCV010000111.1:0-26344 GCA_036270275.1 Chthoniobacterales bacterium | reverse complement strand
CGAATCGATGGCGCGGGCGAAAGAAATTATTGGCGGCATGGCGAAAGAGATCGAGATCGGGCAGACTTATCAGGGCCGCGTCGTTTCCACGAAAGAGTTCGGCGCGTTTGTAGAAGTTTTGCCGGGCAAGGAAGGTCTCGTCCACATTTCTGAGCTCGCTGATTTCCGCGTAAAGCGGACCGAGGACGTGGTGAAGTCCGGCGATACGATCTGGGTGAAATGCATCGGCATTGATGACAAAGGTCGCGTGAAGCTTTCCCGCAAAGCGGCTTTGAAGGAGCGGGCCGAACAAGAAACCGGACAGGCTGCGTAGGATCGACATCATCATCGAAAGATGAGCACGCCGGCGAAGATAGATCGCTTCCGTCCGCCACGGCGTGGGCGGAAAAAAGAAACATCGAGCTGCCGTTTGCCGATTTCAAAACGATGAAGTCGCTGGCGCTCGAGCAGCTCAAAGCCGAGATCCATTACATTCGACTCGAGATGTCCCAGATTCCGGTTCGCTAGATCATCATGAAAGCCGGCTTTGTTGACAAACTGATCAGCCGCCTGGGCAAAATCGGGCCGGAAGAGGTGCAGAATTATTTTCTGCGCCTTGCCCAGGAAAAAGGTTTTCTCGAAACTGTTTTCAATTCCATTCAGGAAGGAATCATCGTCACTGATTCCAAAGGTCGCATCACTTACCTTAACGATGCCGCATGCCAGTTGTTTGGATTGGAAGCGGAGGACTCGCTCGGCGAACGTCTGGACGAACGCATGCGCGGACTGGATTGGAGCGCGCTCACGACGGCCGGACCCGTCAGTCGCGACATCGAAATTTTTTATCCGGCGAATCGCTACCTTAACTTTTACAGCGTGCCGTTGTTAATCGAACGGCAAACCGGTGAGTCGGACTCAAACGACGGCGGCAAGATCGACAATCACGCGGAGCCGGTCGGTCACGCCATTATTTTGCGCAACATCACCGAAACGCGCCGCAACGAGCAGCAGATAATCGAGTCGGAGCGCCTGAACGCGCTGACTTTGCTCGCCGCGGGCGTCGCGCACGAAATCGGAAACCCGCTCAACTCACTCAACATTCATCTGCAGTTGATCGAGCGCGAAACGCGCAAAGGAAATGACGCAAACCGCGCCGAGCTCGCGGAATCACTGGAGATTGCGCGCGCGGAGGTGAACCGGCTCGATTCCATCATCACGCAATTCCTGCGCGCCATCCGCCCGAGTCGTCCTCAGCTCCGTCCTGAAAATGTGAACGCGATCGTCGATGAAGCGGTCCGCTTTTTCGCGCCGGAAATCAAAGATCGCGACATCGTGGTGGAGCAGGAGCTCCGTTCCGATCTTCCTCTGGTCGATATCGACCGCGACCAGATGAAGCAGGCGTTTTACAACGTGATCAAAAATAGTTTCGAGGCGATGAAAGCGCGCGGCATTTTGCGGATTCGGACCGACAAGGATGATTCGCACGTGCTTGTGAAATTCACCGACAGCGGCGGCGGAATTTCGCCCGAGAATCTCAGCCGCGTGTTCGAGCCCTATTTCACGACGAAAACCAGCGGCACCGGCCTCGGCCTTTTGATCGTCCGTCGAATTGTGCGCGAGCACGGCGGCGAATTGTCGATCGAAAGCAGCGAAGGCAAAGGCGTGACTTTAACGATCCGGTTGCCACACGTGGATCGACGTGTGCGCATGCTGGAAGCCGGCGAAGCAAATAAAAACAGCGCGAAGTAAATGGCGAAAGCAAACGTCTCAGCCGAAACATCGCAGAAAACGTGGTTGCTCGGTTTGCTTTTGTTGGTCGCCACCGCGCTTGCGTACCTGCCTGCCTGGCATGGCGCGCCGATTTGGGACGACAACGCGCACATCACCAATCCGGGATTGCGCTCGCTGCAGGGCTTGGTTCTGATTTGGACCCGGCCTGGCGCGACCCAGCAATATTATCCGCTCGTTCACACTGTTTTCTGGATCGAGCAAAAGCTGTGGGGGGACGCTTCGCTTGGTTATCATTTAGTCAACATTCTCCTCCACGCGTGCAGCGCGCTCGTGTTGTTTCGGATTTTGCGGCGCCTGAAAATTCCCGGCGCCTTCCTTGCCGCCGGTTTGTTCGCGCTTCACCCGGTGCAGGTGGAATCGGTGGCGTGGATCTCCGAGCTCAAGAATACGCTTTCAGGTCTCTTTTTCTTCCTGTCGATCTTCAATTACTTGAAGTTCGACGAAACGCGGAATCGCCGCGCTTACATTGCCGCGCTTGTTTTATTTTTCTGCGGGTTGTTGTGCAAAACAGTGATCGCACCGCTGCCCGCGGTCGTGCTCGTCTTGTTATGGTGGAAGCGCGGGTCGCTGCGCGCGCGCAAGGACATCGCCCCGACAATTCCGTTTTTCGCGCTCGGCATTCTTGCCGGGCTATTCACTGCGTTGGTGGAACGAAATCTTGTAGGCGCGCAAGGTCCCGAGTTCCAGTTGTCGATATTGCAACGGTTCCTCATCGCGGCGCGCGACTTTTGGTTTTACCTCTTCAAGCTGATCTGGCCGGCGAAGCTAACCTTCATTTATCCGCGCTGGCAGATTAGCGGCGCAGTTTGGTGGCAATACATTTTTCTCGTCGCGTTGATCGCACTTTTCGCGTTTGCCTGGTTTCTCAGAAGAAAAAATCGCGGACCGCTTGCCGCCAGCCTGATTTTTCTGGGTCTTCTTTTCCCGGCGCTCGGCTTTATCAATGTTTACCCGTTTCTCTATTCGTTCGTCGCCGATCATTTCCAATATCTGGCGTGCGTTGCGCCGCTGACCTTTTTCGCCGCTGGAATCACGCGCGCACTGGAATCGTTTCGGCGTTGGACGTTGGGTGCTGAACTTTGGACGTTTGCGCCGGCCAAAACGTTCCTGCGTCCGGCAATTTATGGCGCGCTCTTTCTCGTGCTCGGCATCCTCACCTGGCGACAATCTCGCGACTATCGTGACATTGAAACACTTTGGCGCACGACGCTCGCGCGGAATCCTGATTGCTGGATGGCTTATAGCAATCTCGGTTCGTTCTTGGCTGAGCGCGGCCGGCTGAATGAAGCGATCACAGATTTTCGCAAAGCGCTGAGTCTTTGGCCGAATCAGAGCAAGGACCATAACAATCTCGGCAAAGCGCTGGTCGAAACCGGTCGCTTGGACGAAGCGATGGATGAATTTCAGGCAGCTGAAAAAATTTCACCGGACGATCCCGACACGGAAAACAATATCGGCGCGGCTTACTTGAAAAATGGCAGGATCGACAATGCGATTGAGCACTTACTCAAAGCGGTGCGAAAAGGGGGGCCTCATCCTGACGCTTATATCAATCTAGGCAATGCGTATTTGCGTAAGCGCGATTTCGACAAGGCGATTGCCGCGTACTCGGAGAGTCTCGCGCTGCCAATCGATCACGCGGAAGCGCATTACAGCATCGCAAACGCATTCCGCCAAAAGGGAAATGTGGACGACGCGATTCTACATTATCGGCTGGCTCTTCAACTTCGCGCGAATTATGGCGACGCCCATAACAATCTCGGAAACGCATTGCGGCAAAAAGGCCAGATTGAAGAAGCGATTCGCGAATACGAGCTCGCGTTGCAAATCCAGTCGGACTCTCTGACCGCTCTAAATAATCTTGCGTGGTTGCTTGCCACCGCCACCGAGTCGCGTTTGCGAAACGGCGCCAAAGCGGTCGAACTTTCAGAGCAAACCGTGGTCGCGACCGACGGCAGAGATCCAATAATGCTTCACACGCTCGCGGCTGCTTACGCGGAAAAAGGCGAATTCGACAAGGCGGTGGCGGCCGCGGAGGACGCATTGAAAATCGCGGACGCGAGCGGCGTTACCTCACTTTCCGAATCGCTCCGAAGCAAGCTCGCTCTATATCGATCGAGTCAGCCATATCACGAACCGGCGCCGTCTCACTAAATTGCATCGCGGCGCAATTGAGTGAGAATCAATGGCGCACTGTTGCCGCCGACATTCATGGATTTCGCCCAACCGACAATTCTCATCGTCGACGACGAGAAACCTACTCGCGACGGATTGCGCCGGCTGCTCGAAGACAAGTATGACGTCTACGTTGCGGGCGATATCGAGAGTGCGATGAACGTGCTCGAGCGCGAACATGTCGATCTTTTGCTGACCGATCTTCGGCTCGGCGGCGAAGACGGAATGCAATTGATTGAGCGCGCGTTGAAAATGCCGCAGCCACCGATTTGCATCATGATGACAGCGTACGGCTCGGTCGACACGGCGGTCGAAGCGATGAAGCGCGGCGCTTACGATTTCGTGACCAAGCCGTTGAATCTCGACAAAGTCGAAATGCTGATCGCGCGCGCGCTCAAAGGCCGCAATCTCGAGCAGGAAAACAAATCGCTTCGGCAACAGGTGGACGAGCGTTATGGGCTCGAGAACATGATCGGCGAATCCCCCGCGCTGCGGGAAGTGATCGACACCATTCGCCAGGTCGCGCCCTCATCCGCGAATGTTTTGATCGAAGGCGAAAGCGGCACGGGCAAAGAGCTCGCCGCACATGCGATTCACAATTTGAGTCGCCGGAACAAGGCGAAGTTCGTTACGGTGCATTGCGCGGCGTTGTCGCCGACGTTGCTCGAGAGCGAGTTGTTCGGTCATGAGAAAGGCGCGTTTACCGGCGCGCACGAACGGCGCATCGGCCGATTCGAGCAGGCGAACGGCGGAACAATTTTCCTCGACGAAATGGCCGAAATTCCGCCGACAACGCAGGTGAAATTGCTGCGGGTGATCAGTGAAGAGCGCGCTTTCGAACGGGTCGGCGGCAATCAAACTTTGAAAGCGGATGTGCGTTTGATTGCGGCCACGAATAAAAATCTCGAGCAGATGGTAAAAGCCGGAACGTTCCGCGACGATTTGTACTTTCGTCTGAACGTCGTGCGCATCACCATGCCGCCATTGCGAGAACGTAAAGACGATATTCCCTTGCTCGTGCGCGCGTTTCTTCGTCGGTTCGCAAAGGAGAACAACAAGGAGATTGTCGATCTTACGCCGGAAGCGATGAATGCATTGCTGACTTACAATTGGCCGGGGAACGTTCGCGAGCTGCGGACGGCGATTGAACATGGCGTGGTGATGGCCACCGGGAATAAAATTACCCCGCGCGATTTGCCCGACGCTTTACGACAAGCCGCCGGCGCAACTTTGCCCCGCGGAATTTCCGCGGCGAAGGCGTTCGGCGAAAAAACCAGTCCGCTTGATCTGCATGAGACCGAGCGCAAACTGATTTTGCAGGCGCTCGCGACCACGAATGGCAATGTGACCGCGGCTGCGAAAAAGCTCGGCATCAGCCGGCGAACGTTGCATCGGAAAATCAATGAAATGAACGCGGAGAAACAAAAAACCACTGCGCAGGCGGAGCAAAATTCCAATGCCGGGTAGCGAAGAATTTATTCAGACTGCGGTGCACGCGCTCGAAGCGGGCGGACTTGCTGTCTGGGTGCGCCGCGGACTGGTGGTCATCGCGGTCGTGTTCCTGGCCGGCTATTATCTTTGGAACTTCCGCGGGTTATGCACTTCGCAGGGAATGGATCAGGCGCAAATCGGTCGCGCGATTGCGCGCGGTGAAGGTTGGAGCACGAGTTTCGCGCGGCCATTGGCGGTCGGACAGCTCAAGGCGCACGGAAAAGATCTCGCGAAAAATATCTGGGTGGACACGTATAACGCGCCTTTGCCGCCATTGGTCGACGCGGTCGCGCTTCTGCCGGTCAAACGTCTTTGGAAAATGACGCCGAACGTGATGATCTATGCCGGAGACAAAGCGATCGCCACGATGTCGATCTTACTTTTTCTTACGTCGGTCGCGGTATTGTTTTTCACGGCGCGGCGTTTGTTCGATCAGCGCCTTGCCTTGCTCGTGTGCGGGCTCGTTCTGGTTTGCGATGCGATGTGGCAATATTCGCTTTCCGGTTTGCCGCAGATGCTCATTCTGCTGCTCTTCAACCTCACTACGTATTTTCTCGTTCGCGCAGTCGAATCGCAACACCGCGATGAATCGCCATTGAAATGGTTGGCGGTCGCTGCCGCCGGCTTTGGTCTTCTCGCGCTTTCACACGCGCTTACTTTCTGGATGTTTCTCGCGGCGCTCATCTGCGCGGCAATCTTTTTCCGGCCACGCGCATGGGCCGCGCTGATCATGCTCGTAGTTTTCGCGATTGTTTATGCGCCCTGGCTGATTCGAACCTGGATGGTTTCCGGAAATCCCGGCGGCCTGGCGGGCTACGCCATTTATAGCGGAGTGGGGCACAGTGAGTGGGCGTGGATGCGTCAATTGAATTTTGACTCGACCGTCATGGGGCTCGGCGCTTTTCGCGACAAGCTCACCAGCGGCGCAGTCTGGCAGACCGCGCACTTGTTCGAATATCTGGGGCTGAGCGTGGTCGCGTTGATTTTTTTCGTGTCGCTCCTGCATTCATTCAAGAAAACCGAAACCGCGGCGCTTCGCTGGATTATTCTCGCGATGTGGGCGGGCGCGGTCTTCGGGATGGCGTTGTACGGAATCAACGACGAACAAGGCGTCGCCGCTAATCAATTTCATCTCATTTTTGTGCCGATCATGACTTGTTATGGGCTCGCGTTCCTGCTCGTGCAATGGAACCGCCTTGCCCTCAATTTCCCATTTGCTCGTCCTGCCTTCATCACACTGCTCTATCTGATTTGCGCGATGCCAATGATTTTCGGAACGCCATGGCTTGCGCCGCCGAGAACGCGCGTCCATTGGCCGCCCTACGTGCCGTCACTCATCAGCGTGTTGAATTCGTGGATGAAGCCGGAAGAAATCACCGCGAGCGATATGCCCTGGGCAATCGCGTGGTACGCCGATCGGCGCAGCTTATGGGTGCCGGACAAACTGCAGGTCATGACGGAGTTGAATGATTACAAAACACTCGGCGGTCCGGTGAATGGGCTTTATCTCACACCCATCAGCGGGACGGATAACAAATTACGTGACATCGTCAAAGGTGACTACAAAGCGTGGGCTCCGGTGATTTTGCGCAATCAGGCTCTGGAAACATTCCCGCTGAAATGGAACACGGTTAAGCTCGGCGTTGAAAATGAATGCATTTTCGTGAGCGATCACAACCGCGACCAGGCGGTCGCGCCATGAGCAGATTTTCCCGTTTACGAATTATGTCGGGGGCGTTTCAGTAAAAGCGTGAACAAAGCAACGAAGATTTTCGGGACCGACGGTGTTCGGGGTGTCGCGAATATCGAGCCGGTCACAGCCGAGACTGCGCTGAAGCTCGGTCGCGCGGCCGCGCACGTCTTCACGCAATTGAATCCGCGCACGTTGCCGGAAGGTGCGCGCCCGAAGATTGTGCTCGGAAAAGATACGCGGCTCTCCGGTTACATGCTCGAAAACGCGCTCGTCGCCGGAATTACTTCGCTCGGAGTGGATGTCCTAATCATCGGACCGTTGCCGACTCCCGGCGTCGCTTACATCACTCGCTCGCTTCGCGCCGATGCCGGAATCGTTCTTTCTGCTTCGCACAATCCTTACGAAGACAACGGGATTAAATTTTTCCGTCACGACGGTTACAAGCTCGACGATCAAATCGAAGCGCAAATCGAAGATCTCGTTTTCACGGGCAAGATCGACAATATCCGGCCCACCGCCGGAAAGATCGGGCGCGCGGCGCGCATTGACGATGCGCTTGGGCGCTACGTTGAATTCGCCAAGACAAGTTTCCCGCGAAAGATGTCGCTCGATGGAATGCGCATCGCGGTGGACGTCGCGAACGGCGCCGCTTACAAATCGACGCCGTGCATTTTGCGCGAGCTCGGCGCGGACGTCGCGATCGTGCACAACCAGCCCAACGGAATGAATATTAATGACGGCTGCGGCAGCACGCATCCCGAAGAAATTCAGCGCGCGGTGGAATTGAGCGGCGCCGACATCGGTATTACGCACGACGGCGATGCCGACCGCGTTCTACTTTGTGATGAAAACGGTGAAATCGTCGACGGTGATGAGATCCTTGCCATTGCCGCGCTCGATCTTTTGAAGTCCGGCCTGCTTCGCGAGAAAACGCTGGTTGCGACAGTCATGAGCAATTTCGGTTTGGATGAAACCATCGGCGCGAATGGCGGCCAGGTCGTTCGCGCGAAAGTGGGCGATCGTTACGTCATCGAAGAAATGCTCGGCCGGAATGTGAATCTCGGTGGCGAGCAAAGCGGGCACATTATTTTCCGGGACTTCACCACGACCGGGGACGGAATTATCAGTGCGCTGCAGATTCTGCGGATCATGCACGAAAGAGGCGAGCCACTCAGCAGATTGAAAACTTGTTTGAAGAAATATCCCCAGGCCCAACGCAATCTCGTCGTGAAGTCAAAACCGCCGATTGAGGATTTGGGCGAAGTTGTGAAGTTGCGCGACGAAGTGGAGCGCGAGCTCGCCGGTAAAGGCCGCGTTTTGCTTCGTTATTCCGGCACCGAGTCGAAGATTCGTCTTTTGATTGAGGGGCAGGACTCCGATAAGATCGACAAACACGCCAACCGCATCGCCGATGCGATTCAAAGCGCGATTGGCGCAAATTAAATGAAGCTTACTCGCGTCATTGAAGCTTTGTTGTTCGCGGCGCATAAGCCGCTGGACGCAAAAGAAATTACCGACACGCTGCGTAACGCCGGCGCGGAAGACGAGTTTGCGCCTAACGAGTTCGCGAGCGTGAAGCCCGCCGAAGTCGCGGCCGCGCTTGAGGAATTGAAAGTCGAATACATTCAGCAGGAGCGCGGAGTTCAGCTGGTGGAGAAGGCGGGCGGCTGGCAGTTGGTCAGCGATCCGAAATATGCGCAATGGGTCCGTGCGTTGTTTCCCGCGGCAAAGCCGGCGCGCCTCAGCTCACCCGCGCTCGAAACGCTCGCCATCATCGCCTATCGGCAACCGATCACGCGCGCGGACGTCGAAGCCGTTCGCGGAGTAACGATCGATGGCGTTTTGCAAACGTTAATGGAGCGCGGTCTCGTCAAGATTGCGGGACGCGCTGAAATTCCAGGCCGGCCGTTGCTTTACGAGACAACCGAATTCTTTTTGGATCACTTCGGTCTGCGCGATCTCAACGAATTGCCGAACGTCGAGGAATTGCGCACGCGGCATTTGCCGGTCGCGCCGCGAGTGGCGCCGGCGGCTTCCGAGCCCGCGACCGAAGAAACACCAAAAATGCTGTAGGCGTCGCGCTGTGCGCGACGTTCCGCTGACATGATTCAACACTCATTGCGCTTCGCACAGCGAAGCAGCTACAACGTTTTGCTCGCGTTTCTAATCTCGTTGACGTCCACCTTCGCGGCCGACATTCAACCCGGCAATTGCGCGCGCGCCGCGGCTTACTCGGAAAAAAACCGCGGCTTCTCCGTGCTCGTAATGCAAGACGGCAAGACCGTTTTCGAGCATTACGCGAACGGCGGCGGCGCGGACATGCGCTCCAAAATTTTCAGCGGAACGAAAAGTTTTTGGGGAATCGCCGCGCTTTGCGCGGTGCGCGACGGGTTAATCAAGCTCGACGACCACGTCGCCGACACAATCACGGAATGGAAAAACGACGCGCGGAAATCGTCGATCACGATTCGGCAATTGCTCAATCAAACCGACGGCATTGAGCCCGCGCCGCATTTACACAGCGATTCCATCCGGGACCGCGATGCCGCTGCAATTCAATTACCGCTCGTTGCCGCGCCTGGCTCGGTCTTCGCTTACGGCCCGAGCCACCTCCAGGTTTTTAATGAAGTGTTGCGTCGAAAACTGAATGGAAGATCGACAATTTCCTATCTCAGCCAGAATGTTCTGGCGCCGCTCGATCTCTCCAGTCTCGATTTCAAAAAAGATGGGCGCGGCAATCCGCTGCCGGCGACCGGCTTTGAATTGACAGCGCGGGAGTGGGCGCGATTTGGTGAGCTTGTGCTCGGGCACGGCAATTATCATGGAAAACAAATCGTCCCCGCGAATTTGTTGAGCCAGGCATGCAACGGTTCGAGCGCGAACCCGTCTTACGGCCTCACTTTTTGGTTGAATCGACAAGCACCCGGCGCACGCGAGATCGATTACGAAAAAGAGCTCGATCTCAAATGGCAGCGCGCGCATTGGGGCGGGATTTGCATTTGTCGCGCGGCGCCGCCGGACACGGTCGTGGCGCTGGGCTCGAATTATGAGCGTTTGTTCGTTATTCCGTCGATGAACGCGCTAATTGTTCGTCAGGGATTCAGCGCGAAATTCTCGGACGCATCTTTTTTGCGGCTTGTGCTGGGACGGTAGAGCCTGGCGAAGCAAACTGCTTCCCCTACAGGAAACCGCGGTTAGATTGTCGATCTTATGAACAAATTTGCGATCGGTTGCGGCGGGTTGCTGGTCATTCTCGTGTTCATCGGCATCGTTGCTGCCCTGGCGTTAATGGGAAGTTACAATCGACTGGTCACGCTCGATCAAAACGTGAACAAAAAATGGGGCGACGTGCAAAGCGTGTATCAACGGCGCGCGGATTTGATTCCAAATTTGGTAAACACCGTGCAAGGCGCGGCAAACTTCGAGAAATCGACGCTGACCGAAGTGACAAATGCGCGTGCGAGTGTCGGACGCGTGCAGATCGATCCAAACAAAGCGCCGACCGATGCGCGCCAGCTCGCCGAATTTCAGGCGGCGCAGGGTCAGCTGAGTAATGCTCTCTCGCGCTTGCTCGTGGTGAGCGAACGTTATCCCGAGCTGAAGGCGAGCCAGAATTTTCTCGGACTTCAGGCGCAATTGGAAGGGACGGAAAACCGCATTTCGGTTGAGCGAAATAATTTCAATGGCGCGGTGCAGGAGTTCAACGTCGCGGTGCGTCGATTTCCGACAAATTTGATCGCGGGGATGTTTGGTTTTTCGCAGCGGCCCTTTTTTCAGGCGCAACAAGGCGCGGAACGCGCGCCGACGGTGAATTTCAATTTCGGTTCGCCGGCGCCGGCCGCAGCTTCGCCCGCGGCAACTCCGTAGCCGGGCAGGGACATCTCTCCGAGATGTCCGTGAAATTCGTTCTCTGTGCACGCGAAGATCGACATCGTCAGACGCCTCCGAGATGCGTCTCGACTTCTAAAATCGGCTGCGGTCTGCATCGCGGCTTTTGTTGCGCTTAACGCACCGGCCGCGGAAGTGATGCCGCCGAAACCGGATCGTTATTTCAACGATTACGCCGGCGTTGTTTCAAAAGAAGCCGCGTCACGATTCAACGACCAGCTCGCGCAATTCGAGCGCGAGACTTCAAACCAGGTTGTGGTCGCGATTTTTCCGAAGATGCAAAGCGACTCGGACGTTGCGGATTATGCGCAGCGCGTGGCGCAAAACTGGGCGGTCGGGCAAAAAGACAAACGCAACGGCGTTGTTTTGTTCGTCTTCATCGCCGATCGGAAAACTTCGATTCAAGTCGGTTACGGTTTGGAAGGCGCGCTGCCCGACATCACCGCGTTCGATATTCGCGAGAACCGGATCAACCCACACTTTCGCAGTGGCAATTACGAGGCGGGCATCGCGGAGGGGATCGATTCGATCATCAAAGCGATCCGCGGTGAATACAAAGGCACTGGGAAAACCGTTCGTGAGCGGCAGAGCGGCCGCGGTAATTTCCCAGGCAATCTGATTTTCTTTCTCTTTTTTCTCGCGGTTCTTTTCTTCCTCTCACGGATCAAGCCTCGCCGCGGTTATCATTACAGCAGCGGTGGTGGCGGCTGGGCGTGGTCCTGGGGCGGCGGTGGAGATGGCGGCGGCGGCGGGTGGTCGTCGGGAGGCGGAGGGGGCAGCGGATTCAGCGGCGGCGGCGGAAGTTTCGGAGGAGGCGGCTCGAGCGGCAGCTGGTAGCCATGCGAGCGAAAGAATTTCTCAGCAAGCTGGAGCACGATCGAATTGTGCAAGCCATCCGCGACGCCGAGTCAAAAACCTCCGGGCAGATACGCGTTTTTATTCAGCGCGGTAAGTTGAATGTCGATCCTCTTTCCGCCGCACAGAAAAGATTTCACCGCCTGGGGATGCAGAAAACGCCGGAGCGCAACGCGGTTTTGATCTTCGTCGCTCCTCGCGCGCACAAGTTTGCTGTCATCGGCGACGAAGGCATTCACAGAAAATGCGGAGAGGATTTGTGGCAGCGAATTGTTCGCCAGATGCGCGAGCATTTTCAGAATGAAAATTTCAGCGATGCCATTGTCGATGCGATCCGCGAAACTGGCGACGCACTAGCCGAACAGTTTCCGGCAAGATCGACATCGAGCGGTGGATTGCCGGACGAAGTGATCGAGAGCTAGGCTCCGCGATTTTCGCGCGGCTGAATTTTGATCAACCAAAGGTCGAGCCCGTCCCTGCGGATGGTTTGAACCAGGAAGCCGGCAAACAGGCAAAGGTTCGCGAGCGCAAAAAGCAAAGTTATGTCGACTCCCGCGATCACGCGTTGGAGGCGATCCCCGAAAACACCGTAGAAGAGAAACAGATTAGCGTTCGCGGCGAGGGTGAGATTGATTGCCCGTACGAGTTGCCCGGGCGAAATGAAAACCAGAATCCAGGCGAGACAGCAAACGAGAAAGAGATGATTTTCATGCACACCGGTGTTGAAACAAAAGTAGGCGAGGTAGCCCAGGATCGAGTAAACGATCAAGCGTTCGAATGTCTTGGGCTGGCGGACGAAGCTGATGAGGATGGCGAGGTAGCTGAGGTAGAACAGCACCTTGTCCGGCCAGACAATCAGCGGATCGCGCGTCAGGAAGATGTCGATCTCGCCATTTTTGAGCGCGCCGTAATTTTCCGGGTTAATGAGATGGAGCGCCCAAGTTTGCAGCCAGCTTAAATTTAGCGCGTAGGCGGATAGAAAGGCGTGTCGAGTCATCGCACGCGTAAGCGAATCAAAAATCTTGCCGCCAAAAATTAGCAGCAACGCGAGCGCGACAGCGCCGGCCAGCGCGAAAGGAATCAATTGCCGCCGCATCCGCGCTTTATTTTCAACGGGCGCGCCTTGGTTCGCATTTACCAAGACATAGATGCAAACGAACGGTGCGATGATGAGCGGTTGCCATTTAATGCAGCAGCTGATCGTGAAGAGCACGAATCCGAGATTCAGATTTCCCCGCTGCAAGAGAAAAAGTCCCGCGATCAAAAAGGGCGCAAAATAAATATCGAGGTAGGCCAAGCCCATGCTGTTAAGAAGAAGGGCAAGCTCGAGCGCTGCGGTGAGGAGGGCATTGCGCGTAAACAAATAAAAACAGAGGCTGGTCGCAACGAGGAAGAGAAAAAGGGACAATTTCAGGACGAAAAATTGCGATAGCCCGGACACGACGGCACAGTGCGAAACAGCCCCGAGAAGAACGAAGGCGAGTGGCGGATAATCCGTGTCGCTATGGCTGTAGCCGCTGAGCACTCCGTCATGCGAGATTTCGCGCATCCAGTTATTCCAAATTTCGACGTCACTGCCGCCGGGTGCGAAAAAAAAGCTCAACGCAACCAAAGTTACGAGCAGGAGCAAGCCAATGGCTGACGGGCTTGTCCTTTTTGTTGAATCGATCGAACTGGCGTTCACGGGATTTCTATTTCGGACGGCAGTAGTACGCTGCGGAAAGTCTCATCGTGCGGTTCGATAATGGCAGTGAACGCGTCACGGCGGAAATCGGTTCACACGCGGGCGGCACCGCTGAACGGTTAGGCGAACAGGTGACCGCCGCGATGAATCCGTGGGCGGGCAACGGCGGCGCAAGCGACTCCATCGGTTCGGCACAAACGTCCGACGCCAGGAAAGGGCGATAAAGCCAAACGGGATCGGCGTAGAAGCAGTCCGGATTTACGAGCGATCTTACCTTTGGTGCAAGTTGCCGTGCGTGTTCGCGCGCCGAGATTCCCCAGTAATCCGTTTCGAATAGCCGATCGACGTCGAAAAACCGACTAACTTCGTTGAAGTAAACGTATTGGTAGGGATTCAGCTGAATTTGATCCCAAACGAACAGGCCCAGACTCAAACACACAGCGGCGAAAGCGATCCTGCGCGCCATCGTATAAAGCGCAACTAACGCAGACAGGAAAAGCAACGGGTAGAGAAATAGAAGCTGGCGCGTTTCGTCGTAGAGGTGCGCTCGCAAAGGAATAATCACGATGAGCACGTAGAACGTCCCAAAGATTAAGGTAAGATAAGCCGTTCGCTGAAACGGATCCTTCCAAACCTTTCGTGCGGCGAGTGGGATCAAACCGATACCGATCATTATCAGCAGCGGCAACTTCGCGGCGAACCATCCGAGCACGTATTGCAAACTGGCGTAAGCGGGAATGCACTGACCCCAGGTCAAAGTACAGCCGGACTGATAATACCAACCGACGAAACTGAGGCCGGCGCCGATTTCGCGAAGTGGATTCAGCCAGACGGCGGGGAACGAGAGGACAACTAGTGGAATCAGAACCGCGAAGAAAAAGCCCGCATTTTTCCAATCAATTAGTCGGCGAGCGGGCTGGGTCACGCCGCATGCATCGGCAAGGAAAAATGTGAACGCGTATTGCACGAGAATCATCAAGCCGGGAATTCGGATCGACGTCAAAGCAGCGGTGGCAGCGGCCAGCATTATTATATAACGCCGAAACTTTGAAGCCCTATCGGGTCCGAGTCTTGCCAGCTTCAAGGAGAGGTACGTGCAGACGAGATAGATCGACATGAAAGGGCTGTCGCGCACGTTGATCATCGCGTGACCGAATAAATAAGGGTTCGCCGCGTACCAGCCGGTCATCGCGAGGGCGAATGAAGGCTGGGGGTTGAAGAATCTCAGACAGCGATAAAAGACGACGATCGAAACCCCGAACAAAACCAAAATCGCCGGCCGAGTAGCGACCTGCCAGGCAGCGTCGCGGTCAATGTGCGAAGCTCGAGCAAGATAATCTCCGAGCGCCAGTTGAAATGGATAAGCGAACGTGTCGAAACCAATTCCGTAGTAGCGATCCCCATACGATTGAAGTTCCTTGTATTGGTCAATGTGCCCCGTGAGAAGACCACGGGCGGCGTGAACGATTTTGTGAAACGTAAATTGTTCCAACGGATCATCGACCGTGACACCCGACCCAACCGCGACGATTGAGCCGGCACTGATATAGGCGATCAGAACAATTGCCACGAGCAGCCGCCGCCATTTGCTGCCGTTCCATCGCAAAATCGCCAGGCTGCGGATCATCGAGCGCCGGTATTTCAGTCGCTAAACGCGGAGATTGCAAGCCAGAGGGAGCCGAGGGATCCCGCTTGCAAAATCAAAAAACTGCTCTTTATTCCACGCTCCGCCGCGAGTTTTGTAATTATGCCGTTGGTCCCTGGGTTTCCGTCTCTTGGCTGAAACCGCACTCGCCAGGGGAAACCCGGCAATCCGAAAGGATGAAGGTTGAAGGAAAAAGGATGAAAACGCCGCAGACGCATTTTCTCTTTTCATAATTCATCTCTCATCCTTCATCCCTAAAAATATATGCCAGTTCGTTACGGTCGTTTTGAAATGCCGAAGACTCTCTCGAAAGACGAGAGCACAGCCACTGATACTTACGCCAAGTTCACCGCCGAGCCGTTTGAGGCCGGTTATGGTCACACCGTTGGAAATTCGCTGCGACGCGTTTTGCTCTCGTCGCTCGAAGGCGCTGCGATCACCGCGGTGAAGATCACCGGGGCGCAGCATGAGTTCGCCACTTTGCCCGGAGTCGTTGAAGACGTCACCGACATCGTGCTCAACCTGAAAAAGGTGAAGTTTAAAGCGAGCAACGGTCACGAGCCGAAAAAACTTTCGTTGAGCGTGAACAAGGAAGGCGAGATCAACGCCGGCGAGATCCAGGAAGTCACCGGCTATGAAGTTTTGAATCCGAAGCAGATCATCTGCACGCTCGACAAGAAACATAAATTTGACGCCGAGCTCGAAGTCCGCGTTGGCCGCGGTTTCGCCACCGGCGAAGAAAATAAACGCACCGACCAGCCGATCGGTCTGATCCCGATCGATTCGATCTTCTCACCGGTCACGCGTGTGAAATATGCGGTCGAGAACACGCGCGTCGGTCAGCGCACGGACTACGACAAACTCATTCTCGAAGTTTGGACGGACGGCCGCCTCACTCCCGACGATGCCCTTCTGCAAGCGTCCGCGATTTTGCGCCATCACCTCGATGTCTTCGTGAACTTCAACGAGGAAGTGATCGAGTTCGACGAAACGCCGGCCGGTGTCAGCGAGGAGAACATGAAGCTGAAGAAGCTGCTCAATATGAGCGTGAACGAAATCGAGCTCAGCGTGCGCGCCGCGAATTGTTTGAACAACGCGAACATCACGAGCGTTGGCCAGCTCGCGCAGAAAACCGAAGGCGAAATGCTGAAGTATCGCAATTTCGGCAAGAAATCGCTTAACGAGATCAAGGACAAGCTTCAACAGCTCGGTCTTAGTTTGGGGATGAAATTCGAAGCCGGTTTGGTAGAACCAATGGCCGGCGGCGTCTCAGCAGATGTCGCGTCCGGAAATGGGGCCGCGGCCGAGTCGACTGACCGCACTTAATCCAGGCAAACCAAAGCAATGAGGCATCAAAAGAAAACTGTGAGGCTCGGCCGCAAAGCCGACCATCGCAAAGCGCTGCTCGCAAATCAGGTTTGCAGTTTGATCGAGCATCGCCGCATCAAAACGACGCTCGCTAAAGCAAAAGCGGTCCGACCAATCGCCGAGAAAATGGTGACGCTCGGCAAGAGCGGATCCATTCATGCTCGCCGCATGGCGTTCGCAACCTTGCGTCAGAAGGATGCGGTGAAGAAATTGTTCGATGAGATTGCTCCCGCGTCCACCGATCGCAATGGCGGGTACACGCGAATCATTCGACTCGGTCCACGTCAGAGCGATTCCGCTTCGATGGCGTTGATCGAGTGGGTCGATGTCTCGGTGGTTGTCGAAGAAAAACCTTCCGAAGAGAAGACGGGCAAAAAGAAAGAGCCGAAGGCCGAGACGAAAGCGGAAGCTAAATCCGAGCCGGCCGCGAAAGAACCGAAGTCGGAAAAAGCTGAGGCCAAAGCGGAGGAGAAAACCGCGGAAGAGCCGAAGAAAAAGCGGCGCTGGTTCGGACGCAAACAGGTCGACGAAAAGTAGTCGCCTAGCTGCGAAGAGATTTGGAAATCTCTTCCAGAATGTCGCGCAAATTGCGGCGCATTTTCCATTGCGGATAATGCGTCTGGAATTTTCGCACATCGGTGATCCACCAAATGTGGTCTCCGCGGCGCGGATTCTCTTCGTAGTGCCAGTCTAATTTTCGGCCACTGATCTCTTCGCACAGCTCGATCGCTTCCAAGATCGACAAGCTGTTCATCCGTCCGCCGCCGATGTTGTAAACTTCACCCGCGCGCGGCGCGCGAATGAATTCCGCGCACGCTTCGACCACGTCTGAGCTGTGAATATTGTCGCGCACCTGTTTTCCTTTGTGTCCGAAAACGCGATACGGCCGGCCGCGCATCGTGCAAATCATCAGATACGACAAAAAACCGTGCAGCTCCGTGCCCGCGTGCGCAGCGCCGGTGAGACATCCGCCGCGAAACGTGACGGTCGGCATTCCAAAATAGCGCCCGTACTCCTGCACCAGCAGATCGGCCGCGGCCTTCGAGGCTCCGAAAATCGAGTGCAGCGTTTGATCGACGCTCATCGATTCGGAAATCCCGGGCTCGTATTCATGGCCGGCCTCGATCTCCCAACGCTTCGCAAGCTCGCGCAACGGAAGTTCGTTCGGACGGTCGCCGTAGACTTTGTTGGTGGAAATGAAAACAAACGGCGCCTCGGGCGAAAATTTTCTCGCTGCCTCCAACAAATTGAGCGTTGCGGTGGCGTTGATCGCAAAATCGGTTTGCGGGTCGCGCGCCGCCCAATCGTGCGAAGGCTGCGACGCCGTGTGCACGATCGCCGCGATCTTGCCGCGATTTCGCTTGAAGAGCTCACTCACTCCGTTCGCGTCGCGAATATCCAGGTTGTGATGTTCGTAACCACTCGCCGTCGCGATCAATTCGTCGCGCGTTTGTTTCGTTGACGCGTCCGCTCCGAAAAACTGCGCCCGCATGTCATTGTCGATCCCCACAACGCGCATTCCATCCCGCGAAAAGCGCCGAACCGTTTCCGAGCCGATCAATCCGGCCGAGCCGGTCACAATCATCGTCTGCATTTCGAGTGGAATCGTTGCCGAGAAATCTTCCGCTGACGAGAATTTATCAGGTAGGGGCGCTTCTCCTAATCGCCCGCTGTAGCCGCCTCGCTCTGTCGAGGCGTCATCAGAAAACGGCGACTGAGCGCCGTTGCTACAACTTAACCGGCTTCCACTTCATCTTGCCTTTCAAAATTTCCAGCCACGCCACGCTTGGAGGCGATCCGCGGTTCGGCCGGGTCACGCAACCCGGATTCAAAAATAAAACTCCCCGGCGTTTTTCATTTCTCGGGACGTGCGTATGCCCGTGCAAAACAACATCGACATCGTCCGGCGGCGTTTCAGGCGGAATGTGCACGAGTCGAAACTTCAGACCCTCGCGCGTAAGATCGACAATCAACGGCCAATCATTGTTCCAATCACAATTACCGCGCACCACCGTGAGCGGCCGCCCTATCGCGGCTAGGTCATCGGTGATCGTCGGCTCGCACACATCGCCAAGATGCCAAATCTCATCCGCTTCGCGCGCAAGATCGACAACGTGCTGCGGTAATTTGTTGTGAGTGTCGGCAATGACCAGGATCTTCATTGCTTAATAACATCGCATCTACACGGGCATTTGCGGTTCGTCGCTTCACATCTGGCGGTGCAACCGTCTGCGATATTTTTAGGGAGACAACGTTGCCGTCGAGTGCTCTTCGCGCGCACGTGAAACAGGAATCTATGACAACGGAAAAACTGCAGGACCCGAAGACGAAGTATCCAAAACCACCGTTCAAGGAACAAGAGCAACCCTGGCCGGGTCTCGCGCGCAAAATGGATCCGCGGCCGGACCACGGCGAGAAAAGTTACAAAGGCTCCGGCCGCTTGGCCGGCCGCAAAGCCCTCATCACGGGCGGCGATTCTGGAATGGGGCGCGCCGCTGCAATCGCTTATGCACGCGAGGGCGCTGATGTAGCGATCAATTACTTTCCCACCGAACAACCCGATGCGGATGAAGTTGTCGATCTAATCAAAGAGGCTGGACGCCAAGCGGTCACGATCCCGGGCGATCTCCGCGACGAAAATTTCTGCAAGAAAATGGTCGCGGACGCGGTGAAGGAACTCGGCGGTTTGGATATTTTGGTTTGCAACGCGGCGCGTCAACAAACGCGAAAATCGATTCTCGACATCACGACCGAAGATTTTGACGCCACGATGAAAACGAATATTTACGCACCGTTTTGGATCATCAAAGCCGCGCTGCCGCACATGCCGCCGGGCTCGGTCATTATTGGAACGACCTCGGAACAAGCGATGGAGCCGTCCCCCGAGATTTACGATTACGCGATGACCAAGGCCGCGACGACGAATTATGTTTACTCGCTCGCGAAGCAACTCGCCGAAAAAGGAATTCGCGTGAACGGCGTCGCGCCGGGCCCGATCTGGACGCCGTTGCAAGTCAGCGGCGGCGCGACGATGGAAAAATTAAAAGAGTTCGGTGGCGCGACTCCACTTGGCCGACCCGGTCAACCCGCGGAGCTCGGTTCCATTTATGTCCAGCTCGCCGCGAACGACGCGAGTTACGCGACGGGTCAAGTTTATGGCGCAATGGGCGGCGGCGGGCTTCCGTAAACAGAACTGACTGCCAGCTAAAGGGCCTCTAAATCCACGCGCGGATGCCGCGGCCGGGATCTCGTGGACTAATCACGCCGGTCATCCTTTCCCAGACGGCGTTCACCGCCGGGCGCACGATGTCCCATGGCAACGCTTCTCCTGGTTTCGCCTGTTCGTAGTCGAGCGCGACCGTTTCTTCCACATCGGGCAAGTTTTTCCCGGTATGTTTCAGGAACGAATTATATCCGGTGCGATATGCGTGCTCGAACTTCTCATACGAGCCCGCGTTTGCGTAGGATTGTTTGGAATGTTGCTCGCGCCAATAAGCCGCCTCTTTCTGCGGATCGATATCGGCGCCACCAGTTGTATCGGAGTTTGTTTGCATAATCGTGTGCGCCTCCTGCTTAATACGTTCGCGCATGGGCAGGCGATCGGTCGTGCCCGCGTTGCCCGTCGCGCAAACGATACTCCTGCGCAATGTCGAATTGGACGCGCAAAAAATGGGTCGTCGTGACCATCGCCGCAATTTTCGCGGTGATAATTGCGCTTCTGATCGCTGCGCTGCTGTTGAATCAAGAGATCACGCGCTACGTGGAAAGCCCGCAGTTCCGTGCGGAGCTGGAAAAAGAAACCGCGAAGGGTCTGCATTTTCCAAGCGCGAAATTTGCACCGATTCATCGGGTTGGGCGATTTAGCGCGCGGACCGAAAGTTTTTTTGCGAATGGAGGCCGGAAAGCGATGACCGATCTCGACGCAACTGAGATCACTGGACAATTCAATCCCTCCGGCATATTCGCGCGCCGTTGGCAGATCGACGATCTGCAGATCGATCGCGCGCGCGTCGGCATTCACATTTACGAACCGAAACCGGAGCCGTCACCGTCGAAGCCGTGGTATCAAGTGTTCCTGCCGGACCACGTTTATCTAAAGCGCACCTGGTCGGACCATGTCGATGTGACCTGGCCGATGCGCGGCGAGATTGGCGGTGTCTTCCAAACAAAACTCGTTGTAACCCCGCATGGTCGCGATTTCGAGTACCACGCCAGCAGCGGCACGCTGAAAAATTCGTTCATGCCGGACGTGACCGTCCAAAACATTCACCTGCTCATTACGAAACAGCTCATCGCGCTCTACAATCTCGATGTCAGTTCAGGCGAGGGCACGATTCACGGCGAAGGCAACGCGACCACTGTCGATCCAAAGCGCGCCGATTTTTCTTTCAACTGGAGCAAACTGCCTGTGAGCGAGTGGTTGCCGAGAAATTGGGAGGGCAAATTCGCGGGCGCAGCGAGCGGTAATCTGCATTGGACCGGCAACGTTTACACTATGGCCGCCGCCACAATCGCTGGATCGGCTCATGTAAATGGCGGCCGCATTCGCGGCCTGAAGTTCCTCGATCAGATCGCCACGATCACAAATCACAAAGATCTGGCCGCGCTTCAGCTCGATGAATGTCGATCCAACTTTCGCTGGCGCGAGGGCGATTGCGAATTGAAGGACGTTGTCCTTGAAGAAACGCGCAAATTCAAAATTGATGGCACGATTTCCTTTAGTCGTCGCTCACTGCGCGGAACGCTCGAGCTCGGCGTTGCGCCTGAATATCTCGACTGGCTGCCGCACCCCGAAGAAATTTTCACGCGTAAGAGCGGCGGTTATCTTTGGACCACTGTCCATGTGTCGGGCACGCTCGACGATCCGAAGCAGGATCTCAGTCCGCGCCTGCTCGCCGCAATCAAGGAATCACCCGGCGCGTTGATTCAGCTCGCGCTCCGTTCGCTAAGCGCCTGGCTGAAAAAGCAGTGAGCGAGTGATCGGTGCCTCGCGACAAGACGAAATGAATTTGGAATCCATGAAAAGAAGCTGTGAGGTCCCGCTCTAACTTCCTGGTTTCCGAATTTGATTTGTCTCCTGCAGAGCCTTGATCTGCGACCAATATCTTCCTCTCCCTTGTCCGGGAGAGGAATGAGGTGAGGGTGTCTCATGAAAAGGGAACAACGAATTGCGCTCGTCACCGGCGCGAACAAGGGAATCGGATTCGAAACTGTCCGCCAATTACGCCGCGAGCGATTTCATGTCTTCCTCGGCGCGCGCAACGAAGAAGCCGGCAAAGCGGCCGCCGAAAAACTTGATCGAGAAGGAAAGGAAGAAAAGGACGGCGGCGCAGTCTCGTTCTTGAAGATCGACATCAGCAAGATCGACAGCATCCGCGCTGCCGCGGAAGAGTTTTCAAAGCAGAGTGAGCGACTCGATGCGTTGATCAACAACGCCGGCATTCTCCTTGATGACGACAAAGACGTGCTCACGATGACACCGGAAATCTTCGAGACGACGTTGCGCACGAACACGCTCGGCGCGCTTTTGGTTTCGCAAGCGTTCGTGCCATTTCTGAAAAAGAGCGACGCACCACGGATCGTGAACGTCTCCAGCGGCGGCGGACAATTGACCGACGGCGCCGACGGCTGGGCGCCCGCTTATTGCATTTCGAAAACAGCGTTGAACGGCGTCACTGTCCAGCTCGCCGCGAAGTTACCAAATTTCGCGGTCAACTCCGTTTGTCCCGGCTGGGTCCGCACCGATATGGGCGGCTCCAACGCCACTCGCTCTGTCGCCGAAGGAGCATCTGGCATCGTTTGGTTAGCTGCGGAGGCACCTCAATCTCTGACTGCAAAATTCGTTCGAGATCGCAAGGTCATTCCTTGGTGATTGGATCAAACTCCGCGTTATTGCTGTCGCTCATTAGATTTTCGCGCGTGACAGATCGACCAAGTGCCTTTTCCCGGTTCAGGCGGCTGCTTTTTGCGCCAGCATCTCATCGCGTAATCGATGCTGGATCGATTCGAGGTTTGCGCGCACGGTTTTGAGCGGCTGTTGCGTGACCATCGCGATTTCTTCCGGATCGAGGCCTTCCACGTAATAAAGCTCGAAAACGTCCCGCTCCTGTCGTGGCCAATTCCGCATGTCCTGCTCCAGTTGTGCCACCACGTCCTTGCGCGCAGCGATATCAACCGGCGGCACTTCCGCGCGAACCGATTCGGCAGCCGTGGGCGCTCGTTCAGCGGGACCTTTCGTCGGTCCAGGCTTCTTTTGTTTCCATCGCCGGCGCTGACGCAACAGCTCCTCGTGAATCAGTTGATAAAACGATGTCAGCCAGCCGCCACGCTTCGGTCCTTTATCGGCTTTGGCCAGGGCGCGCCGCAGAACTTCATTCAATACGTCACGCGCCTTGACTGCATCCTTCGGCAGATCGCCGGTCCGTTCGTCATGCACGATGTGACGTCGCACGTGCCGCAAAAATTCCTTGTAACGTTGGTTGAAAAGTTCGCGCACCACGTCTTCCGATTTTTGTGGACCTTCGCCTTTCTCCTGCGGCTCGAACGCGAACCCGGTCGCTTTGAGGGCATGCAATTTCTCGCGACGCTCTTTTCGTTTCCAAAATTTCTCGCTGTGCAAACTCGACTTGTACGATTTCAATTTGCGAAGCAGACTTTTCACCGCCGCGTCGAACGCGCCGATCAGATCGCGTCCTGCTTCTTCGCTGTGCAGAATATCGGACGGCACGCGCAGGGTGAGTGACGCGAGGTAACGATCTTTTCGCGGATGTTTCTCCAGCACAATCTGCAAGTGGACGGCATCCGGCGGGAAATGTGCGAGGTACCTGTCAAACTTCGCGATCTTCTGCTGTAGCTTTTTCTCCAATGGAAGGCGCGCATCGCCGGGGGAGAAATTTTTGGTAACGATGTTCCACGGAATTCTCATGGCTTCATTGCTTCGGATTCGACCGCGCCCTAAAACACGAGCTGGTACTTAAAATATCGTTTTTCACCGCGACGCAGGCCGCCGCGAAATAAAAGGGCTTCAGCAAACTGCTCAACGTCTCAACAGCTCAGCGATGCCACTCTGTGGCAATCTAAACTCAGGGAACAACATCCGCGCACTAGCGGGGGCGTGACTCCTCAACAAGGCCGGTCTCCGCCTGTGCGGCTCGCACTTCGGACTCAGATCCAGCGGCGGACATCGCGCTTCAATTCAAGATACGGCTCGCCGAATTTTGCAGTGAGGTATCGTTCCTCGCGCAGAATCACTCCGTAATGCAGGATCAAGGCGAGCGGAACCACTAACAACAGAGTGATCCAATCGTTCAGGAAAAAGCCGAGCGCGACCTGAAGTAAACAGAGCGCGAGATACATCGGGTTTCGGGTGAATCGATACGGCCCGCCGCGCACAATCGTCAGCGCCGGCTCCGACGGATGAACATTCGTCCCCGCCTTCTTGAATGTCACCATTGCTGAGATCGCGAGTGCCGGCGCCAGAATCACGAAAACGATCCCGCAAATGAGAGAGGTGCGAGAATTACTCGTGATTGGCAATCGGATCACAAAAAAATGCACCACCGTGCTGATCGCGGCGCCCATCGCCCAGATCAACGGCGGAAACGCGATCACGCCCGGCTTATCCGAAGTTGTTGTTTCCTTGTCTGCCATCCCGCGAATGCACGTATCTGCAGTAACCGCGTAATCCGCGGTTGAAATAGTTACTTCTTCGCTTTGTCTGCCGCAGCTTCGGTGGCTTGATCTTTTGGAGTCTCGGCTTTGACCGAAACGATCTTGCCCGTCTTGGCGTCGATCTGCACTTCGGCGATGTCCTTCGTGCCCGGCTTCGCGATGTCGAACGACCAAACCAACTTTCCATTCTCGTTCTCGATCTCGCCGGTTTGGATTGTTCCCTTTGGAACTTTGCTGAGCGCGGTCTTCTCTGCCTGACCCCTCGTTACTTTGGCTTCCTTCATTAGCTGCGCCTCAGTCGGCGCGGCCTGCGCGACGCCCAAGGCGACGCCCACTGCCAACCCAACCCCGAGCATCAACATTCCACTCTTTGTCATCTTCATGAATGCTTAGACCCATGTCGGTGTGAAAGATTCAGTTTCTCTTTTGATAGCCGACGTGGGCGGGCCTGAGCGCGCACATCATGGATCGCTAAATTCCGGATCGGTGCTATAGTCATCGATGTCTAAGACAACCGGTGCCTCTTTCAAGCGTCGTGCACCCGACAACCTCACCGAAGAGTTAGTCGCAGTTCTTTCGTCCAGGGCCTCGTTCGAATTTAAGCCTTTGTTCGACATTCTTCTCGCCAATCTCCGGCAACGCAACGCTGCCAGCGGCGGCGAAGAGATGCTGCGCTTGCGCGCTTATGAAAAGCTTCAAGGGCTGGTCAGCCAGGGCGCGGTCGACCGTGTCGTCAACGGCGTGACGAAAAAATACAAAGGCGTCCGCCCGCGGCTGGAGCTGCTAAACACCGAAATGAAAGTTCTGCGCGCTGAGTGGAGCGCGAAGCTTGCGGCGAAAGGTGCAGCCGCGAATTAGTTTCATCCGCGCTGGACGTTCGCGAACAAAAAAAGAAGCGGGATCATTTCTGATCCCGCTGCAAAAGCTAACGAAAGCGAACGTTAAGTTATGTATTTGTGAGTGACTCCCGAGCTTTGGATTCTATTTAGCAACGGTTGTGCCACCGCTGAATTTTAGTCTTTAAGTAGAAACCGTGCCGTCGCCTCGCGCGTAGGCGGCTTCGCGGCTAACTTGTCTTTCGATTTCTTCGATCTCTCAACAACTCAACGCCTCAACCTCTTTTCGTCACTTCCTCCAATGCTCACCATTTCTCAGGTCACCAAAGCTTTCGCCGGGCGGACGCTCTTTGAAGATGCGTCGCTCCAGGTGAATCGCGGCGATCGCGTCGGATTGGTCGGACCGAATGGCGCCGGGAAATCGACCCTGTTTGCTTTGATTTTGGGGGAGTCCTCGCCGGATGACGGAAAAATATCGATCCAGAAATCCGCAACGGTCGGATTTCTTCCGCAGGAAAATGCGCCCGCGGGCCAGGAAACGGTGCTGGAGCTGGCTTGCGGAATAAAACACGGATCGAAAACGCAACACGATCATGAGCTCGATTGGGAGATCGAGCCGAAAGCGAAACGGATTTTGGCCGGACTGGCTTTTCGTGAATCGGATTTCGATCGACCGGCCAAGACGATGAGCGGCGGCTGGGTGATGCGCGCGCATCTGGCGCGGTTGCTCGTGCAGGAGCCGGATTTGTTACTGCTGGATGAACCGACGAACCATCTCGATCTCGAGTCGCTGGTCTGGTTGCAGCAATACCTCACAAATTATCCCGGCGGAATTCTGATGATCTCTCACGACCGCGAATTCCTGAACAATCTCGTGGGCGCGATCGTGGAGATCGCACACCGGCGGTTGCATCGTTATCGAGGGAACTGGGACAGTTACGCGGAGCAGAAAGCGGCGCGGGAAGTGCAACAGCTCGCCGCTTACAAAAATCAGCAGCGCGAGATCGCGTCGCTCCAACTTTTCGTGGACCGCTTTCGCGCGAAAGCGAGCAAGGCGTCGCAGGCGCAGAGTAAATTGAAGCAGATCGATCGGATGGAAAAGATCGCGGCGCCGACTGCGCGGGAAAAGACGGTCCACTTCCGTTTTCCGCAGCCGGTCCGGAGCGGCCAGCGCGTGATCACGCTAAAAGATGTCGATCATGCTTATGGCGATCTGGTGGTTTATCGCGGGCTAAATTTCCAGGCGGAACGCGGTCAACGAACGGTGC
>DATBCV010000110.1:0-33749 GCA_036270275.1 Chthoniobacterales bacterium | reverse complement strand
TCGCCGTAGTAATGATGAAATTGCTGGAGCGATTCGATCAGCAGATAATTGATCGGGAACCAGATCGGGCCGCGCCAGTTTGAATTTCCTCCAAAAATTCCGGTCTGCGATTCGCCCGGCTCGTAATTCACGACTCTTGTTTCGCCGCGCGCGGTCAAGCTGTAGGGATGCTCCTTGTGATATTTACTGACCGAACGCACGCCGTAGTCGCTCAGGAATTCGTTCGGATCGAGCATGCGGCGAAGCAAACATTTCATGCGGTGGCCGCGCGTGATCGCGACGAGGCGGCGTTGACCTGCGCCTGGTTCGTCCCAGCGCGAAATCAAACTGCAAAGGTCCGGCCGTTTTGCGAGATACCATTCGAGTCGCGATTTGAAGCCGGGCAACGCGTCGATTAGCTGCGGCTGAATCACATCAACCGCGAACAACGGCAGTAATCCGACAACCGATCGCACTTTCAGCGGCAAAAAACGTCCGCCGGGCGTATGGAGCACGTCGTAATAAAACTCATCCTCTTCGTCCCAAAGTCCGATCCCGCTTCCGCCGACATTGTTCATCGCCGCGGCGATCGATAAGAAATGCTCGAAGAACTTGGTCGCGATGTTTTCGTAAACGTGATTCTCGAGCGCGAGTTCCATCGCGATTCGCATCAGGTTGAGGCAAAACATTCCCATCCAGCTGGTGGCGTCGCTTTGCTCGAGCCGCGTGCCATCGGAAAAAGAATAGTTGCGATCGAACACGCCAATGTTGTCGAGTCCGAGAAAGCCACCCTGGAAAATGTTGTTCCCTTCGGAGTCCTTGCGATTCACCCACCAGGTGAACGCGATCAGCATTTTGTGGAAGATCGTTTCCAGAAACGCGCGATCGCCCTTGCCAGTCTGTTTGCGCTCGATTTGGTAAACGCGCCATGCCGCCCAGGCCAATACCGGCGGGTTCACGTCGTCGAAATTCCACTCGTAAGCGGGAATCTTGCCGCTTGGATGCAGGTACCATTCGCGCACGATCAGCTCGAGCTGGGTCTTGGCGAATTGGACGTCGACTAACGCGAAAGGCAGACAATGAAATGCCAGGTCCCACGATGCGTACCAGGGAAATTCCCATTTGTCCGGCATCGACATGACACGTTCGTTGTAAACGTGACGCCATCCGGCGTTGCGTCCGCTGAGTCGTTCCGGAGGCGGCGCGTGGCCGGGATCGCCGTCGAGCCAATCTTCGACGATATAATGATAAAATTGCTTGTTCCAAAGTAATCCTGCCAAGGCCTGGCGCTGGATCGCGCGTTGTTCGTCAGTTAAATTTTTCGGCGCTAACGAATCGTAAAATTCATCCGCTTCCGCGCGACGACGGCGAACAATTTCGTCGAAATCCGCGAATGGTTCGTCGTTTTTCGAATTCTCGCTCGCGCGGCGAAATCGCAGCCGAATGGAGATTGTCTCGTCCGCTGGAATGTTGAATTTGTAATGCGCGGCCGCCTTCGTGCCGAACTGCGCCGAGTTCACATTGTCGCTCTTGCCCTCGATGAGACAATCGTTGATCGAGTCTTTCACGAACGGTTTCGCGTTCGCGATTCCCCACAATCGTTCCGCGTTGCTTTCATTCTCGGTGAAAAAGAGGTCGTCGACCGAATCGCAGATCAATTCGTAATCGCCGAGCTCAGCGTGGCTCGCCTTGATCGTCGCGATAAGACTGTCGCCGCCAATTTTGCGAAGCGCCGGCTTGTTTTCATTTCGTCCCCAGCTCCAGGTATTGCGAAACCAAATCGTGGGCAGCAAATGAAGCGGCGCCGACTCCGGCCCGCAATTCTTCGCGTTCAGGCGAATCAGAATCTCGTGCGGGTTCGCTTTAGCATACTCGATTTCAATGTCGAAGAAACGGTTCTCCGCGAACGCGCTCGTGTTCCAAATTTCGTATTCGCCTTCAAACTTCGAGCGATTCCGGTTTTGCGCGATCAACTCTTCGTACGGAAAACGCGATTGCGGATAGCGATAAATCATCCGCATGAAGCTATGCGTCGGCGTGCTGTCGGCGTACCAATAAAGTTCCTTCACGTCTTCGCCATGATTTCCTTCCGGACCGCTCAGGCCGAAGAGCCGCTCCTTCAAAAACGGATCGCGGTCGTTCCAAAAGGCGAACGCGAAACAAAGCTGCCCTTTCTGATCGCAAATGCCGCCGATGCCGTCTTCATTCCAGCGATAGGCGCGCGAGCGAGCGTGATCGAACGGGAAATAATTCCAAGCGTCCCCGTTTGCGCTGTAATCTTCGCGCACCGTCCCCCAAGCGCGCTCCGCCAGATACGGCCCCCAAAAATGCCATGGCTGCTCGGCCGACTTATTTTCCTCGAGCCGCTTTTGTTCGGCGTTCATTCGAGCGTTAATCTGCTCCGTACATTTCGCCTAATAATCTGCGGAGGGCAGCTGCGTCCTTCAGCGATAGCGCACCGATCCTCTTTCCAAATCGGCTTTTGCTCACAGTGCGGATTTGATCTCCCGCGATCTCGGCGAATCGTCCGCGAAGTTTGATCGTGAGACGTGATCGCCAGTCAGAATGCAATTGGGTTGTGAGCGGGCAGACTACCACTGTCTTTAGACCTTGATTGAGAACATCCAGACTAACTATTACGGCCGGCCTTGTCTTGCGCATCTCGCCGCCACGAGTGGGATCGAGGCTGACCCAGTGAATATCATATCGCCTGAATTTCACTCGACGCCATCGGCCAGAGTCGCGTCCCATTCTGACCAGTCCTCGCGCGCGGCAGCCATTGCCTTCGCCGTGTCGGTCCAGGAAAGCTTTTGCTGGCTGCGTCGCCGAGGTCGCAGCGCAATTTCATTCGGACGCTCTTCTGCAATGACAGCATCTTTGATGTGATATTTCTTCAACATTGCAGCCGGAAGACGAATTCCACGTGAATTTCCAATCCGTGAGATTTTTAATACAGCGGTAGCCATTTGTAATCACCGTAATAACCTTGCCCGTGGGTGTTCGCAATCGAAAATCGACAATCCAAAATTAACTCACTCCCACTCGATCGTGCTCGGCGGCTTGCTCGAGATGTCGAACACGACGCGGTTGACGCCTTTGACTTCGTTGCTGATGCGCGAGGAAATGCGCGCGAGCAATTCGTAGGGAACGCGCACCCAATCGGCGGTCATGCCGTCGAGACTTTCGACAATCCGGAGCGCAATCGTGTTTTCGTAAGTGCGTTGATCGCCCATCACGCCGACCGATCGCACGGGTAAAAGCACCGCGAACGATTGCCAGACTTTGTAATACCAATCAGCCGCCTCCATTTCGCTCTCCACGATCGTGTCCGCTTCGCGCAAGATCGACAATCGCTCGGGCGTCACTTCGCCAAGAATGCGCACCGCGAGTCCCGGTCCGGGAAATGGTTGCCGATAAACGATTTCTTTTGGCAAACCGAGCTGCAGTCCGACCTGGCGAACTTCGTCTTTGAAAAGCTGACGGACCGGTTCGACGAGCTCGAAATGCATTTTCTCCGGCAAACCGCCGACGTTGTGATGACTTTTGATCACTGCCGCCGGTCCCTTGATCGAAACACTTTCGATCACGTCCGGGTAAAGCGTGCCTTGCGCGAGGAAGCGGAATTCCTTTTGATGATCGTGCTTGGCAAGATCGACAATCGCGTCTTCGAATACTGCGATGAATTCGTTCCCGATGATTTTTCGTTTCTGCTCAGGATCGACTATCCCGTGGAGTTTTGTGAGAAAACGTTCGCTCGCGTCCACGTATTTCAAACGCACGTGAAAATTCTCGCCGAAGACGCGTTGCACGACTTCTTCTTCGCGCGCACGCAGCAAACCGTTGTTTACGAAGATGCAGGTGAGCTGATCGCCGATTGCTTTGTGCAAAAGTGCAGCCGTGACTGACGAATCGACGCCGCCGCTGAGACCGAGCACAACATTTTCGCCACCAACTTGGTCCCGTATTCGCTCGCAGGCTTCTTCAATGAACGAGCCCATCGTCCAATCCATCGCGCAATGGCAGATGTGATAGACAAAGTTTTGCAGAATCTCTTTGCCGCGCGGCGTGTGCGCGACTTCGGGATGAAATTGCAGCCCGTAGAGTTTGCGTTGTCGATCTTCGACGGCGGCGAAGTTCGAGCTCTCGGTGCGACCGGCGGTTTGGAAGCCTTTTGGCAACGTCGTGACTTCGTCGCCGTGACTATTCCAAACATCGAGTTGATTGCCGAGCCCATCGAACAACTGCGAGCCGTTCGTGATTTGCAACGTTCCCGCGCCGTACTCCCGCCGGCCGGTGAAAACGACTTCGCCGCCGAGATGGTGCGCCATTTGCATTAAGCCGTAACAAATTCCGAGCACAGGAATCCCTGCCGAGAAGATCTCCTTGTCGATCTGCGGCGCGCCTTTGTCGTAAACGCTGGACGGCCCGCCCGAGAGGATGATTCCATTCGGCGCGATTTTTTTAATTTCGGCGATCGGCAGATTGAACGGAACGACTTCGGAGTAAACCTGCAGCTCGCGAATGCGCCGCGCGATGACTTGTGTGTACTGCGATCCGAAATCGAGAATTAAAATCTTCGAGTGTTTCGGGGGCGCGGCCGTTTTCATGGGTGTGTTTGCGGCACGCCGTGCTCCGCCGCCGGATCGCGCGGGTCGCGGTCCTGCGGTCCGATCTGGCCGCCGCCGGTCACGCCTCGTTCAAGGCGTGAGCCAACTTCTTGGCCGCTCGTTTTCTCAAGTGGGTCGGCGCAGGCGGCGAGGATTAGCGTGACGACGATCGCGAACAGGATCGACAGGGGCCTCATTCGCTCATTTTAGAAATGAAGCGTGGGATTGCAAATTCGAGATTGCCGATTTCCAATGGCCAGGCAGGGATTGGCGCGGGATGAAATCCAGAATCCAAAATCGAAAATCCAAAATGGCATGATTGATCCCGAGCTTTTGTTGCAAGGTTATCGGCTCGGAGTTTTCCCAATGGCGATGGAAGACGATTCCATCGCCTGGTTTTCGCCCGACCCGCGCGCGATCATTCCGCTCGAGGACTTTCATGTGCCGCACACGTTGCGCCGCGCTGCGCGCAAAAAAGTTTTCGTAATCAAGATCGACAATCGCTTCGGCGAAGTGATCCGCGCCTGCGCGAAACGCAACGACACATGGATCAACGCGGAGATCATCGAAAGTTACGAGCGATTGCACGAGCTCGGTCACGCACATTCGATCGAAGCCTGGGCGAACAACAAACTCGCGGGCGGACTCTACGGCGTGGCGGTGGGTGGCGCGTTTTTTGGCGAATCAATGTTTCACCGCGTCACCGACGCGTCGAAGATAGCATTGCTTGCGCTGGTCGAACATTTACGCGCGCAAAAATTCGCGCTGCTCGACACGCAATGGATCACGCCGCATCTGCAACAATTCGGCGCGATCGAGATTTCGCGCGAGCGTTATTTGAAAATGCTCAGACGCGCGATCGATTTGCCACGAAAGTTCTGAATTGGACGTTGGACGTTGTCCGAGCCGGACTGGCATTTGTTGAGCGTTGGACGTTTTCTGCTTTAGTGACGGCTCGCAGCGGCTGGGTAGCTCAGTTGGTAGAGCAGCGGACTGAAAATCCGCGTGTCGCCGGTTCGATTCCGGCCCCAGCCACCTTCAAAGGAAGGATGAAAACCTATTCCGTTCGCAGTGCGGTGATCGGGTTTACGTAAGTCGCGCGGCGAGCGGGCAGGAAACAAGCCAGGAGCGCGGCTGATGCGAGCATCACGCTCGACGTGATCAGCGAGAATGGATCGGTCGGGCTTACACCGTAAAGGATTTGAGACAACACGCGGCCGACAGCGAGCGAAAGCAAGAGTCCGACTGCGACTGCGAGCGCGGTTTGTAGCGCACCTTGCCGCATGATCAAGGCGAAGACGTCTTTGCGATGCGCGCCGAGCGCCATGCGGATTCCGATCTCGCGCGTGCGACACGCAACCGCATAGGCTTTCACGCCATAAACTCCGACGACGGCGAGCAACAACGCGATGCAGCCGAACGCGCCGAACAACATCGCGCCGAGTTTTACGATCCAAAGGTTCGGCGATTTCTGCATAAGATCGACATAGGGCATGATCTGCAACAACGGCAGGTCGGGATCAATCTCGCGCAGCGCTTGACGCGAAGTCGGGATCATCGCGGCGACCTTTTGTCGATCTTGAGTGTTCAGTCTCACGTGGAGGTAAGTCTGGCCGTTATATCCTTGCGCCAACGGCACGAACAGGCGCGTCACCAACATGTCGCTTTGAATCGCCTGCAAATGCCGGCTCACCACGCCGACAATTTCCAGATCGTTCACGCCGCCATCTCGCGGCGGCTGGGTGTAACGAATATGCTGGCCGAGCGCTTCTTCGTTCGGGAAAAGCTTTTTCGCGAGCTCTTCGTCGATGATCGCCACGCGGCGCGCATCTTTTTGTTCGCACTCGGCTTGAGTGAAATCGCGCCCACGAAGAAGTTTCACGCCCAGCGCGTCGAAATAACCGGTCGTGATCGCGGTATAGAGCGTGTTCGCGCTCGGGTCGGGCGCTTTCGGGTCGTTAGGCATCGCGTCTTTCATCCGGATGACACGGCGCGAGTTCGTGAAATCGGAATACGGCAACATTGTTCCAGTGGCCGAAGCGATGACGCCCGGTAGTTGTCGCGCGCGCTCGACCATAGCGAAGATCGTTCGGCGCGCTTCGGCCGAATCTTTTTTGACGAGAGTGAAATCAAATTCAGCGATCAAATCGCCCGCCGGATTAAAGCCCGGATACAATCCAGCCGCTTTGAGCGCGCCCCGGAAAAATAATCCCGCCGCAAAAAGCAACATGAGCGAGAGCGCGATTTGCGCCATGACCGAAATGTGACGCGGCGCGAAGAAGCGACTGAAGCGCCCGACGCGCGCCGGTTCGCCAACTTGTTGTTTGAGATCGTTGACGAGATCGGCCTTCGTTGCTTTGAGCGCAGGACCGAGACTGAAAAGCATCGTTGCGAAAAGGCAGAACAAAAATGTGACCGCGAATGTGGTGAAGTCGGGGCGAAGCTTGATGATCACGGAAAAGTTTACCGACGAGAGCAAACCTTGAAGTTGTTGAAGGAGCAGATCGTTGCACCAGGTGCTAAGGACAAGTCCGACCGCGCCGCCGCAAAGCGCGAGGAGGAGTCCTTCACAGAGCAATTGCCGCACGATTCGCCAACGGGCCGCGCCGACCGCGAGACGGACCGCGATTTCTTTCGACCGCGACGTGCCGCGCGCGAGCAACATGTTGGCCAGATTCAAACACGCGATCAACAAAACCGCGCCGGCCATGCACATGAGCAAACTCGCGATCAGCGTGATCGGCCCGTCATCTTCGGGCTGCGTGCTCATGCTGAATCGCGATGGATTTTGAATTTGCAATTCGCGCGCGCCTTCGGCGTCCTGCGGTTGAATGGCGGTGAGTCTTTGTGCGAGAACCGGCAAACGCGATTTCGCGGTCTCGATCGTCAAACCGGGCCGCAGCCGGCCGCTGAGATTGAACGCGTAAGCCTTTGGATTCATCAAGTCGCGCGTCGTTTCGGAATCGCCAAACGCCGAGCCGAACAATGATCGGATCCCGATTGGCAGCCAGATATCGGGCGCAACAAGCGCGCTCGCACCACTGAATCCATCGGGCGCGATGCCGATCACATTGTACGGCTGACCGTTGACCTGCAGCGTGCTGCCAACGAAATCATTGCGCGCGCCCATTCGTTTCCAAAATCCGTAACTCGCGACGACGACCGGAATGTTCGCGTTCGGTTTGGATTCTTCGGCGGTGTAGAAGCGGCCGCGAAATGGTTTCGCCCCCATCACGTCGAAAAAGTTTTCCGAAGTCAGAAAGGCGAAGCTGCGCCGCATCTCGTGATTCCGGCCGATGCCTGCGACCGCGAACTCGAGCGCGGCAACATCGACAAATACATCTCCGCCGTTCTCGCGCAGCTCGCGATATTCCTGGTAGGAGAATTGCCGGTAATCGTGGCTGGCGTTTTGGCGCGCGGTGAAAATATTGGCCACTTCATTCGGCCGCAACGGAATCGGCGAACGCAGCACGACTCCGTTGATCAGCGCGAAAATCGCGGAGTTAACGCCGATGGCGAGCGCGAGCGTCATTACCGCGACGCCAGTGAATCCCGGCGACTTGATAAGCTGGCGAAAAGCGAATTTGAAATCCTGAATCATAGGAAACCTCGGGTTGTTTCCTCTGAGATGCGCTGGTACGCCGATTTGGATTCAACAAGTTGCCACGGGCGAAATTTTTCTCGTCACCTGAAAGATTTTCGCTTCGACTGCGTATCCCTCTAAACCTTCGAACCATGCCCGAGACGCCACTGACCGCACCGCCGCCACTTCCGAGATCGCAGCCATCATTCGGAAAACGTTACCGCACCATCATTAAGCTGATCGGCGTCGGCGTTTTGATTCTTTTGCTGCTGATTCCGCTCGGCTTGATCAGCGGCGTGCTCTCGGAGCGTTTGAACCGGCGCAATGAAGCGGTCGCTGAGATCACTTCGTCGTGGGGGAAACAGCAGTGTGTCATCGGGCCGATCCTGGGAATTCCGTATCAATACAAATTCAAAGCGATAAAGGAAATCGCCGGACCGGATGGCAAATTGGAGAAGCGCGAAGTCGAAGAGACCGCGACCGCCGTTGCGTATTTTCTTCCCGAGCTGCTGAACGTGAACTCCGACGCAGAAACGCAGACTTTGAAGCGTGGAATTTACGAAGCCGCCGTATTTCGCGCGCAGGTAAAACTGTCGGGCCGGTTTGCGCCGCCCGATTTTGGCGCGCTCAAGATCGACATCAAGGATGTGCAATGGAAAGACGCCTTCGTCACGATCGCGATTAACGATTTGCGCGGCACGCGCGAAGGACTGGTCCTCGATTGGGGTGGAACAAAACGTCCACTGCTCCCCGGCTCGCAAGTTCCGGGTTACACAACCGGCGCAACGGCGATGCTCGGCGATGCTAAGCCGTTGAGTGCTCCCGTTGAATTTTCGATTCCAATCGATTTCAACGGCAGCGAAGGAATTTATTTCGCGCCTTTCGGCGTGCAAAACGAAGCGACCTTGAAATCAAACTGGCCGGACCCCGCTTTTCGGGGCGCATTTCTGCCGGCGGAACGCAACGTTCGGGCCGATGGGTTCGACGCCAAGTGGAAAATTTCTTATTACGGCCGCGATTATCCTCAATCCTGGACGAGCCGGACTGGCAACGAGCGTTTCACAACCCAGGCGGTGTCGCAATCAATGTTCGGCGCGCAGTTCTTGTCGATCTTGGATGCGTATCGCTACGTCGAGCGCTCGATCAAATATGGCGTGCTCTTTCTCGTGCTCGTGTTCACAACTTTCTTTCTTTTCGAAGTGACCGCGCGACAAAAAATTCATCCGTTCCAATATCTCATGGTCGGCGCAGCGCTCTGTCTGTTTTACCTGCTCTTGCTCTCGATCTCCGAATTCATCGGATTCGGCCTGGCTTATTTGATCGCCGCGATCGCTTCAACGTTGTTGATCACGTGGTATTGCCGGTTCTTCCTTGGCGGAGGCGTCAGGACATTGCTCATCGGCGCCGGTTTGGCGGGCGTTTACACGTTTCTCTACATCACGCTGCGGCAACAGGATTACGCGCTGCTGATGGGTGCGATCGCGCTCTTCATCGTCCTCGCGGTCGTAATGTATGTGACGCGCAAGATCGACTGGTACGCGCGCGATTCGGCCTAGAATTTTATCGTGAACTGCGTCGCGATCAGTTGTTCGCCCACTTGAACTCTGGCGTCGGTGTGGGTGAAACTGTATTGCAGCTTGCCTTGTAAATAATTGGTGAACCGGTAACCGACGGCAGCATCAACGCGCCACACATCGTTGCCCCATTGAACTTCCTTGCCTGCATCGTTCACCGTTCCGAAAACTTGCTCGTTCCAACGCACCGCGCCGAAAAGTTGCGGTGTGAATTTGTACTTTGTCTCCAAATAATAAGAGAGAACGTCGGCGTTACCGATTCGCGGAACTTCGAAGCGCGTTTCGTAAAATTCCGCCCAAAATTGCCAATGATGCCAGGCGAACGACATGTCCTGACCTAGCACCAGCTCGCGATAATCGTCGATGTCCCGGCGCCGTGGCAACGTCGAAGCTGCTTGGTTCACCAGATAAGGACCCGCACTGGTGGAAAATCCGAAATTCCACATTTCGTTGGGACGAAAACCGACCCGCGAGCTGACGGTCGGATCTTCAAAACCAACATTGGTTACGTCCCAGGATTCCGGCCGCGACGCGAGCGCGGAGTTTTTCAACTCGATTGCGTAATCGAATTTGTCGATCGTGCCGAGAACGGCGAAACCGCTCGCGTAACTCGGGCCCCAAATAATCGGCAGTCGCTGATACTTGTCCGAATAATCGCCCGACTCGTATTCACCGACATGACTCCAATAAAAAAGCACATCGACGTCGTAAGGAGCAGTGGTGTCCCAAATTCCGGTGACGTTCTCGTATGGTAACGGCGCGTTGATGAAGGGATTGTCCCAGGAAAGATGCCGCGAAGTCCAGTTGCCGACAACGGTCGCGAATTTTCCGAATTGAAAGGCAACCCAGGGTTTGTCGAGCGGCGTGTAGCGAACAAAATATTCGTCGAGCCGAACTTGCGCGCCGTCATCCGACGGATCAAAACCGCGATCGATTCGTAGTTGTCCAAAAAAATACCAATGGCTTGTCCATTGTACATCGGCGAAGAGCGAGAATCGCGGATTGAAAAGAAAACTGTCGTCGGTCTCGATCAAACCCGGCGCGCGTTGATCGATGAAGTAACCTTCAAAATCAATCAGGCCGCTCAGTTGCAGTTGAAACTGTTTTTGCGAATCGCGGATCGAGAGCGCGTCATTGACGCGATCCAACAAATCGCAGCGCGCGTGCACTGCGAGCGCGAGCGAGATCGCCGCAGCGACGATGTCGATCTTACGCGGCATGGACGACCTTGCTAATCGTGCGCCGAAGCGCGTCGAGTGTGATCGGCTTGTTCAGGACAATGTCGACCGCGGCGGGCTTGGCGCCATCTTCGCCGAGTTGTCCGCTAAAACCGGTGAGCAAAATTACCGGAATATTTTGGTTCACCTGTTTGATGAACCGCGCCGTTTGTTCGCCATTCATTTCCGGCATCGCGCGATCCATCACGACCAGATCGAATTGACGGAGACGAAATTTCTCGAGCGCCTCGCGGCCACTCGAGGCAGTGGCGACCGAGTGATTGTCGGTTTGCAGATACGCCATCAACACCTCACGGCTGCGTGCCTCGTCATCGACCACGAGAACTTTGAGCGCGGAGCTCGATTTGGTTTCAGCCGGCGTGCTTGGCGCGGTAAGCGCAATTTCCTGCGCGAGCGGCAGTCGAATGACGAACGTCGTGCCTTTGCCGGCGGCCGATTCGATTTCCAACTGACCCCGGTGGCGTTCGACGATTCCGTAAACCATCGACAATCCAAGACCGGTGCCGTGCTCGCCTTTGGTGGAGAAAAACGGTTCCAAGCAACGTCGCCGGACAGCTTCGGTCATTCCCGTGCCGTTGTCGGCGACGCGCAGCACTGCGCGATCATTTTCGGTTGCCGTTTCGAGTGAAACGCGGCCGCCTCGCGGCATTGCGTCCACCGCGTTAAAGAGCAAATTCGTCAGCACTTCGCGCAAGGCCGATTCATCGCCCGCGACGATCGGGTACGTTTTGAAATCAGTGACGACCTCGACCGTGATTCCGCGCGCCTGAGTCAAGCCGCGCCACTTCGGCTCCGTCAACGAGACTGCTTGCTCGACAACTTTGGCAAGATCGACAATCGGAAATTCTTCATTCGAATCGGCCGGGCGATAAAATTCGCGGAGCCGGCTGACAACGCTCGCCGCGTCTTTGGCGGATGTGCGGAGCATTTCAAGGCAGCGCCGCGTCTCCGCTTTGTCATCGAGCATGGTTTCGTTGTGGAGAAGGACATCGGCAAAGCCGAGGATCGGCATGAGCGTGTTGTTGAAATCGTGCGCAATGCCGGCCGCCATCTGGCCGAGTGCACTTAGGCGCTCCTGTTGGATGACTTGGTGTTGCGTCGCTTTGAGTTCGGCGAGCGTTTTTTCCAGTTCGCGATTTACTTTAACCAAATCTTTTTCGGCTTTTTCACGCTTGGTCGCGTTCTCCGCAGAAGTAGCGACGATTTGATCGACCGGTTTCGAAAGTTTCCTGGCCAGGAAGAGACTCGCACCGAAGCCGCCAATTGAAATCGCCAGGCCAAGGCCAATGATTTTCCAGCGCAGCACGCGCGCTTCTCGAAGCGAAACTGCCAGGGGATAAAGACAAACATCGTAGGCCGGCGTGACCTTTGAACGGAGCGCTTTGTAGAGGAGAAGATGCGGGCCGCTTTCAAGATCGACAACGAAGCTACCGCCCTCTTCTTTAAATCCGGCCTGAACGCGTTGCGCGATCAAATGGCGGTCGGCGGCGGCCAGGTCGGCGATGTAAAATTGGTGGTTCAACCAGATGCCGCTTCTGATTTGCGCGCCGCGATCATTTGCAGTTTGCGTTTCTCGAACTGGAAAACCGAGCACGAGCGTGCCTAACGCATTCCCGTTCCATCCGGGAACTTTGGTCAGCACTACCTGGCGCAGAACCGACGGATCGTTGCCGCGTTTGATTACCGTAAAGGCCAGGCTTTGCTCATCCGCCTTACCTGGTTCACCGCCGATTGGCGTTAACACTTCGGCAAGTGATTGTGCATCTACTTCTCCGGCCGCCTGCTCGCCCGGAGAGAGAATGCGGCCGTCTGCATCGACAAAACGGAAAAAGGAAGCGCGCGGTGTCTCGTCCGGATTGTTGCTAGTCGCGGCGGCGTTAGGATCAAAAATTTCCTGCAGCTCAGTGGATGCGTTGCGGTAAAGATCATCGACATCCTTTTCTTCGAGCGCGGCGCGCAGTCGAACCGAGCGCGAAACATCGCGGCATTTTTCCGCGATGGCGCTCGAGCGGAGGTCCTGGACGGCGACGAACGAGCGTAGTTGATTTCGGAATTGCGCGTTGAGAAGCCGCTGCTGGTTCGCGCGAAGATTATTTTCCGCGAAATAAACAGTGGCGCCGGTAATCGCCACGACGATGAGCAGCATCGCCAGCAAAAGTTTTGCGCGAAAATTCAGCGCGCGCGACAGATTCAAACTTGAGTGGGGGATGTGCACTTGTCACTTCGCGGGAAAATCCAGATGGAAGCGCGCGCCTTCATTCAGATCCACCACGCGCTCCCTCACGTCTGCTTCGTTGATCCATGCTTTGACGGTGAAGTGACCAGCCGGAAGATGATCGATTCTATAGCGACCGGCCGAATCGGTTTTTTGAAAATAGGGCGAATCCAAAACCAAAACCGTCCCGCGCATGCGGTCGTGAATTTCGCAATGCACCGTGACGACGCCGGGTTTGTCGAAAACGACCGAACCCGATTTTTCTTCTTTGCGATAGCGGCCGAGATCGAATCGTTTCGTCTTCGAATAAGAAAAAACGTTGTGATAGGTCTCGTCGAGATTTGGAAATTCGACCGCGCCGCCGGTGTGCACCGCGATCAGGTCCGGCGCAAACAACATGTTTTTTTGCGCCATTTGGGCGAGGGCGGCCGAACCCGGTTTTGGATTGGAAGCAAAGTTGCCCTCGAGATAGACGACGGCGGCGGGGGGATTGCTCGGCGTTAATGGCCCTTCGGCATTTGTTCCGTAGCGCTGGTTGAGTGCGCGCACGACCGTTGGCGGGGGCAACTGCACCACGCCCTCAATCGAAGCATCATCTTTGGCCGAAACGGCGCCATTTAATCCGGCGACGCAGGCAAGAAGGAGAAATCTTGCTTTCACCGATCTGACCTTAAAGCCAGAAGAATGCCACTCGGCGAACCGCCCAGGGAGATGTCGATCTTGCGGCGCGGCTAGAGCGATTGCACGCTCTTCAACATTTCGTTAAACGAGTTGTAGAGCTCGCGATGTTGAGTGACACCGCGACGAAGGACCGGCTTGAGATTCGCGAGGTCCGTAATGTTGATCACTTGATCGACACTGTGCACGAACCCGCTCATGGCGTCGTTTGTCGCGAAGCGATGGCTAATGAGAACGACGAAATGTTGCCGCCGCTGGGTGTCGGGACGCCGCGATAGTTCGGCGAGAATCGGATTGGTCTGCAGGGTTGAGCCTTTGAAGTTCTCGTAAACGATGACCACGTCGTAAGCGTAAGTCTTTAACTTTAGCAGCACGTCTTCCTCGTACAGACCGAGATGCACTTTGTAAGTCATGTCGATCAACTGCGGGACAATGACTTTTTGGTACTGCTGATGATCGACACAGACGAGCGCGGTGTTATCGCCGAGGTCGAAAAATGTCGATTCAGCTTGTTCTGAATCAGCGTTCCACATCCACATAATTAACGAAATGCATTTTCGGGAAGGTCCAGCCGGAGTCCGGAATCAAGGTCCGCATCGACTCCGCGTTGTTTCTGGATTAAATCGATGCCGCGAGTGATGCGCCCTTTTCGGGAAGCAAACAAGCGCGCGGTTTCTTCCGTGATTAAATCCTGCTCGTAAGCGCGGAGGATCGATTGATCGAAGGTCATCCAGCCAAAAGCGGAGCTCGCTTCGATGATTTCGTAGAAGCTCCGATGCTCGCCTTAGCCGATGGCCACTGCTTCCTGAGTTCGCAAATTGTGACCCATGATTTCGGTAAGGAGCTGACGACCGCCACCCACTTTTGGAGCGAGCCGCTGACTGACGATGTAACGCAGCGTGTCGGCAAGACGAATGCGCAATTGCTGTTCTTCGCCCAGTGAAAACAAACCGAGGATACGATTGATCGACTGGCCGGCATCGACCGTGTGCAGCGTGCTCAACACGAGGTGACCCGTTTCCGCCGCCATCAATGCAATTTCAACCGTCGCGCGATCGCGCATTTCGCCGACGAGAATGACTTTCGGCGCCTGACGCAACGCGGCGCGCAATCCAGTCGGGTAATTGTTAAAATCGAGACCGAGCTCACGCTGATTGAACGTCGCGTTCTTCTTCGGATGCACGTATTCGATAGGATCTTCGAGGGTAACGACGTGCACTGGCTGCTTTTCGTTGATCTCATCGAGAATGGCCGCCAGCGTGGTCGTTTTGCCGCTGCCGGTCGCCCCGGTTACCAGGACGAGCCCGGTTTTTTCCTTGGCGATTTCGTGAAAGATTTCCGGCAGCCCCAATGACTCGACCGTTGGCACCTCGCTTTGCAGTTTGCGAAGGACCACGGAGAAATGCCCCTGCTGCCGGAAAATATTTACGCGGAAACGCGCTTCATCCTCGAGCGCGTAACTGCAATCGCAGGAACCGCCGGTGAGATAATCGTAGATCAAACGGCGATTGCCCTGCATGAGCGTGAGCGCGATCTGCTCGGTTTGGTGCGGCGTGAGCGCTTCAATCGGTGGATCGACATATACCGGTTTCAGCTCGCCGAAATCTTCGACCTGCAGTGGATGGCCGACCGAAAAGTTCAAATCGGAAATGCCGGTATAGGTTTTCAGCATGGCCGATAAAATTCTGTCGAGATCAGGAATGCGCATGACTTGATTATTCTTCTGATTGGTCGAGCGGCGGTTCTTTCAGGAACTGGCGGAATCTCTTTTTGTCGATGCACTTGTCGTACGCTTCTTCCGGCGAGATGCGCGCGTGCCGCAAATGTTCCAGGATCGCGTCATCGAGCGGTTGGTTGCCTTTTTTCTTGCCAACTTGAAGCATGCCGGGGATCTGGTGCGTTTTGCCTTCGCGGACCAGGTTCGCGATCGCGGTATCGACCACCAAAATTTCCAACGCCGCCACTCGTCCCGGTTTGTCGATCCGCTTGAAAAGATTTTGCGCAATCACGCCCTTGAGCGATTCGGCGAGAGTAGTGCGAATTTGGTTTTGTTGGGTCGTCGGGAAAACGTCGATGACGCGGTCGACGGATTTGGCCGCGTTCGAAGTGTGCAAAGTGCCGAAGACAAGGTGACCCGTCGCGGCCGCGGTCAACGCGAGCTCGATCGTTTCCAAGTCGCGCATTTCGCCGACGAGAATGAGGTCCGGATCTTCACGAAGCGCGCCGCGCAGAGCGTTCGCGAACGAGCGCGTGTGAATTCCGACCTCGCGATGTTGCACCAGACAATTCTGACTGCGATGCACAAACTCGATCGGGTCTTCGACGGTAATGATGTGGTCGTGCCGATGAAGATTCGCGTAATCAATCATCGCTGCGAGCGTGGTTGATTTACCCGAACCGGTAGGACCAGTCACCAACACCAGTCCTTTCTTCAGCATCGGAAATTTTTTGAGCACGGCCGGCAAGCCCAAATCGTCCACCGTTAAAACCTGCGAAGGAATCGAGCGGAACGCCGCGGAGATACCGTATTTCTGCTGGAAGAAATTGACGCGGTAACGCATCACGTCGGGAACTTCATACCCAAAATCGACATCGAGCTTTTCTTCGAACTCTTTGATTTTTCCTTCGGGCGCGATCTCGTAGACCATTGCCTTCAGCTCGTCGTTTTTCATCGGAGGAAAATCGACGCGGACCAAATCGCCGTTGATGCGGAGCATCGGAGCGTTGTTGGTCGACAGATGAAGATCGGAAGCCTTCTGCTCCGTCATCAGCTTAAAAAAGGCGTCAATGCGAGCCATGGGCGTCGCAGCTTGAGAAGCTAAATTGATGCCACGGGCGAGAATTCACCATCGCGCCCGCCTGCGCGTTTTTTGGAATCAGCGAACTGGCTGACGAGCCGCTTCGAGCGTCGAGCGGACTTGCTCCAGCAATTTCTCGCGGCTGTAGGGTTTCGGAATGAAACCGCGCAAACCTTGCGCGAGCATCGAAGCGATTTTCGTTTGCTCCGCGAAACCGCTGCTCAAAACAACATTTACCGATGGATTGATCGCACGGAGCTCTTCAAAGACCGCATCGCCGTCGATTACCGGAAGAAAATAATCCAAAATCACGAGGCCGATTCGTTTGCCCATCTGCTCGTAAATTTTCAGCGCTTCGAAACCGTCGTGCGCGATCAAAACGCGATAACCTTCTTCGGCCAACATTTCGGAAGCCAAATCCGCCACGTCGGGTTCGTCTTCAATCAAAAGGAGATATTCACGTTCGCCGTGCGCATTTTTAACGCGCACTCCCGGTGGCACGCCGTTCTCGCTGGGTTCTTGCGCGCTTTTAGTGGCAGCGCTGGCGCCACGTTTCTGTTCGCCTTTTCGCGGACCGCGCGCGAAACGACCTTCCGTTGGTGGTGGCGGCACTACCGTAAATCCGGCTTCGCTTTTGCGCGCAGCCGCAGATTTCTTCGCCGCGCCCGCAAGAATCTTCGAGGTCACGCGATCGAATAACGACTGCGCGGTTTTGGAAGCGAGCTCGACGCGTTCGCCGAGAAGATCGAGATAATTGTGCTCGCCGCGATGTCTTCGCGCGAGGTCGGCATAACGCGAGACTTGTTGGAGCACCGAGTTCAGCTCAGTGGAAGTCGACGCGATCCATTTCAGATCTTCCTGGTCCAGCATAAGGCCTACGTTTTGTTAATCGATTTCGTTCTGACACGCCCACCAAACACAAAGTAACACGGCGACAATAACAATGCTAAAGGCGACCAGGGTGAGCATCAGCAATCTACAGTTTCCAGCACGGTTCATGCCCCAGCTAGGGCCGCTCCGTCAAATCGATTTTGAAAATTTACCGGCGGCCTTTTACCGGATTCAGCGGACAATGGACAGTGTCGGCGCGGCCTTAGCGCCGCTACAGTCGGGACCGGGCGCCGGCTGATTACTTCCCGAGCGCGTGCCGCAATTCCTTCTTCGCGTTCTCGACTTCCTTCTCTGTCTGATTGCAGAGCAAAATCGCGCGCAGCTTCTCACCTTGATAATAGCGCGCGATAAATTTCTTCTTTTGATACGCGCCGCGAAGATCGACCCGGGTCGGTTGCATGCTGAAATCGCCCACGAAATGCAAATGCACGTCGAACATTTCTGTCCAAAAATACGGGACTTGCTCGTAACGAATTCGTTTCTTGCCCGTCATGTTCGAGCCGGCCACCAGTCCTTGCTCGCGCGCATTTACCCAATGCGTCTGTCGCCGCACGCCGCCCATGATCCGGTCCGGATAGAACGCGAGATCGCCCACCGCGAAAATTCCTTTCTCTTCCGTCTCGAGATATTCCGTCACCGGCGATCCATGCGGCCCGGAAAGTGGCGTGTTACGCACAAGATCGAGATTTGGTTCCGCGCCGCAGGCCACGACCGCCAGGCCGGCCGGCACGCGATTACCGCTCTTGGTCTGGATATTTCGCAAAACCGTTTTGCCTTCGAACCCGTTCAGACTTTCGCCAATCAACATCGTGATTCCGTGTTTCGCGAAGTAATCGGTCAGCCACGGGCCGGTTTGCGAATCGAGGTAGCGATTCAACAAATACGCGTTGCGATGCATCATCGTCACCTTCAGCTTCATCGTTCGAAGGCTTGCCGCCACTTCACACGCGAGCAGACCGCCGCCGATCACCATGACCGTGCTTTCGACGTCCGCCATTTCGCGGAGCGCGAGCGCGTCCCGAACGGTGCGCAAATAAATCACGTTGCCTAAATTCACACCCGCGACCGACGGCCGGATCGGACGGCTGCCCATCGCCAGGCAGGCTTTGTTGAATTCAATGCTCTCGCCGTTGCCGAGCACTGCGAGACGCCGCTCGATGTTGAATTGCTTCACGATCGTGGCAAAGCGCGTTTCGATTTTGTGCCGGTCGAACCAATGCTGGTCGAAATTCGTGAGCTTTTTGTAAGGCGGCGTTTTGTCGCGCAAAAAATCTTTCGAGAGCATCCAGCGATTGTAAGGAGGGAGGATCTCGGCCCCGACGATCGTCACCGAGCCGCGCTTGTCGTGCTGGCGAACTCCTTCGCACGCACTCGCGCCGCCAATGCCGCTGCCAATAATCAGGTAATCACGCTGAATCATGCGGGAATAATGTTACGAAACGGTGACGATAAGGAATCAGCCCGCCCAATACGAGGGAAAAGTGATTTTCCCCAGGTAAATGTCGATCTTATTGGAGCTGCCGCGGACGCGGCTCGGGCTCGTTATAGCACCGCCCGACAGATAATGACGGACGCAATAACGCCTGTCAGGTCCGCCAGCAGTCCCGCCGGAATCGCGTGCCGCGTCTGCTTGATTCCCACTGAGCCAAAGTACACCGCCGCGACATAAAACGTCGTCTCCGTGCTTCCGTAAATGGTCGCCGCCATCAAACTCGTCATGTGGTCCGGCCCGAGCCGATGCACAATGTCGGTCAGGAGCGCGAGCGTTCCGCTTCCGCTCAACGGCCGCATCAACGCGAGCGGCACCAGATCGGTCGGAAAATTCAGCGGCGTAAGCACCGGGCTGAGAATTTTTGTGAGCAAATCGATTCCGCCGGCGCCTTTGAACATTCCGATCGCCACCAGCATCGTCACCAGAAATGGAATGATGCGCAGGATCACGTTGAATGATTCCTTCGCTCCTTCGACGAACTCATCGTAAACCTTGATCCCGCGCGCCGCGGCATAGACCGGAAAAAAGCTCAGCAAAAACGGAATCGCGAGGATCGACAACGCGTTGACCATTCGCGCGAACGCATTTTGCAACGCCGGCTCGGTCGGCATTGGCAATCGAAACAAGTCTGGCATCACCATTCGTGCGAAAAGCATCACGAAGAAAACAATGAGCAGCACGAGCGCGATCATTCCCCACGGCGCCGGGCGCGAAAGCGGCGGCGTGCTCAGAGTGTCGTCATCGAACGCGCCTGAGGTAGGGACGTCGCGCTGCGACGTCCGCGGACGGCCCGGCGGGCCATCCCTACCATCGATCACATCGCGCCGCGGACGAAAGATCGACAATCGCTCGAAGAATTTCGCTGAGAGCACGGCGACACTCGCCGCGCACAACGTTGCGAAGAATGCTGTGCCTACGATCGCAGTCGGCCGCGCCGAACCCGCCGACGCCAGGATCGCGATCGCCGTTGCCGGAATTAATTGCACCGAACTGGTGTTGATCGCGAGAAACGTGCACATCGCGTTTGAAGCGACGCCTGGCCGCGGATTCAACGATTCCAAATCGCGCATCGCGCGCAAACCGAGCGGCGTCGCCGCGTTGCCGAGCCCGAGCATGTTCGCCGCCATGTTCATCAACATCGAGCCCATCGCGGGATGGTCCGGCGGCACTTCCGGAAACAATCGCTTCATGAGCGGGCGCAATCCGTAAGCGATTCGTTGCACCAGTCCCGCGCGCTCGGCCAATCGCATCACGCCGAGCCACAGCGCCATGATTCCCCACAACCCAAGCGCGATCGTCACCGCCGTCTTCGCGCCATCAAGCGCGCCGCCGGTCACATCTTTGAGCCGATCGTTCCAACCACCGATCGCGACCGCGAGCAACACCAGCGCGAGCCAAATATAATTCAGCACGAGTTTGTTTTTACACCACGAAGGACACGAAGAGCACGAAGGATTTCGAGGCCGCCTGCTGGAGCCGCGTCGCTGCGCGACGTCGAGGCCCAAATTGTTTCAAAATTGCCGTTAAATTAAAAACTACGTAATTTCTTATCGCTTATGCATACGCTCGTCATGGTGCTCGGCATCCATTTCGGCGCTCTAGGGGTTGGTCTTTTGTTGGGCGGTATCCTCTCGCTTGTTGCGCCGAGTCAGGAGGAGATTGATGCAAATCGTCGCGCGTTGGAAAAAATGCGTGCGAAAGGCTGGCTTCGCGCTCAGCTTTTCGCATTCCGCCAAATCTCAACCGCTCGCGGCCGCGCGTTCGAAACGATGGCTACACATTGGCCCGAGCGACCGCAAAGCCGAAAACTGATTTATTCCGGAGCAGCGTGTCTAGCTGTTGGCGTGATCGTCGGATATTTCCTCGGCGCGTTCGCTTGATGTGACAGTGATTGCGGAGCCGTATTGCTCCGCTTTCTTATTGCATTGTCGATCTTGGGTTCGGCAAAGTGAGGCCATGAACGACACCCGCGATACAACTGGCAATCCTGCTCCGCTTGGTCTTCTCGGTTTCGGCATGACGACCGTGCTGCTGAATTTTCACAACGCCGGTTTCTTCGAACTGAACACGATGATTCTGGCGATGGGAATTTGTTACGGTGGAATCGCGCAGATCATCGCTGGCATGATGGAATGGCGGAAAGGCAACACGTTTGCGACGACCGCGTTTATTTCCTACGGACTTTTCTGGCTCTCGCTCGTCGCGCTGATCGTGATGACGAAGCTCGGTTGGGCCGCGAAATCTGACGATAAATCGATGGCGGCGTATCTTTTCATGTGGGGATTGTTTACGTTCGTGATGTTCATGGGCACACTGCGGCTCAGTCGCGCGCTCCAATTCGTTTTCGCGTCGCTCGCGCTTTTATTTTTCCTGCTGGCTTACGGCGATTTCGCAAACGCGAGCCCAGCGTTCAAACATTTCACCGGCTGGGAAGGAATCATCTGCGGCTTCTCCGCGATCTACACCGGCCTCGCGCAAGTTCTAAACGAGCTTTACGGCAAAACTCTGCTCCCGCTCGGCCCGGTGAAATAATTTAGGTAGCGGCGGTTTACCGAACCGCCATGGCGATTGAGGTCAATCGCCCCTACCTTTTAAGAGACTCGCTGCTAGTTGCATCGCGGAGTCGCTTTTGCCGCCGAGCATGCGCGCGATTTCTTCCTGGCGCGCTTTGCCGCTGACTTCACGCAAATTCGAGAATGTGCGCCCGCGCGCGACGTCTTTCGTCACGACGAAGTGCGACGACGCGCAGGCCGCGACCGGTGCGAGATGTGTGATGCAAATGAGCTGATGATCGCGGCTGAGTGTTTGCATCTTGGCCCCAATCGCGTGGCCGACTTCGCCGCCGACGTTGGTGTCGATCTCGTCGAAGATCAAAAGTGGAATCGAATCATGCGCGGCTAGCGCGGATTTGATTGCCAGCATCAAGCGCGAGATTTCGCCACTCGAGGCAATGGTGCGCAACGGCTTTAGCGGTTCGCCGGGATTTGGCGAGAACAACAACTCGACCGAATCGAATCCGTTGGCGCGCGGTTCTTCGAGCGCGGCCAGCTTCGCTTCAAATTCGGACTGTTTAAATCCGAGATCGCGCAGGTTCTTGCGAATGTTGTCGGAAAGTTTCGGCGCGGCTTTCGCGCGCAGTTTGCGCAACGCATCGCCCGCGCGATTCATTTGCGCCCGAACTTTGTCGATCTCTTTGCTCAGTCGCTCGATCTCCACGTCGCGGCCTTCAATTTTTCGCATACGCTCCGCCGCGCGCTCGCCAAAGGAAATGACTTCCGCGATCGAGCCGCCATATTTGCGCTTCAAAGTTTCAAAAAGCGAAACGCGCTGTTCGAGTGCGGCGAGTTGTTCCGGATCGAGATCGAGCTTCTCGGCGTAATCGGAAAGTGAGCGCGCGATTTCTGAAAGCTGCACAACTGCGGCCGCGTGTTCGGAAGCAAGTTGCTCAGTCGAGATGTCGATCTTTTCCAGCTCGCGCAAGAGCCGCTGGGTTTCGGCGAGCTGCGAAAGGACCGAATCGTCCGCTTCGGAAAGTTTGTTCGCGGCCGCGCTCGCCAATTCGATCAAGCGTTTGCTGCTGCTGCTAACTTTGTAGCGCTGCTCGATCTCGTCTTCCTCGCCGGCGACAAGATTGGCCGCATTGATCTCGGCGATTTGATAGCGAAGCAAATCGAGCTCCTGCTCGCGCGCGGTCTCAGCGGTGTTCAGCGCCGCGTGCTCGGCGATGAGCGTCTGCAATTCACGAAAATGTTTCTGATATTCGGCGAGCTGGTCTTCCGCGCGCGCAAAGGAATCCAACAAAGCGAGCTGTCTCTCCGGCGAAAGGAGCGATTGGTGATCGTGCGGGCCGTGAAGATCGACAAGCGCGTCGCCGACGGTTTTCAAGATCGACAACGTCGTCGGCGAACCGTTGATGAACTGACGATTCGCGCCGGTGACAGAGAGCGTTCGTTTAATAATCAGATCGTCATCGCTCGGCTCCACGCCGGCCTCGATCAATTGCGGATTGAGTTTGTCTAATTCTCTTCCGGTAAAAATTGCCTCCGCGGTGCACGTATCGGCGCCGGTGCGGATCAACGATTTGTCGGCGCGTTCGCCGAGCAGAAGTTGAAGCGCGCCAATGATGATCGATTTACCGGCGCCGGTTTCGCCGGTGATGGCGGTGAAACCGGGCGCGATCTGCCATTCGAGCTCCTCGACGAGCGCGAGATTTTTAATTCGCAGCAAATTGAGAACGACTGACATCTTGAAAAGGTTGAGGGATGAAGGATGAAGTTGAAAGTGCGACGCTCAAGCTTGCCAACTCGAACGCCACCGCTCAACTCTCAACTCGCATGCACATTCATCGCGCTCGCGGCGTTTTTAATTTCACAGGGCAAAACGTCCGCGGAACAGCCGCTCGCAGCATCGACAATCGTCATTTACAACAAGGCCGCGCCCGGTTCCGCGGAGCTCGCGCGGTTTTACGCGCAACAACGCGGAATCGCATCGGATCATATGGTCGGGCTGGATTGTTCGACCGAAGAAGAGATTACACGGGAAGAGTACGACGCGAACATCGCGGAGCCATTGCGCGAAGCTTTTGAAGCGCACGGCTGGTGGACATTTCATGAAAACGCGGAGCAGAAAACTGTCGTCACCGCGACCGCGATCCGGTTCGTGGCCGTAATCAAAGGCGTGCCGCTAAAAATCAAGCAGCACGACGGTCCATATGAAGGCGACAAAGCAGGCGACGGTCCGGTTTCGGGGCACAACGAAGCGTCTGTGGACTCGGAGCTGGCAGTGCTCGGTTTATTTTCGCAGCAAATTTCCGGACCGCTGCGCAATCCCTACTTCAAAAGTTTCAAACCGGGCGCGCAGATCGAAACGCCGGGCCTTTTGCTTGTTTGCCGGCTCGATGGTCCCGATGCCGCAACAGTTCGGCGGATGATCATCGATTCGGTGGCGACTGAAAAACGCGGACTTTGGGGGCGCGCTTACGTCGATGGCGCGCACGAAACAGCGGAGGGCTACAAGCTCGGCGATCAATGGTTGGCAGAGATTCCGAAGCAACTGCACAAGGTCGGCGTCCCGGTAGTTTACGAAAACTCGCCCGCGCTTTTTCCGGACGGATATCCCATGACCGATTGCGCTCTTTATTATGGATGGCGCACGCAAAACGTCAGCGGACCCTTCGCGCGTGCGGACTTTCGTTTTACGCGCGGCGCGGTGGCGGTTCATCTCCATTCCTACAGCGCGGTGACGTTGCGTGATGCAAATGCAGTTTGGGCGGCGCCGCTCTTAGCGCATGGCGCCGCCGCAACGCTCGGCAATGTTTACGAACCGTATCTTCAAATGACGTCGCACTTCGACATCTTGAACGATCGCTTGCTCCACGGATTCACCTTTGCCGAAAGCGCCTATTCGTCGATCGAAGTTTTGTCGTGGATGTCGGTGATGGTCGGCGATCCGTTGTATCGGCCGTACGGATCGTGGCTGCAGCTGGACGCCGCGAGCGATTCGGCAAAGTCCGATTCGTGGAAAATGTATCACAATTTCTCTCTGCAAAATTTTGCCAGTCCGACGGCGCAATATCGCTCGCTTGCGAGACAAGCCGCTTCGCGCGCGAAAAATTGCCCAATGCTGGAAGATCTCGGCCTGATGGAAGCGGCCGATGGAAATTTTGCCGCGGCGGCGCCTCTCCTCGCGCAGGCGCACAGTTGCTACTCAACTCGTGATGATATTCTTCGCGTCATTCTCGAGGAGGCTGACGCGTGGAATAAACTCAAGAAACCGAAGCGCGGAATCGACCTTTTGCGCACGGCGCTTCGCGTCAGTGGCAACGCGCCGTCCGCGCCATTGCTCAAGAAAATGGAGGAAGAGTTGCGCGGTGTCGGCGCAACACCGACACCAGTACCCGGCGCAACTCCAAAGCCAACGCCGCGGGTGCGGGTGCGATTTTAGCGGATGATGCCGCGCTCGGTCGTCTCGATAAAATCGACAATCTCACGGACCTCGTCGCTCTGCGCCAATTCCGTGCGCACCGCTTCCAGTGCTTGCCCGGTATTATATTTAGAGCGGTAAATCAGGCGGAAGGCTTCCTTGATTAACTTTATTTTGTCCGCCGGATAATTTTTTCGCTCGAGCCCGATCAGATTCACCCCGCGAATTTCCGCCGGATTTCCATCCGCGATCATGAACGGCGGTACGTCCTGCACGATTTTAGAACAACCGCCGGTAATGGCGAATCGTCCGATGCGGCAAAATTGATGGACCGCGGTGAGACCGCCCATGACTGCGTTATCCCCGACTTGAACGTGGCCCGCGAGCGTTCCGTTGTTTGAAAAGACGACTTCGTTTCCAACGACGCAATCGTGACCGATGTGGCTATAGGCGAGAAAATTCCCGCGGCTGCCGATTCGCGTTTTGCCATCGCTTTTGGTGCTCCGATTCACGGTCACGAATTCGCGAAACGTATTTTCGTCACCGATCTCGAGATACGTCGGCTCGCCCGCGTATTTTAAATCCTGCGTTTGCTGACCGATTGAGCAGTAGGCGTAAAATTTATTGCCGGCTCCCGCGCGCATCGGTCCCTCCAACGTGACATGCTGTTGCAGCCAGCAATTTTCGCCGATCGCAACGTTCCCACCGATCACGCAGTAAGGCCCGACGACTGTTCCCGCTCCGATTTCCGCGCCAGGATCGACAATCGCGGTCGGATGAAGCCGCACCTCGCTCATTTATCGAGGAACGTGAACATCAACTCGCCTTCAGACACGATCGCGTCGTTCACCACGCAGTGACATTTTGTTTTCGCCAATCGTTCACCGCGCGCTTTCGTCAGCTCGGCGTGAATGAAAATGGTGTCGCCCGGCATCACCGGTTTGCGAAACTTTACCTCGTCCGCGCTCATGAAATAACCGATCCGGCTGCTCGATTTCGTCAGCTTGAACAGCAATAAACTCGCGACCTGCGCCATCGCTTCCACCTGCAACACTCCCGGCATCACCGGGTGCCCCGGAAAATGTCCCTGGAAGAATGGTTCGTTAATTGTGACCGATTTCATGCCGACGCATTTCGTTCCGCTTTCGTCAAAGCTGATGATCCGATCGACCATCAAAAACGGATAACGATGCGGCAGAATTTGCATGATCTCGTCGCTGTCGAGCCCACCCGTCCCTTTGATAACAATTCGCGGCGTGTTCAGCGCTTCCCGGCGCGACAGTTCTTTCGCAATCGCGCGCGCCAACTCGGCGTTCGCGGCGTGGCCGGGTTTGACGGCAATGAGATGACCGCGAATACGGCATCCAACGAGCGCCAGGTCGCCAATGATATCGAGGATTTTGTGCCTAACGAATTCGTCCGGGAACCTCAATGGCTCCTTGCTCAAGACCGCGTCGCCCCGAACGACCACCGCGTTTTCTAAACTACCGCCCCTGATCAGATTTTTTTCCATTAAGGGCTCGACGTCTTCGTAATAAACAAACGTCCGTGCCGGCGCGATCTCGCGCTCAAACAATTCCGGCCCGATGTCGGCCGACATGAATTGCGTGAAACGATTGTCTGGCCCCGCTTGAGTGCATGAAACGCGGAAGCCGTCGTTGTTGGGCAATAAGATCAGCATCGATCCGGTTTTCGTTTCGATGTGCATTCGCTCGCGCACGTGAAAAAATTTCCGCGGCGCTTCCTGCGCGCTCACGCCCGCGCGCTTGATCACGTCCACGTATGGTTTCGCGCTCCCATCGCCGATCGGCGGTTCGTTTGCATCCATCTCGACAATCGCGTTGTCGACGCCCATCGCGAAGAGTGCGGACAAAACGTGCTCGACCGTGTGCACGCGCATCGAGCCTTCGCCGATCGTCGTCGCGCGCTCGACCATTTTCAGATTGTCGATCTTCGCGTCGATCGTTGGTTCGTCCGCCAAATCCTTCCGCTTGAATTTGATTCCGTGATCCACCGGCGCCGGCTGCAACTTCAGCGAAACTTTCTCGCCTGTGTGGAGCGAGGTCCCGCTAAATCCAGCGGACTTCGCGAGTGTGTGTTGAACTTCAGGGGCGGCAGCCATCGGGCCTAACTAAACAAAGAAATCCGCTTCTGACCAGCGGCGCTCACTTCAATTCAAAATATCCGCAATCGAACGCCATCATTTTGTCGATGTTTGAGACGCGAAAATGTTCGACGTTCGATCCATCATCCTGCCAAACCTCGGCCGCTTTCTCGCCGCTCTTCTGGATCGCAACGCGCGCAATGTTTGGCGCTTCATTCACAGTTGCCAACGGCAAATCGTCCGTCGTTTTGAGAAAGCTGCTCTTGTTATCGAACGCGATGGCCACTTCCATTGCGACGCGCGTGTCGCTCGTTAACGGGTTCGTTATCAATTTGACCGAAACGCGATCCGTCAGGCCCGCCGGCAACGAATCCGCCTTCCCCAGATCTTCCACTTTCATTTTGCCAACCAGATAACCGCGCGCGCGATATTTGCCGGCCGGCAAATCTTCGCCCGCGTCGTTCTTGCCGTTCCAAGTCGTGCTCAGCGAATTTTCTTCCACCGTGAAACTGTCGATCTTCGCTTCGCGGTGCAGCACGCGCACGAGTTTGTCGTTCGAATCCCAAATGCCGAGACTGATCGTTCCCTCCATCGGAGGTGGCACAAATCGCAGCGGGATGTTGCGCGTAGTCGCAGTTGCACTGGGCGACGCCGATGCGGCGGCGGCTGGTGTTGCGGAAGCGGTTTCTTCAGGAGTCGTCGTCGGAGCGGGGGCTTCCTGCGCAAACGCGCCGGAAGCGAGTAGGCACGCTGCTAAGATCGACAATCGGCAATTGGCAGTGGGCAATTCACGCATAGTAGCGCCAGTTCAAACTTGGGAAAAGATTGTCGCGCGATTCGCAATCGGCGAGAAATTTTTCGTCAATCGCGCCGATCACGAACTGATCATGCAATTGATTGAAGCGTGAAAGGTGATCGAGCGTTCGCTGGGTCGCGTATTCGCGCGCGGTGCCGGTTCGCATCAAAAACGCCCAATCGCTCGATTGCGCGAGCAACAGTTCGCGCGCGAGTTGTTTTAACACGCGATCGGCAGATTCATTTGAATCGTCTTTGTGTGCGCCCGCTAATTTCGTCATTCGCAGCGCCGCCGAATGTAGGTGCGAGTAAATCCAGGAATTGTTTTTGTCGATCCACACTTCGAGGTGACCTTTATCGCCCCACGATGACGCCGCGGGCTCAATCTTTTGCTGCGTGAGATGTGTTGCCAAGTATTCGCTCGGAGTCGTTAGGCTAAAATCTTTTTGCACGAGTGCTGCTTTGCGGATGAACAATTCGAGAAAGCGCGGTCCTTCGAACCACCAATCGCCGAACAACTCGGCGTCGAATGGCGCGACGACAATTGGGTCGACATCGAACTCCGCGAGCTGCCGAAATTGGGTGCGACGCTGTTCCAAAAAATGCTCCGCATGCGCCGCCGCTGCTTTTTCGGCCTCCGCGCAATCATAAAGTTCCTTGTTCTTTTTGCCGCCGGTGATGCGGTGATATTTGACTCCCGAAAACTTTCGAACCCCGCGCGCGGCCGGACCGAGATGCTCGAGAGGTAAATCGAATCCGATGTCGCGATAAAATTCGCGGTAAGCTGGATCGCCCGGATAACCCGCTTCCGCGCTCCAGACTTGCCGGCTTGAGTCGGGATCACGCGCGAACGCCGCCGGGCCGGCCGGCGTGTAACAAGGACCGAAGATGGCGCGTTGTGGTCGCGGATTTCCAAACAAAAGACCATGCGCGTCCACAACGAACCAGCGGACGTTCGCTTCCTGCAAAATGGAATCGACTCCCGGCGCGTAGGCGCACTCGGGCAGCCAAAAGCCAGTTGGCGGCGCGCCGAAAAGATCGACATATACGTCGCGGCCGATGAGAACTTGCGCGCGCGCGGCTGCGCGAGATTGCTGTTGAAGCAACGGGAGTAATCCATGCGTCGCGGCGCAGCCGATGATCTCGAGCACGCCGGAATCGCGCAGTTGCCGAAAGGCCGCAAGCAAATCGCATTTCCATTCATCGACAAAGAACCGCCGGCTATCAGTGAAGAGCTCGAAATAAAATTGCGAAAGCTGCGCCAGTTTCGGCTCGGATTGATTTCGTTTCCCTTCACGCGCGGTGAGATCGATCAAAAGATCGACATGTCGAACGTAACGCTCGCAAAGAAGCTGGTCTTGCAGCATTGCGCAGAGCGTGGGCGTCAATGACATCGTGAGCTTGAAGGGCACATCGTCGTTCACGAGCCGCTGCATCATTTGCAGAAGCGGGATGTAGGTCTCGGTGATCGCTTCGAAGAACCAGTCTTCTTCCAGGAAATGCTCGTGCTCCGGATGCCTAACGAACGGCAAATGCGCGTGAAGAATGAGCGCGAGATAGTTCGCCATGACTAAACCCTTAGCGTGTCATTCCGAGCGGAGCGAGGAATCTCCCAAAAGGTGATGAATCACGCAGGCTAACTTGGGTGACGCTCGCTTCGACGGTGAGATCCCTCGCTTGCGCTCGGGATGACAATCTCATCGCGCCGCACGAACTGCATCCATGAACTCCCACGCGCGTTTCGTTAGTGCGTCCCGATCGCCGTTTCGAATCAAAGCCGGATCGAAAACGGTGCCAACTGCGCCGACTGCGACCGCGCCGGCTTTGAACCATTCCGCGACGTTCGACGCATCCACGCCGCTCGTCGGCATGATCGGAATATTTGGCAGCGGCCCGCGGATCGCTTTTAAATATTCCGGTCCGAATTTTACTGCCGGGAAAATCTTCACGATATCGGCGCCGAGCGAATGCGCGGTGTAAATTTCAGTCGGCGTAAATGCACCGGGAATGATCGCAACCTGAAGCTCGCGCGCCGCGTCGAGCACTTCCGGAAGCACGCACGGGCTCACCAGAAAAAGTGCGCCGGCTTTAACCGCTTCGTGGACGTGTTCGCGCGTCAAAATTGTTCCCGCGCCAATCAGCAAATCGCGCTCGTTACTTTGAGCGAGCTGCGCAATCGCCTTGCTTGCTTCCGGAAAACTAAACGTGATCTCGATCGCGCGAAATCCGCCGGCGACTGCTGCGTTGCTCGCGCTCAGTGCTCGCTCGATTGAATCGGTGCGAATGACCGCAACTGCGCGTTCGCGCTTGATTCGCTCCACGACTGCGGCCTTGTCGATCGAAGCAGTCGCGCGCTTCATCGCCGCTCGCGGAATCAAAGTGTCCGGCAGAAATCCTGGAACCGGTCGAGACCTTTTTTGATGATGTCGATGCTCGTGGCGTAGCTGAAGCGAATCGTTCGATCGTCGCCGAACGCCGCGCCGGGCACGACCGCCACGTTCGATTTGCTCAACAATCGGTCCGCGAAATTTTGCGAAGTCAATCCGAGCTGACTGATGTTGACCAAAACATAAAAGGCGCCCTGCGGTTTTACCGCGCTGATGTTCGGAATTTTCGAGAGCCGGTCGATCATGTAATTGCGGCGCATGTCGAATTCCTCGCGCATGTCGGAGAGCGATTGCTGATCGCCCTTCAAGGCGGCGAGCGCGCCGCGTTGCCCGAACGAGCAGGGATTCGAAGTGCTGTGGCTTTGAATCGAATCGACCGCTTTCGCGACCGCTTCCGGCGCGGCGAGATAACCCAGCCGCCATCCGGTCATCGCGTAGGATTTGCTGAAGCCGTTCACGGTGATCGTGAGATCGTACGCTTCCTTCGAAATTGACGCGACGCTGACATGTTTCGCGCCGTCATAGACGAGCTTCTCGTAGATTTCGTCGGACAAAATGTAAATGTCTTCGCCGCTCGCGATTTCCACCAACGCCGCAAGCTCTTCCTGCGTGTAAACTGCTCCGGTCGGATTGCCCGGCGTGTTCATGATCAACATTTTCGTGCGCGGGGTCATCGCGTTTTCAAAATCTTCCGCGCGCAACTTCCAATTGTTCTTCTCTGATGTTTGAACAATCACCGGTTCGGCGCCCGCGAGCCGCACCATGTCCGGATAACTCACCCAGTACGGCGCGGGAATCACCACTTCATCGCCCGGCTGACAGGTCGCGAGGATCGCGTTGTAGCAGGAATGTTTCGCGCCACAGCTCACAATAATCTGACTTGCGCGATAGGTGAGCCCATTGTCGGCCGCCAATTTTTCCGCAATCGCGGCGCGCAATTCCGGGATGCCTGCGCTCGGTGTATATTTTGTGAAGCCGGCTTGCAGAGCTTCGATCGCCGCCTGCTTGATATGCTCAGGCGTGTCGAAGTCCGGTTCGCCCGCGCCGAAACCGCAAACGTCGATGCCTTCGGCTTTCATCGCTTTCGCCTTGCTGTCGATTGAAAGCGTGAGAGACGGAGTCAGTTGAGCGGCACGTTCGGAAATTTCCATTGTCGATCTTCGGTTTTAATTCAGGGAACGGACAAGCTATTGGCGACCGTAAAAGTTTTCAATCAAAGGTTTAAAATTATTCTCGTCCACGCGCACGATCGCCATCTCGCGCTGCGCGTTCTCCACCGAATCGGACGCGTGCGCTGCGTTGATCATGATCGTCTGGCCAAATTCTTTTCGAATCGAGCCCGGCGGCGCTTTCGCCGGATCAGTCGGGCCAAGCACCTCGCGAATTTTGCTTACCGCGTTCTCGCCTTGATAAACGAGCGCGATGCATTTCTCGCTGCCAGGCTCGTCTCGCTTTTCCGGAAGCGTGTCGCTCGGCCGCGCGCCAGCCATGAATTGGACAATATCTTCCCAAGCATCGCGACCTTTCGCGTGTCCGAGTTTTTCCTGCAATACCGGCAGCACCGGTCCGTAAAATTGTTCGGCCTGCGCGACACTCATTCGGTGAACTTTGAAGCCGACAATGTAAAGACCGGTGCGTGAGAAAACTTCGATGACGCCGCCAGGACGAATGTTCGGGAACTTGAAGTTGTCCGGCTTGATCAGGACCAGCGTCTTTTCAACTTTCGCGGCGTCGGGAAATCGAACGGCGCTTTCGAGAACCCCGCCATCGCTGTCTGAATATTGCGCCCAAAGTTTCAGATCATGCTCGATCGATTTCGGATCGAAGGCCGCGACCACGCCGGGCTCGAAGTAGGTGACTTTGCCGCCGTCGTCCACGATGTAATCGCCGAAGGTGTCGCGAATTGTTTCGCCGGCCGTCGTTTCATGGCGAATGTGACCAACCGTCGCGCGCATTTTCTCCGCGGCATCGGGTCCGCGGAAGACGAGGCACAAAACGCGTGCGCGCTGGCCCTCTTTTTCGCCGGTAAAGTTTCTTCGCACGTAATCGCGGACCAATTCCTGCGTCGCGCGATGACCCGCTTCCGTTTCGCTGACGATCGTGTTCGAATAGCGGCGGATCAATTCTTCGCTGGGCGCGAACATTCGCGCCGCAACCAGGTCCAGACCCGTCCGGGAAATCAAACGCCCGATGATTCCGCCGGTGCGCGATTTGCGCATCGAGTAAGGCGTTATCAAAGCGTAGGCGAGTTCGTCCGTTTGCATGAGCCGATAACTGTAGCGGCTGTCTATGACTGCCGCAAAAAATGTTCTGCGATTTCGACGGTCATAAACCGCCGCTACCAGCGGCCAAAATCGCAACCCACTTTCCACGTCGGCATGCCCGCACGATGTCGATCTTGTTTCGCGTTAACGCGCGCGTTACTTCGGGTTCCTGCTCGCGCAGAAATCCGGAGAGAATTATCCAACGCGCGGCTTTGAGCTTCGGCGAGATCTCAATCAGCAGCTCGCTGAAAAGATTCGCCGTGACGATGTCGATCTTGGGAGGCAATTTCCAATTGCGAACATCGCCGACGCGAAATTGAACTAACCGAATCTTGTTTAGCCGCGCATTTTGCTTGGCAGTTCGAATCGCCACTGGATCGTTGTCGATTCCGAAGACACGTTGCGCGCCCAGAATTTTTGCCGCGAGTGCCAATATTCCGCTGCCCGTTCCAAGATCGACAATCGACCAGCCGCGCTTCAATTCGCGGGAAACTTTTTCGAGCAATAGTAGCGACATCATCGTCGTCGCGTGTTCGCCGGTCCCGAACGCCGCGCCCGCTGGAATCGCCAGCGATTTGCTGCCGACCTTGATCGGTTTCGTTTTACGCCGAAGCGCGCGTTTCAACCAAGCGCGCGGAAGTTTTTGGATTCGACCGCCGAACTTTTTCGCGATCGGCTCTAATCGCACTCGCGATTTCGATGCGATTTCAATCTGGAAGCGTTTTTGATTTGCCCGCTCAATGATCGCAAGACGGTCGCCGCCGATCGCGCCCAAACGTTCTTCGTTGTCGCTAAGCCACCGCTGACTCGCCGATTTCCGCCACAAATACATGCGAAACTGTAGGGGAAGCTGTTAGCTTCCCAACTCAATAGAGAACCTGTTAGCGTTCGCTTCCGTGAAACTCCGCGGCATCCATCATATCACCGCCATCGCAAGCGATCCGCAGGCGAATGTCGATTTTTACACCCACGTCCTCGGACTTCGCTTCGCCAAGCGCACGGTTAATTTCGACGATCCCTCGACTTATCATCTTTATTATGGCGACAAAACCGGCCGCCCGGGAACTGCGATCACTTTTTTCGCCTGGCCGGGCGCGCGCCGCGGCACGCGCGGTGTCGGCCAGGTTGTCGCGACAAGTTTCGCCATTCCAAAAAACTCGCTCGAATTTTGGAAGGCGCGCTTGGAGGAGCATCACGTTTTCAGCGAATCGATCCCCGCGCG
>DATBCV010000109.1:0-21018 GCA_036270275.1 Chthoniobacterales bacterium | reverse complement strand
TGGTTGCAGAAGACGCAGCCCACCATGAAAGGCGCGGAGGAAGCTTCGACTTTGCTCGAGCAGCTCAAGCAGATTACTGGCAAATACAACATCGCGATCGAAAATCCCGCCATCGGCTCCGGCGAAACGACGCCGACCCATCAGGGAGTCTTCGCCTCGATCGAAACAAGCAGTCACTGGCCGGAGCTGGTTCATTTTCTCTACGACGTTCAACAACCCGACGCGTTCGTTGTCTTTGAAAGTGTGAACCTCGCGATCGATAACGGCGATCAAACTTTAATGCGCGGCAAATTCAAAATCGCGAGATGGTTTGCGCCCGCGCAACGAAAGAAAGGTTAGCTTATGAAACGAACAGCCGCTTACATGTCGATCTTAGCGTTTGCCGCGAGCGCGTTCTCGCTTCGCGCCGATGATTTGCCGGCGAGATTCGCGTTCAATCGTTATCAATCAATGCTCGACCACTCGCCGTTTGCGGTCGCGACTGCGGTTGTTGCTCCGGCAGCGACGCCGGCGCCGTGCAAAGATTTGTTTATCGCTAACGCCGCGCGCTCACAGGATGGGGACAGCGTGACGTTGATGTCGAGCGCGGACAGAGAATTTAAGAAATATCTCAACACGAAAACGCCGGTCGATGGATTTGTGATCTCGAGCATCGAATGGTCGGACAAAGTGGGCGAAACGAAGGTTACGATCAGCAAAGACGGACAATTTTGCACGCTGACGTTTAATCAGGCGGAAATGTCCAAGCCGGTCCCGCGACAACCTGGTGCGCCTGCGGCCCCTGGATTCGCGCCGGCGCCGCCGCAGCCTGCGCCGCAACCGGGGATGAAACCGGGTCAACCTCCGCCGCCAGTAGCGTTTCCGACGCCGCACGTGCGCGCAACGATCCAGCGAAATCCGGTGCCGTCGCAATACACTCCCATCCCGCGCACTCCGCCGCCGAGCACGGTTGAAGACAATTAACTGTCGATCTTGGCGGTGATTCTATTCGCCCCAATCGTCGTCGGCGGTGTCCGGCTGGCGATCAGGTCCCGCTGAGAAGATGTCGTATTTGTCGGGATGTTTGATTCCAGGGGAACGATAAATGTAAGGATTACCCCATGGATCTTTCGGAAGTGTGTCGAAGAACTGACGCCAACGTTCAGGCCGTGGCTCACTTTGCGGCTGTGACACCAGGGCCTGTAGTCCCTGCTCGGTCGTCGGATAAAAACCGTTCATAGCTTCGTACTGCATCAAAGACGTGCCAATCGACTGAATATCCGCTTTAACACCAACACCCTTCGCGAAACCGACAGGGTTATGCATTCTCGAAATAGCGAGGCCCAGCAAGATGACGATGATGCTGACCACGATCATGATTTCGAGCAGGGTAAATCCCGATTGGTTGGTTCGTTTTCTCATTTCGATTTAGCTGAGACACGCAACCGAGGGTTGCGGTTCAATTAATGCCCGGCTTCGAGCTGGTAATCTGATTTCTCCCAAAGGTATTTCAGTTGCACTTGCGTGGCGCGAATCGCCGATGTCGATGTTGCCGCGCCGCTGAGGATGATCAGCTCGTTCGTGCCAACTTTCAACTCGCTCACGGGCACAAGTTTCTGCGCCCGAATCCAGCCGGTGTATTGGAAATGCATGTCTTTGAGAAGCGATTCCACCGCGCCGCGATAGCCGGGATCGGCGAGCTCCGGTAAAGTCAGCGTGGCGGGCCCAAGGTCCTGCCCGTTTACGTAAACTTCCGGCGGCGAATCCACTCGCGGACTCGCTACTTCGAAGGTCAACAGGGCGAGAAGAGGTTGCGATTCAATCCCAAATTGGAACGTCGCGGCGCGCGCCGAATCCGGCCCCATCGAGATCGTTTCATTGGATAACGTCGCGGTGACGGTTCCGAAATGCTGCACATCCTGCTCGGGCGAATGAAGCGGAGGCAGCGAAGAAAATGGTTCCGGAATCACATCGCGTCGTTCCGTGTTGACCGGATGAACGATTTCGCTGCTCGACATCCAATCGAGATATGCGGCGCGGATCGTTTTGCCGTCGCCGGGAACTTCGACGTCGAGCGTCGAAACTCCGTTCATAGGAATCATCACTGAGTCCGAACTGGGCAAACCAATCCCGGATCCGAGCTCACCGGATCGCAAAACCTGCGAACCTAACTCGTCCCAGGCAACGATCTCGGGCCGCGCGCCGGAATTATCATCGAAAAAAAGCCGGAAGAAGATGACTTGGAAATCGGCGCTCGGACGCGAAACTCGGATGCGGAAAACGGTTCTTGGTTTTGCGTCGGCGCCCGTGCTGGCGGTCATGTTGACCGCTTCTACCCAATCCGGCGCCGTTTGCGGTCGCGATGCGGCTTTGGAATGTTGGCGCAAATCGATCCAGGCATTTTGCGAGATTGCCTGACCGCCCGCCCAGTCATCATTCGGCGGTAATCCATTACTGAAGGCTTCCTGCGCGCGAAGAGACGCTGTTGCACAGAGTAAACAAATCAGCGCAACAAAGCGGACCAGCATTTGGTCGCGAATCCTAGATTAGTGCGGACGAAACTGCAAGCTGTGTGTTGCTTCAAAAACTGCCGAGAGAATGCTGTAAACCACAAGTCCCACCACGAGAGCGATGAGGACGATGATGACCGGCGGAATCAGTTGCGAAATAATTCCAACGTTCCGATCGAGCTCGCGCTCATAAACATCGGCGATGGTTTGCATCGTTTCGCCGAAGCGCCCGGTTTGCTCGCCCACCGCCATCATGTCCGTGAACAAATCCGGAAAAATATGTTGCGAGCTCAACGCCGCGGAAAGCGTCGCGCCATCGATCACTGCGCGTCGCGCTTCGACAATTTTCATTTCGAGATAACGATTGCCGGTGATTTCCTTCAACAAATCGAGCGCCCGGAGCAGGGGAATCCCGTTTTGAATCAGCGTCCCGAGCGTCCGTGAGAATTGTGCGTAATAGCGATAGCGGATGACGCGACCGTAACCGGGAATTTTTAATCGAAAACGGTCCCAGGTGAGCCGGCCCTCGTCCGTTCGCACGAAAGCGCGAAACCCGACGCTGCCGCCAATCACAATTAACGCGGCCAACCACCAGTAGCTCGTAATGAGATGATGAACTTGCATCAGGATCCGCGTGGGCAACGGCAACGCTCCCCCGATTTGCGACATGAAGCCGGTGAGCTGCGGCACCATGTAGGTGATGAAGATCGTGATGAGGCCCACGCCGGCGATCGCGAGAAACGCCGGATAGATCAGCGCCTGTTGCACGCGATCGCGAAGGTCCTTTGCCTGCATCAAATGTTTCACCAAGCGGTGCAGGATTTCCGGAAGCGCGCCGCTCGCTTCACCAGCCGCCACCAGATTCACGAACAGTGGCGGAAAAATTCGCGGCATTTCGCGGAGCGCCTGCGAAAAACTTCGTCCGTCAATCAGCGCTTGGTGCAAATGGCGCGTCATTTGTTGCACGCGCGGTTGTTTCAGCCGCTTCTCCAAGATCGACAATCCCTCGTCGAGCGTCATTCCGGCCTGGAGCAAGTGCGCTAGTTGCTCGGTGAAAATGAGTAATTGGCTTTGCGGGATCTTGAGATTTTCGCTCGCCGCACGGGTTGCGAGCTTCACAGGCGGGGCAGCGCCATTCGCGGTCGATGGCTTCGCGCCGTCAGCTCCGATCAGCTCGATCTTTATTGGGACGCAGCGCTTTTGTTCGATCTGATGAATCGCGATCGCGCGATCGGCGCATTCCAAAACGCCTTCCACGAGCTCGCCCTTGGCGTTGCGCGCGCGATAAGAAAACTGTGGCATTGCGGCGGGAAGTTAATGCGAAAATACAAAATCGAAAGTCGCGGCGCGCCCGGCCGTATTCAAAAATGTGGACAATGCGCGAGTGAATGGTAGTGTGCGCGCCGTTGGTGTTAGTCAACATACTGCGGTTGTTGGTTGTTCGGAAGTTCATCGCAGATGTTGTCTCCAAGTCCGGATCCGCAAGTCGCGGTCCGCACAATCTCAGGCGCGCCCGTTCGTTTTTTCCACCGTGGGCCGGCGGTCACATCATTGGTCCGTTACCGGCCCGAATGACATTTTTGATGGCATAAATGATGCGGAAGAGAACAGCAATATGAAAACGTTCGCCCTTGGCGTTCTGGTGAGCCTTGTGTTTTGCGCACAAGGTTTCGCGATCCTGCGGCCGCCTTACCCGGCCAAAACGGCGCCGCCGTTTCACGGAGGTTTCTTCGTGATCGGTGACGACGCGCGATACCAGAAGGTCACGAAAACTCCTAAGTAAGCGCGAACCAAGCGCGGTAGCTGCGCACCGTTCATCGGTGCTCGCGCGAAATTTCTCTCTCTGATCATATCGGCCGCGTTGACACAGTGCACTCGCGCGTTACGCTCCACTTCCGCTGACGGCGGGGTAGCCAAGTGGTAAGGCCGAGGTCTGCAAAACCTCCATTCGCGGGTTCGATTCCCGCCCCCGCCTCCAGATCGCGCGCGGTTTTCGTGGACAACAATGCCTCGTTCAATGCGCAGGTTCGATTGATTCGCTCGCTCCCGCGAGCTCACCCTTCGGGCTGTCGTCCAGGTCGCTCGACTCCCGTCGGCTCCATTCCCGCCCCGCCTCACTCCATTTTCGATTGCCGAATTTCGATTGCGACGGGCAGAGAGCATCGCCTTGATTCTGGATTGAATGTTGAGCGTTGAGCGTTGAGCGTTTTCTGAATTCCATGACCGCGCGCTCATCAAAACTCTTTGCCAAAGCGAAGGCGCGCATCCCAGGCGGCGTGAATTCTCCCGTGCGCGCCTTGCGCAATGTCGGCGGCGAACCTTTTTTCGTCGAGCGCGCCGCCGGTTCGAGGGTTCGGGATGTCGATGGAAGAGAGTACATTGACTACGTGGGCAGTTGGGGTCCGGCAATTCTCGGCCACGCGCCGAAAGTCGTGGTCGATGTGGTCCGTGACGTTGCCACGCGTGGCCTGAGTTTTGGAATTCCGAATCCGTTCGAAGTCGAGCTCGCGGAGTTGATCTGCGAATGGATGCCGTCGATCGAAAAAATCCGAATGGTCAACAGCGGCACCGAAGCCGCGATGTCGGCCATTCGTCTTGCGCGCGGATTCACCGGTCGCGACAAGATCGTTAAATTCGATGGTTGTTATCATGGCCACGCCGATTCGCTGCTCGTGCAAGCCGGAAGTGGCGCGTTGACGCACGGCCGCGCGGATAGCGCCGGCGTTCCGAAAACGTTTGCCGATCTCACGATTTCTTTGCCGTTCAACGATGTCGATCTTGTCCGCAAAACTTTCGCGGAGAACAAAAACGAAATTGCGGCCGCGATTCTAGAGCCGATTCCGGCAAACGCGGGACTTTATTTTCCAAAGGAAAACTTTCTCTCGATCTTGCGCGAGGAATGCAGCGAGCACGGAACGCTTTTGATTTTTGATGAAGTGATGACCGGATTTCGCGTCGCGCGCGGCGGCGCCCAGGAAGTTTACGGAATCAAACCGGACCTCACGGTGCTCGGAAAAGTAATCGGCGGCGGATTGCCGGTCGGCGCTTTTGGCGGGCGCGCTGAGATCATGGATCAGCTTTCGCCCGACGGTCCGGTTTATCAGGCCGGCACGCTTTCTGGAAATCCGCTCGCGATGGCCGCCGGCATTGCGCAGTTGCGAGAGATGGAGCGCATGGACGCTTGGACACATCTCGAAAATCTCGGCTCGCGCTTCGAAACGCTCATGCGCGATGCGCTCAGCGACTTAAAGCTCGATCTCACGTTCCACCGCATCGGCTCAATGTTCTGTTTGTTTTTCGCGGCCGGACCGATTGTCGATCTTGTCGGCGCCAAGCGCAGCGATCCAAAAAAGTTCGCCAGATTTTTTCACGCCTGCCTCGAGCGCGGCGTTTATTTCGCGCCCTCGCAGTTCGAAACCGGCTTTATTTCAACCGCGCACACCCCGGCGGACATTGAAGCCACCGCGAAAATTGTTCGCGACGCGCTTCGTTCGCTATGAGCGCGCCGGCAATGCCTCGGGTCCGCGCGGTATCGAAATTCTTTTTTGAAGGCGACCGCAAATTCTTCATTAAAGGCGTAACCTACGGGCCGTTCAAACCCGATGAGAATGGCAACACGTTCGGAACGCCCGAACGAGTGGATGTCGATCTTCGCATGATGCGCGAGATCGGGATCAATGTCCTCCGCGTTTATCATCCGCCGCCGAACTGGTTCCTGGAAAAATGTCTCGCGGCCGGCGTGCGCGTCTTGATCACGTTGCCCTGGGAAAAGCACATCGAGTTTTTGCGCGAGAAACGCGTTCGCGATGAAATCGCGAAAATGGTGCGCACGACTGTTCGGCGCTACGTGGGCAATCCCGCGCTCCTTGGTTATTTAGTCGGCAACGAAATCTCAAGCACGATGGCGCGCTGGCTCGGCGTCCGGCGCGTCACGGAATTCGTCGAGCATCTCATTCGAATCGCCCGCGCGATTGATCCCGACGTTCTCTATTCCTACGCCACTTATCCGCCGACGGAGTATTTGCTCCCGCAGAACGCAGATTTTTTCTGCTTCAATGTTTACCTCCACGATCAATCCAATTTCGAACGTTATCTTTTGCGGCTGCAAAATCTCACGGGCGAACGGCCACTCATCCTGGGCGAATTCGGCATGGACACGATTCGCCATTCGCAGGACGAACAGGCCGAGATGCTCGGCTGGCACATCGAAAGTGTCGCCAAGTGCGGGCTCGCAGGCACGATTTTGTTTTCCTGGACGGACGAATGGTTCACCGGCGGCAACGAAGTGAGCGATTGGGCGTTCGGAATCGTCACGCGCGAGCGCGCGCCGAAAAAATCTTACACCGCGCTGTGCGAAAGGTTTGGTCAGGACAATTCCACGTTGCCGCACCGCGCGCTGGCCAAAGCGCCATTGGTCTCGGTCATTGTTTGTTCCTACAACGGCGCGCGCACGCTGCCCGATTGTTTGCAATCGTTGAGCAAAATCGATTATCCCGACTACGAAGTGATCCTGGTCGATGATGGATCCACCGACAACACCGCGCAGATCGTCGCGCAATTTCCGAACGTTAAATATATCCGGCAGGAGAATCTCGGTTTGAGCGTGGCGCGGAACACCGGCGCGGCTGCCGCGAAAGGTGAAGTGCTGGCTTTCACCGATTCGGACTGCATGGCCGATCCCGATTGGCTGTACTATTTAGTGGGAACGCTCACCAGTGGGGAGTACGCGGGCGTTGGCGGACCGAACGTCAGCCCGCCCGCGCAAAATGCGATTCAAGCATGCGTGGCCGCTGCGCCCGGCGGACCGAGCCATGTTTTACTCACCGACACGATCGCCGAACACATCCCCGGTTGTAACATGGCTTTCTATCGCTGGGCCTTCGAGCAAGTCGGCGGATTTGATCCCGAATACCGAAAAGCCGGCGACGATGTCGATTTTTGCTGGCGCTTGCAGCAATCCGGCTGCGTCATTGCTTTCAGCCCGACCGCGATTGTCTGGCATCATCGTCGCTTCACTTTGCGCGCGTTCTTGAAACAACAGGAAGGCTACGGCGAAGCCGAATCGCTTCTTCGTTTCAAACATTTGATTTTCTTCGGCCCGACCGGCACCGCGAAATGGCGCGGCCAAATTTACGGCGCGCCGCGCTTCAGTTGGTTTATCGACCGGCCCGTGATTTATCACGGGGTTTTTGGCGAAGGTTTGTTCCAATCGATGTACGCGGCGCCGCAATCCGATGTCGCCGCCTACCTGAGCAGTATCGAATGGTTCGCGCTCGCGCTCTTTCTGTTCGGGCTCGGAATTTTCCTGCCGAGCTTGCGGATTGTTCCTTATTTGATGTTTGGCGGCACTCTGACCGTCGCGCTTTCCTACATGGTGCGCGCGCACATCGAGCCGAAATTCGACACCGTGCCGGCGCGATTGCTCGTCATGTGTCTCGCCTTTGTCCAACCGCTAGTTCGCGGATTTTCCCGCTATTTCACCTGGCTGCATTTTAAACGCACACCGCGCAGCGTCATTCGCATGCACGAACATTTGCCGGCCGACGCCAAACCTGCGCGGGGCCTGGCGCGCCGTGTTTTTTGGAACGAGGAAGGACGTGATCGCCACCATTTGCTCGGCCAAATTTTTCAACTGCTCGAAGAAGAAGGCTGGCGTTACTCCGTCGATACCGGCTGGAACGAATGGGACATTCAGATTTACGGCAACTTTTGGTGGAGCATTGTCCTGCAAACCGTGACCGAAGATCATAGCGGCGCGAAGCGATTGACGCGTGTGCGCCTCCGGAATCGAATGGTCACGACGACGGTTATTTTCAATCTCATCGCGCTCAGCATTGTCATTTACCGCCAGCTTCATGCTTCGCATCTCGATCTTTGGTCCGTCATTCCATACGGGATCTTTTTGCTTTTTCTCTGGAGCCGCGCCCGCGCGCTGAAATCTCGCGTCGCCGAACTTGTCGATCTTGCCGCGCATCGCGCTGGCTTGCACCGCGTGAATGACAAAGACATCGTGGTCGAACCCGTGATGCCGGTGCAGGTGATCGAAGCGATGCATACGGACTGAGCGTTGCCAAATGAATCGCGCGCAACTCATTCGATTCGCGTTCGCGCTGGTTTTGCAAATCGTTTTCTTCGCGACGCTGAATTTGTTCGACGATTGGACGCTCGAGTCCATGCCGCTCAAATTTGTCGGCGCGGCACTTCTGAGCGGCGCGGCATATCTGGCCGCGGTTTCCAATTTCAAGATCGACATCTCGCCGCCAAAACAAGCGCTCTTGTTTTGGAGCGTTGCCGTTCTCCTGCGAATCATCGCGCTGCCGCTCAACCCTGGGGACGATCTCACACGCAATGAATGGGAAGGAAAAGTTCAGCGCGCGGGATTCAATCCTTATCTCGCCCCGCCGTCGGATCCGAAGCTCGATTATTTGCGGCGCGATTTTCCGCAGGCTTCCAAGATCAACCATCCCGAACTCTCCGCGACCGACGGGCCAGCCGCGGAAGTGCTCTTCAGATTTCTCAGCGGCATTACGGATCGTCCACTGCTCTACAAAATTCTTTTTGCCATTGCCGATCTCGGTGTTGCCGCAGTGCTGTTGCGATTGATCGGTGGCGAAGATCGATATCGCGCCGCCGCTTGGTACGCGTGGAATCCGCTCGTGGCATATGCTTTCGCGGGCGCCGCACATTCCGACAGCCTGATGCTCTTTGCGCAGACGAGTGCAATTCTCGTTCTCGCAAGATCGACATCGGAGCCTGAGTCCGCGCGGCAATGGCTGTGGGCGATCATCGCAGCGATTCTTCTCGGCATCGCAATCTCACTCAACGTCGCCGCTGCGGCTGTGTTTCCCGTTTTCGCGTTCGCATTACGTTGGCGCGCCGTTGCTCTGGCGGGCAGCGTTATCATCGCGCTGGTTTTTGCTCTGCCGTTCAGATTGCCAAATATCTGGAGCTCGTTAGGCCACGCGGCGCAGCTTTCGCGCTTGAACGATTTATTCTGGTGGATCGCCGAATCGGTCTGGGACAATCGGCATCAACGAAGTTTTCATTATTATCCAATTCTCGCGGCCTGCGTGATCGCTGTTTCGCTGATGTTCGCTCGTAATTGGAAACGAGGAATGCTTTGGGCGGTCGGCACGGTGATCCTGCTCCTTCCAGTGTTGCACGCGTGGTATGTGATTTGGATTCTGCCCATCGCGACTTGGCGACGGGCTTATGTCTGGCACGTCCTCTCCATCACGCTCTTTTCTTATTATCTGTTTTGGGACGAACGGCTCTTCGGATTGCCCTGGCACGCCGAGCCCTGGCTGCGCGCGTTGATCATCGCGCCAGTGCTCGCTTCTTTCATTATGCTTGCCGCGCAAAAGAAATCGGCGCCGGTAGCGACTTGATCGCGTCCTGAAAATCCTGGGGCGGCGCCGCTTCGAAACTTTTCCATTCGGCCGTGCGCGGATGTTCGAATCCCAATTTCCACGCATGCAACATTTGGCGCGGGAAAATTTTTGCGAACCTGCCGCCGTAAACTTTGTCGCCAAGCACCGGATGTCCGAGATGCTGCAAATGAACGCGGATCTGGTGCGTGCGACCACTGTGCAATTTGCATTGGACCAAAGTCATCTCGCTCGACGAGCTCAACACGCGGTATTCCGTCTTCGCTTCGCGGCCACGCCTCGCGCGCACCGACATTCGTTGTCGATCTACGGGATGCCGGCCGATTTGTTCGTCAATCGTTCCTGAGCTTTTGCGCATTTTTCCGGCCACCAACGCGAGGTAGATTTTTTCCACGCCGCGCGCCGCGAATTGCGCCGACAAACTCCGGTGCGCCTCGTCGTTTTTGGCGACAACCAAGCAGCCGCTCGTGTCCTTGTCGAGACGATGGACAATTCCGGGCCGTTGTTCCCCGCCGATTCCCGAAAGTTTTGGAAAGCGATGCAACAAGGCATTGACCAAAGTGTGATCGCGCTGACCCGCACCCGGATGCACGACGAGCCCCGCAGGTTTGTTGATCACAATTAAATCGGCGTCGTCGTAAATCACTTCGAGTGGGATCGCTTCCGGCGCGATGTCGATCTTTTCCGGGGCCGGCTCGTTTAGAACAATTCGATCGCCCGCGCGGACGAGATCCCGCGGCCGGGCAGGGGAGCCGTTCACCGTAACAAATTGTTTTCGGATGAGGTGTTGAATGCGCGACCGCGAAAATTTCGGCAGCTCGCGCGCGAGAAATTGATCAAGTCGCAGTCGCGCGGCCCCTTTTTCCGCGATGAGCTTGATCTTGCCGGATGTTTCTTCGCTCGGAATCACGTTGTCAGATCGGTGGTGGTCGATATTACAATTGCCTCAAATGTCCGCCGAATCGAGCGCCGCGCTTCTGCAAAGCTGTCCTGCCTGCGGCCATGCTTTCGACAGCGGCGACATCGAGCCGCTCGCGAACGTAGCGTGTCCGAACTGCGGCGAGAGAATGCGCGCTCAACGCAGCTTCAACAATTTCGTGATCGTGGAGACGGTCGGCGTCGGCGGGAAGGGAACTGTTTACAAAGCGCGCGACACGTTGCTCGACCGATTCGTGGCGCTGAAATTGTTGCGCAAAGATCTCGAGGGCGGGCTGGACGCCGCGGCCGAGCTCAAACAGGAAGCGCGCGCCGCCGCGTCGGCGAATCATCCCCACATCGTCCAGGTTTTTTCGTCAGGAACCGATCACGACCAGTTTTATCTCGTGATGGAGCTGGTCGAGCACGGCAGTCTCGACGATTTAATCGAAGAGCAAAAACGCCTGCCCGAAGAACAGGTCATCGAATGCGGAATCCAAGCGGCGAAAGGTTTGCGCGCGGCTTACGCCAAAGGATTGATTCATCGCGATGTGAAGCCGGCGAACATTCTTTTCGCGGACGAACATTTGGCAAAGATTGGCGACTTCGGATTGGCGGGAATCACCGCGGAAGCGCGCGGCGAAATTTGGGGCACGCCGTATTACGTTGCGCCCGAGCGATTGCAAAGTCAGCCGGAAGATTTCCGCAGCGATATTTACAGTCTCGGCGCGACGCTCTTTCACGCGATCACTGGCCGGGCGCCCATTGAAGGCGAAACCAATTCCGCAAGCGAACTGCTCGCGCTCAAGCAGCAGCCGCTTCTGCTTTCAGTCGTCGCGCCAAATGTTTCGCCAGAGACCGCGCGCGTCTTGCAGCGAATGATCGCGCCCAATCCGGAGCAGCGATTTTCGTCCTACGATGAGTTGATCGCCGATCTCGAGGCCGCCTATAAAAAACTCACCGGCCGCGACGTTATCGATGTGGCGACCGCCAAACGCCGGACCCGCAAAATTATTTTCATCGCAGCCGCGGTTCTGTTGCTGGTCGGCGCCGGCCTCTTTGCTTTCGTTCAAAAGACGCAGAAGCAGCTCGCAATTTCTTCAACCGCAATCCCAATCGCGGAACTCGAGAAACAAATGTCCGATGCGCGGCGCCAGCTGGTCCTGAATCATTACAACGTCGCCGCAAGCGCGTTCGCGCGTATCGCGAATGAGGCGCGCGGCCGCCAGCCGACGGCCGATTGGGCGCGAATGCAGCAAGCGCTTGCCTCAATGGTCGGTCGAGATGAAGCGCAAAAGCGCGAAGCTTTGCGCGCGATCGAAAACGTCGGCACGAAAAATTTCGCGAAGGAAGATGTCGATCTTGCGAATTTTTTTATTGCGACCACCAAGTCGCTCCTGGCGCCCGGAAAAATTTCATCAATCAACACCCCGAACGGCTCGCTCGAATCTTTTGCCCTTCTGCCGTTCGCTTTGAAAGACATCGAACAACTCGACGTGACGGATGCGGCGCCGTTGCTCGACCAATTTTTGAAAACGAAGCCGTCGGGAAAATTTGCCTGGATTAGTGAACTAAAGGCGATTGCGCAAAAATACCTCGACGATTGTCGAACGTACCTTGCCTGGAAATCGCAGCCCGGCGCCGCGCTTCCGGACAAAAAGCAATTGAAGATGCGCAGCAGCGCCATTGCAGACGCGATTTCGGCTAAAGCGGCGCCCGCGGCAGCGTCCGCGCCGACGCGCCAGCTCAGTCAAAAAGAAATCGAAGGCGCGGCGCAAAAGAAATCGCAGTGGCTGGGCGCTTGGAAAAAGAAATTGATCGACGATCTCAACCGCAAACAGTTTAACGGCGCCTTCACCGACATTAGCGGCGTGGAATACACCGGCGTTTCGAGCGCGGACGAGCAGGCCCTTGGTTTAAAGCTCCCTTACGGAATCGCGCGGTTGCCTTGGAATAAACTTTCGCCGAAAACGCTCCTGACGATTTCAACGTCGTTCATTAATCCGAACGGTCCTGATGCGGCGGATCGACAATGGCTCTGCGCAGTTTATGCCAGTGCGACCGGCCAACCGGAAACAGCGCGTCAACTGGCAGAAGCCGCCGCCCAGGCCAAACCGGAATATCGAGAGCAGATCGCGCTGCTGGGGCTGTAGCCGCTCAAAAAAACGCGATCTTCGCAGGCAGTCCGGCTCAGAGCTTGCTCCCTAAGAATCATGCGTCGCTGGGTTTATCTGTTCTTCGGACTCGCTGTTGTCTCCGCGTTAGCCGGCCAATTGCCGCTGACCGTGAGTGAGATCGGGTTGATGCTGCGCGCCGGATATTCCAGTCAAACGCTCATGCAGGAATTGGCGAATCGATATCTCGCCGATACGCTCGACGATGCGAAAGAGCAGGCGTTGGTGAAATCAGGAGCTTCTTCCGAATTGATTGCCGCCATTAAGAGCGGCGCATATTCGTTATCCGCAGATAAAACGGCCGCGGTACTGGAACAAATGGAAGCGCAAGCGCAACATCGCGCTGAAGCTGCCGCCGCCACTCGCAAATCGGAGGCGGCGTATCAGGCGGAAGTCATTCGGAAACGCACATCCGCGGCGCCGGCCCTCAACGCCGGCCGCACGGACGCCGTCTCGGAATTTCTCAAGACCGATCTAATTCGATTACGCGGTGGCGACCCGGTGCACGCGGATGACACCGTGCTGGCGAACAAAAAGCTTATCGCGTTTTATTTTTCCGCGGAATGGTGCGGACCGTGCCGCAAATTCACGCCGCAATTGGTCGATTACTACAAGCGCGTCTCGGCCGAGCATCCCGAGTTTGAGATCGTTTTTTACAGCAGCGACAAATCGCAATACGCGATGGAAAAATATATGCGGGACGAAAACATGCCATGGCTGGCGATCGACTTCGCGAAGCTCAAGGACAAAGAAGTTCTGAAGAAAAGCGCGGGCACTGGAATTCCAGCGCTGGTGCTGGTCGATTCCACCGGCAATTTGATCTCGAGCAGTTACGCGAACGGCCAGAGCGTCGGTCCGCAAAAAGTTCTTAGCGATCTCGACGCGATTTTCGCCGGCAAACCGCCGCCGCGCGTGGCCGCGCAATAAGTCATTGCTGATCTCGCCGGAAGTTCGTCTATTTTGACGAGGCGATGGACAAAGAATCTTTCGCGAAGCGAATGGCGCGGCTCGGCATGCGCGATGTCGATCTTGACGAGTCGTTCGCGCGCTCGGGCGGTCCTGGTGGTCAAAACGTGAACAAAGTTGCGACGGCGGTGACGCTGCGTCATCGCCCGACCGGCCTCAGCGTCACGGTCCAGGATTCGCGCTCGCAGGCGGTGAATCGCAAGCTCGCGCGCGAACGTCTGCTGCATGCAATCGAAGATCGACAACGTGCGGCAAGGCGAGCTCACGTTGCCGCCCTCGAAAAAGAGCGTCGTCGCAAATCACCGCGGCCCCGCGCATTGAAAAAGAAGATTCTCGAATCGAAAAGAAAACGGAGCAGGTTGAAAAAAATGCGGGGCCGCGTCGAAGATTAACAAGATCGACAATTAATTACGTCTGCCGAAGCGGTTTGCAGCGAACCGATTATGTAAGACCATTCACACTATGAAAAAACTTCTTATTCCGTTCTTTTCACTTCTGATCGCGGCTTTCCTGAACTCCTGCGCGGAGGAACCCACCGCAACGACGACAACGACTACGACTCGCGAGACGACTGTGTCGCAACCGACGCAGACGACAACGACGCGCTACTAGGAAAAGGGAAAAGCAGGCAATCCGAACGAGGAGGGGCACGTGGGTTGGCGTGCCCTTTTTCTTTACGGCTTCTTCGGCGTTTCGGCTTCGGCTTCGGCTTCGGCGCTTTGCGCTTCTTCTTCTTCCGCCTGGCTCACGACCGGGGCGATTGCTTGAAGTTTCTCGCCGCTCTTAAGATCCATTAACTTCACGCCCATCGTGTTTCGGCCGGTCTCGCGGATTTCTTTGACCCGCGTCCGCACCATTTGACCCTTGGTCGTAATCAACATGAGCTCGTCTTTGTCCATCACTGTCAACGCACCGACGACGTCTCCGGTTTTGGTGCCGGTTTTCATCGTGATGATGCCTTTTCCGCCGCGCTTTTGTTTGCGGTAATCATCGAACGGCGTGCGTTTACCGATGCCGTTCTCGCCCGCGACCAGCAGCATCGCGTTTGGATCGACAAGTGCGATGCCGACAACCTTGTCCTTCTTGTCCGGACGAATTCCCCAGACGCCAACCGTGTTGCGGCCTTGATCGCGCAACTGCTCTTCGTGAAAGCGCAGGCTCATTCCTTCTTTCGTGATCAGAACGACCTCGTTGTTTCCGTTCGTCAACTTCGCATCGATGAGCCGGTCGCCTTTTTCGATTTGAATCGCGATGATTCCGCCCTTTCGAACGTTCCGATAATCGGAAAGGTTCGATTTCTTCACGATTCCCGACTGCGTCGCAAAAACGATGTGGAGATTTTCATCCCACGTTTGATCGACCGCATTCGGCCCAGTGCCTGACTTCTTCGATTGAATTCGAATCGTGGCCGCGATCTTCTCATCCGGTTTGAGCTCGAGAATGTTCGCAATCGATCGGCCCTTGGCGGCGCGGCCCATCTCCGGAATTTCATAAACTTTCTCGACATAAGAACGCCCGGCCTCGGTGAAGAACATCAGGTAATCGTGCGTGGTCGCAGTGAAAAGATGCTCGATGAAATCGCCTTCTTCTTCCTCGGTCGCGCCCTCGCGCGTCGTCATTCCGATCACGCCCTTGCCGCCACGCCGTTGCGCGCGGAACGCGCTCACCGCGGTCCGTTTAATGAAACCGCCATGGGTGATTGAAATAATACAGCCTTCGTTCGCGATGAGATCCTCCATGTTGATCTCACCTTCGTCCGCGATGAACTGCGTCAGACGTGGCGACCCATGTTTCTCTTTCAGATCGCGCAGTTCTTTCTTGATGATCGTGAAGACGCGCTGCTCCTTCGCGAGAATATCGCGCAGGTCCTGAATCGTCTTGATCAACTCCTTGTATTCGTTGTCGATCTTGTCCCGCTCGAGCCCGGTCAATTGATACAAACGAAGATCGAGAATTTGATTCGCCTGATGCTCGCTGAACGCGTAACGGCCGTCGGTCAGCCGCGCCGGGTTGCGAATCATGATGCCGATTTGCTCGACCTGGCGTTTGGTAAATTCGAAGGCGAGCAATTTGATGCGCGCTTCCTCGCGATTCGACGATCCGCGAATAATGCGAATGAATTCGTCGAGGTTCGAGAGCGCGATGAGGTAACCTTCGAGAGTTTCGGCGCGGTCCTCGGCTTTCCTTAATTCAAAACGGGTGCGGCGCAGGACTACTTCGCGGCGATGCTCAATGTAAGCGGTGTTCGCGTCCTTGAGGTTGAGCAGCTTCGGCCGGCCGTGATCGATCGCGAGCATCGAGGCGGCGAACGAACTCTCCAGCGCGGTGTGCTTGTAAAGATTGTTGATGACGACTTTCGGATTGCCGTCGCGCTTCAACTCGATAACGACGCGCGTGTTCTCGTCCGATTCGTCGCGAATGGCGGTGATGTCGCCGAGCACTTTTTCGTTCACGAGTTCGGCGATGCGCTCGACCAGCGTCGCGCGATTCACGCCATACGGAATCTCGGTAATGACGATTTGTTCCCTGCCGCCTTTGAGTTCTTCCACTCCTGCTTTGCCGCGGACCTTCATGCTGCCGCGACCAGTCGTGAGATATTGTTTCACGCCCGCGAGACCGCAGATCGCGCAGCCGGTCGGAAAATCCGGACCCTTCACGTGCTTCATCAATTCTTCGAGCGTGATGTCGGGGTCGTCGATCTGCGCGCAGACGCCGTCGATGACTTCGCTTAAGTTGTGCGGCGGAATATTCGTCGCCATGCCAACCGCGATACCGGTGCCGCCATTGACGAGAAGATTCGGAAACGCGGCCGGGAAAACTGTCGGCTCGGTGCGCGTCTCGTCGTAGTTCGGGACGAAGTCGACCGTGTCCTTGTCCATGTCGACCATCAACGCGGCGCCAAGATGCGTCATGCGCGCCTCGGTGTAACGCATTGCCGCGGGCGGATCGCCTTCGACCGATCCGAAATTTCCCTGACCTTCCACAAGCGGCTCGCGCATCGCCCACGGTTGGGCCATGTGGACGAGGGTGGGGTAGATTACCGCTTCGCCGTGCGGGTGATAGTTACCGCTCGTGTCACCGCAAATCTTCGCGCACTTACGATGTTGCCGGCCCGGAAAGAGCGACAAATCGTGCATCGCGTAGAGAATTCTTCGCTGCGATGGTTTTAGTCCGTCGCGCGCATCGGGCAAAGCGCGCGAAATGATCACCGACATCGAGTAATCGAGGAACGACCTCGACACTTCTACCGCAATGTCGATTGGATCTTCTTTTCCGTTCGCGTTGTACATTGTCGATCTAACGAGATGTCGATCTTAGACGTCGAGATTTCTAACGTTCAGCGCGTTGTCTTCGATGTATTGACGGCGCGGCTCGACCAGATCGCCCATTAAGCGGGTAAACATCTTGTCGGCGTCCACCGCGTTGTCCTCGGTCAGGTCGACCTTGAGTAATTTTCGCTTCTCGGGGTTCATCGTGGTCTCGAACAATTCTTTCGCATTCATTTCCCCGAGACCCTTAAAACGCTTGATCTGCACGCCGCGCCGGCCGATCTCCAAAATTTTGTCGAGAATTTCCGGAATCGAAAACAGCGGATGCGTCACCGCTTTCTCGCCTTCGCCTTCGATCAATTCAAAGATCGGCTTATCGCTTGCGGCGTAATGATCGACTTTCAAACCTTTGCGCCCGAGCTCGGCAATGATTTTCTGAATGACGGCCGATTCATGAAGCTCGACCAGTCTCGCGCGGCGGCGGACGCCGTTCGTCTTCGCGGCGGGCACTTGCGCATCGCCGAGTGGCAGTAGCTCCTGCTCGATCTGAATGTCGAATAAGTTGAGGTCCGGATTGGACTCATGGAATTTCCGGACCGCTTTTTCCTCGTGAAAATAATGGACGGTCTCGTCGTTACCTTCGCGCACCTTCACCAAGTACGCTGGCAGCTTCCCTGTTTTTGAGTTGCGAGCTTCCAGGTACGATTGGAAATCGCCGCCGTGACGACGCACCGCTTCGCTTAACTTTGCCAGCTTCTCGAGCGATTCGAGAATGTCCTTTAATTGCGCGGCCGAAATCTCCTTGTTATCGGCGAGATTTTTCAGCTTCACGTCTTCGGCGCCGAGCGAGATCAGGATTTTGTTCAACTGCACGTCATCATCGACGTACTCCTCGCGCTTCTTGCGCTTGATTTGGTAAAGCGGCGGTTGCGCGATGTAGATCTTGCCCGCGCGCACGAGCTCCGTCATTTGCCGGAAGAAAAACGTGAGCAGTAACGTGCGAATATGGGAACCATCAACGTCCGCGTCGGTCATGATGATGATCCGGCCGTAACGGAGCTTCGACATGTCGAAACGACCTTCCTCGGCCTTGCCGTTGCCGCCGCTCTCTTCATCCCGCGGTTTGCCAATGCCGGTGCCGATGGCGGTGATCATCGACTGAATTTCATTGTTCTTGAGAAATTGATCTTCGCGCGCTTTCTCGACGTTAATGAGTTTGCCGCGGATCGGCAGGATCGCTTGATAACGGCGGTCCCGTCCTTGTTTCGCGGAGCCGCCCGCGGAATCTCCTTCAACGATGTAAAGTTCGGTCAATGACGGATCGCGCTCCGAGCAATCGGCCAATTTCCCAGGCAATCCGCCGCCAGTGAGCGCGCCTTTGCGAATGGTCTCGCGTGCTTTGCGCGCCGCTTCACGCGCGCGCGCAGCGGTCAGCACTTTGTCAAAAATCCTGCGCGCGATTGGCGGAGTCTTGTCGAAAAACGTCATCAAACCTTCGTAGACCGCCGAGTTCACGATGCCGTCGATCTCGGTGTTAACGAGTTTCACTTTGGTTTGCGATTCAAAGCGCGGATTCGGCAGCTTGATCGACAACACCGCAATCAAACCTTCGCGCACATCGTCACCCGAGATCGAAGGATCTTTTTCTTTCGTGAGACTATTTGCGCGCGCGTATTGATTAATCGCGCGAGTCAACGCCGTTCGAAAGCCAGTCAGGTGCGTGCCGCCGTCAGGATTCGGAATTGAATTCGCGAACGGGAGAATCTGATCGTTGTAGCTGTCGTTATATTGGAGCACAACATCGACAAACACGTCGTCGCGCTGTCGCTCGATGACGATCGGCTTCGGATGCAGCACCTGTTTGTTTTCGCCCAGCTGCCTGACGAATTCCTCGATGCCGTCCTTGTAAACGAATGTCTCTTTCTTTGGCGAAGCTCCGCGCTCGTCCGTAAGATTGATTTCAATTCCCGGATTCAGAAACGCGAGCTCGCGCAAACGCGTCGCCAATCGCTCGAACTTAAATTCCGTCGTGATCGTGAAGATCGTTGGGTCCGGAAGAAATGTAATCAGCGTTCCAGTTGCCTTTTTGCCTTTGACCTCGCCGATCACGTCCAGCTTTTGCGTGGTTTTGCCTTTCGCAAAAGCCATGTGGTAAACCTTCCCGTCGCGCGAAACTTCTACCTTGAACCATTCTGAAAGCGCGTTCGTGCACTTCGCGCCGACGCCGTGAAGACCGCCCGAATATTTGTAAGCGCCTTGTCCGAATTTTCCGCCTGCGTGCAGGTTCGTCAGGACCAGCTCCACTGCCGGCATTTTCCATTTCGGATGGATGTCGACGGGAATGCCGCGGCCGTTATCGCGCACGGAAACGCTGCCATCGACGTGAATGTCGACGTCGATCTTGTCGCAATATCCCGCGAGATGTTCGTCGATCGAATTGTCGAGAACTTCGTAAACCAAGTGGTGTAAACCGCGCTCGTCCGGGTCGCCGATATACATTCCGGGGCGTTTCCGGACTGCTTCCAAACCCTCGAGCTTGTCGATCTGTGCCGCGTCGTACTTTTGCGATTTGTTGACGCCGGAAGATCCGCGGGGATTGCTTTTTTCGACAGATTTTTCGTCGTCAGGATCTACTTTGACGGCGGCTCGGGCGGGCATCGAAAGAACGTATCGAGAACGAGGGAGAAAACAACTAATAATCTCGTGTTCTGGCGACGCTTATTTGCGCTAGATATTGGAGTCGGGCCGGCGCTCTAATCCAGCATATTGTGGTCCACGGTTGTCTGCCACGTTCGATAGTTTTTGCTTCCTTGACGGGCCTCTTTTGCCCTTCGAAAATGCCCGCTCACAATGCGTCTCCAGACTATCGCCGAAGCTCGTTGGATCCTCGCGATTCTGCTCCTGCTCACATTAGTGAGCTGGCTTTTTAACGGCTGGCTCGCGCTCATCTTTGTGCTCCTGATCGCTTACACATTTTATTTTTTTCGCGATCCCGAGCGCGAAGTTCCTATGGATCCTAACGTGGTCGTCGCCGCGGCAGATGGTCGCGTCGCGGACATCGTCGAGATTGACGAACCCGATCTCCTAAAAACAAAAACGCGGCGCGTCGGCATCTTCTTGTCGATCTTCGATGTGCACACGAACCGCGCGCCGATTGGCGGCAAAATTATTTATCGCCAGCATCGCGAAGGTCTTTGCTTGGATGCGCGCAGTCCGAATTGCGCGGACAAAAACGAAGCGATGACGTGGGGCTTTGAAAATCCGCGCGCGTTAATCGTCGTCCGTCAGCTCACCGGCGCGATCGCGCGGCGAATCGTTGCCTGGGCTCAAGTCGGCGATGAGCTCGCTAAAGGCGAGCGCTTTGGAATGATTCGCTTCGGCTCGCGAACCGAATTATATTTGCCGCTCACGGCGGACGTGTTGGTCAAAGTGGGTGATCACGTTGCCGGCGGATCGACAATCATCGCGCGCTTGCCGACTAAATGAACGATCAACCGTCAAAAATCTATCTCCTGCCGAATCTGATGACCGCGGGAAATCTTTTCTGCGGCTTTACCGCAACGCTTAAGATTTTGGAGGGCGCGCTTCTGCAAAGCACAAACGCGGACGCCGCGAGCGATCTTTTTCGTGAAGCGATCTGGTACGTTTTGGGCGCGTTCGTTTTCGATTTTCTTGATGGCCGAATCGCGCGACTCGGTGGAAACGAAAGCGCGTTCGGTCGCGAATTCGATTCGCTGGCGGACATCGTCTCCTTCGGGCTCGCGCCTGCGCTCATGGTTTATCGCGTTGTGCTCCGAGATTTTCCGCGCGCGTGTTG
>DATBCV010000108.1:0-24653 GCA_036270275.1 Chthoniobacterales bacterium | reverse complement strand
GCGTAAGTGTAACCCGGCGTCACGCCGATGTGACCGGTTTGCAGATCGGCCTTGTCGTGAAAACCGAGCGCGAAATCCGGTTTGCCGAATCGATTGTAAAGACCGCCTTTGAGCAAGGCGCGCGCGCCGCCCACTGCTTCTTCCGCCGGTTGCCCGACGAACATGATCGTGCCCGACCACGTGCTCCTCATTTGTTGCAACGCGCGCGCCGTGCCGATGAACGCCGCCATGTGCGCGTCGTGCCCGCACGCATGCATCACATGAACCTCGCGCCCATTGTCGTCCTTCGTCGTGACTTTGCTCGCGTAAGGCAGGCCCGTGTCTTCCTCCACCGGCAATGCGTCGAGATCAGTGCGAACCAAAACCGTTGGACCGACGCCATTCTTCATCAATCCGATCACGCCGTAACATTTCAATTTTGGGTCTTCGTACTTGCCGAAATTTTCCGTGACTTCGCAACCGGCCGCGCGCAGCTCCTTCGCCACCAATGCCGCGGTTTTCTCTTCGCGCGTAGACAATTCGGGATGCGCGTGAATGTCTTTGTAGATCGACAAGAGCGACGGCAACTCGCTCGTAGCGACTTTCTCGACTGAGGTTTCCTGCGCCAAAATCGCCTTCACGGCAACGATCAAAAAGAAACAAGGCAGAAATTTTCTCATCTCCGCAGGTTACGCAGATTGACGCAGATTACTCCAGAAATCTTCCGGTTTTGAATCTGCGAAAATCTGCGCAATCTGTGGATGAACAATGGAATTCGAGAAAAACGAAATCCTTTTCGGAATTGATCCGACGCCGCGCATCGTCGCGATCGAGCTCGGCGAAACTGGCACCGTCAAAGTGCACCGGCGGGAAAAAGATGGATCGACAACGACCGACGTCGAGCCGTTTCATCCCTTCGTTTGGGCCGATTCGGACGTTGTCGATCTTGGAATCGAAGCCGAAAAACTCCAAGGCGATTTGAAATTTGGTTGGCGGATCACGGTCGACAGCTGGAAGGAGTTGATTGCGCTGCGTAACGGATTGAAAAACGCGGGCCGCGCTTATTTCGCCTTCACCGATCCGGTCCAGCATTACCTGACGGCGACGGGACGCACGTTGTTCAAGGATTTGGCGTTCGAAGAACTCAAACGCATGCAGCTCGAAGTCCTCGCGAACGACGAGCACAGCATGAGCATCGCGCTTTGCGACAATAGCGGCTGGGAAGAATTGCTCATTGTCGATCCAAAGAACGCGGAAGAATCGGAGCGCGACGCGATTCGAAGACTGACCGCGTTAATCAAGGAACGCGACCCGGACGTGATTGAAGGTCACGATTTGTTTCGCGTGCATCTCCCAATGCTTGTGTCTCGCGCGAAGAAGTTGAAAACAAAACTTGATTGGGGCCGCAGTGGCGGATTTTTGCGCTCGCGACCTTCGCGTCTGCAAATCGCGGAAAAGACAATCGATTATCCGAAGTTCCAGATCGATGGACGGCACTTCGTGGACACCTTTCTGCTCGCGCAATTTTACGACGTCGGACTTCGCACGTTAAGCGGCTTTGAGCGCGCGGATGTAGCGCGGCATTTCGGTTTGTGCGATGAAGAAGTTTCCGCGCTGACCGGCAAGGAGCTGGAACGCGCTTATCTAGACAAGGACGATAAATTCCGGCGCCGCGCTCTGTGCGGAGTTCGGGAGATGCGGGCTGTTTCGGATTTGCTGAGCCCGAGTTATTTCGTCCAGGCGCAGATTTTCCCGTACAATTATCAAGACGTCATCGTCCGGGGCAACGCGACGCGCATCGACGGTTTGTTTCTGCGCGAATATTTTCGGCAGCGCCATTCGATTCCCGAGCTCCCGATTCCGCAAACGTTCGAAGGCGGTTACACGGACATTTTCTTCACCGGCGTCGCCCGCAACGTCTGGCATTGCGATGTTGCCTCGCTCTACCCGTCGATCATGCTCCAATTCGATTGCTTTCCAGCGAGCGATCAATTGCAGATCTTTCGCCACTTGCTGACCGACCTTCGGCAATTTCGCTTGCAGGCGAAGGCCAAGATGCGCGCGGCGAAGGATCCCGCTGAGCAACGGCATCTCGAGGCTTTTCAAAACACCTTTAAGATTTTGATCAACAGCTTTTACGGCTACCTCGGATTCGCGCAGGGACACTTCGCCGATTTCAACGCTGCCGCGCGAGTCACGCAAATCGGTCGCGATTTGCTCAAGAAAATGATCGATTGGCTAAGCGCACACGGCGCAAAAGTAATCGAGGTCGACACCGACGGGATTTATTTCGTCCCGCCAGACAAGACCGACATCGAGAAGCTGCAGGAAGGTTTGGCGAAGGAATTGCCAAAAGGAATCGAAGTCGAGTTCGACGAGCAATTCGAAGCGATGTTCAGCTACAAGGCGAAAAACTACGCGCTGCTCACAAAAGATGGCGACGTGATCATCAAAGGTGGCGCGCTCAAATCCCGCGGGCTCGAAAAATTCCAGCGCGTTTTTCTGGAGGAGATGATCAAGCTCATCATGGAGGGCAAACCGGAGGCAATTGTCGATCTTCGCTTCGAGTTTGAGAAAAAAATCCGCAACCGCGAATGGAAGATCGACATGTTGATGAAGACCGACACACTACAGGATTCGTTGGAGAAATATCGGGCAAAAATTGCCGGCTCAGCCCGGAACCGGGCAGCGGCCTACGAGCTAGCCCTGGCGAGCGGCCGCGCCTACAAGCCGGGGGACCAAGTTTCGTACTATATTAAGAACACGCCCAAGAAGGTCGCAGCCTACGAGGCGGCCAGACTCGCGAGTGACTTCGATCCCGAGAACCGGGACGAGAACGTGGATTACTATGTTCGCAAGCTCGACGAGCTCGTGAAAAAATTTAGCGACTTGAGCGCAACCGCATCCGCTCCTAAACAAGAAACACTCGCACTATGAAAATGAAATTCTTCGCGTCTCTAACCGCATTCGCAGTCACCACAGCGTATTGCTTCGCAGCCGACGATCACGCCGACATCAAAGCCGAAATTACGAAGCGGCATGGTGAAGCGGTGCAACGATTGCACGATTGGATCGCGCAGATTTCGATCGCGGCGGAGAACCGCGGTTATCCTGAAGGCGCGGAGTACATGGCGAAGTTGGCGCGCGACGCGGGCTTTCAAAAAGCCGACGTGATCAACACGGACGGCAAACCGGGCGTGTTCGCGACGCTTGATGCGGGCGCGCCCAAGACGGTCGGGCTTTATTTCATGTACGACGTGAAACAATTCGATCCTGCGGAATGGACGTCGTCGCCGACCGACGCGCAGATTGTAGACAAACCGCCGCTTGGAAAAGCGATCGTCGGTCGCGGGGCGGTGAACCAAAAAGGACCGGAGGCTGCGTTCCTTGCGGCGCTCCACGCGATTCGCGGCGCGAACAAGAAGATGCCGGTGAATCTGATAATGGTAGCGGAAGGAGAGGAGGAGATCGGTTCGCCGCACATCAAACAACTTGCGCATCGACCGGAAGTTCAAGAAGCGCTGAAGAAATGCGTCGGCGTGTTCATGCCGTCGGCGGCGCAGGATTTGGACGGCGTAGTCACAGTGAACTTGGGATCGAAGGGCGTGATTGAACTCGAGCTCGTTTCGGACGGCGCGAAATGGGGACGCGGTCCGGCGAAAGACATTCACTCATCGCTCAAGGCAATGATCGACAGTCCGGCCTGGCGATTGATCCACGCGCTCAATACGCTCGTGTCTGAAGACGGCAACACAATCAAGATCGACAATTATCCACAGCCGCGCCTGTTGAGCGCGGAAGAAAAAGAAATGATCGCGAATGTTTCGAAAGTGCGCAGCGAAGCGAACGCAAAGAAACAATTCAGCACGCAACATTGGATCGACGATTTGCCGTGGGTGCAGGCGAACGAGCGATTGGAATCGCAACCGACAGTAAACATCGAAGGCTTGGTCGGCGGTTACACCGGTCCCGGCGGGAAAACGATTTTGCCGCATCGCGCGGTCGCGAAGATCGACATGCGCCTTGTTCCGGACATGAAGGCCGATGCCGCGCTCGCGGCGTTAAAGGCGCATCTCGCGAAACGCGGCTTCGGCGACATCGAAGTCAACATGACCGGCGGTTACGATCCAACGAGCACTTCGAAGGATTCGGCGCTGATCAAAGCGCAATTTGCAGCTTACAAACAATTCGGCATCGATCCCCTGCTCTGGCCGCGCAACGCCGGTTCGTATCCCGGTTACGCATTTACGGGCGAACCGCTCAAGCTAGCGGCTGGACACTTCGGTCTCGGCCACGGCAGCGGCGCGCATGCGCCCGACGAATATTACGTGATCGAATCCGCGAACCCGAAAATCCAGAGCTTCGACGGCGCGGTCATGTCGTTTGTCGAATATCTCTACGAATTGGCGAAGTAACGTCGTTAATCACGTCTCGATTCGTTTGCGGGCATTTGTTAGGAGAAATGCGCGCGAATGGCTGATCACCAGAACGAAATCCAAAAACTAAATGCGTCGATCGCCGCTTTAGAAGGGCAGCGCGCAACGCTCGGGGACGCCGTTGTCGATCCTGCGATTGCGGCGCTCCGTCAGCAACTTTCGCAGCTCTCCGCCGCAATCGAGAAACAAACGCCCGAAGACGAGCGTAAACTGGTCACGATCGTTTTCGCCGACATCTCCGGCTTCACTGCGCTTTCGGAAAAGAAAGACCCGGAAGAAGTGCGCGAGCTGATGAACGCGTGTTTTGGAACGCTCGTTCCAATCGTCCAAAAGTACGAAGGCACGATCGACAAATTCATTGGCGACGAAATCATGGCGCTCTTCGGCGCGCCGATCGCGCATGAAGACGATCCGGAGCGCGCCTTGCACGCCGCGTTGGAGATGATGGACGCGCTCGCGGCGGTCAATCGCAAGCACGGAACTGACCTTGGCATCCATATTGGAATCAACAGCGGGCCGGTGATCGCAGGACAAATCGGCGCCGAGAACCGGCGCAATTATTCGGTGATGGGCGACGCGGTGAATTTGGCGGCCCGGTTGGAAGACGCTTCCGATCGCGGTGAGATTTTTGTCGGCCCGAGCACGCATCAACAAACGCAGCACGCATTCGAGTTTGAAAAAATTGCGCCACTGACTTTGAAGGGAAAGGAAGCGCCGGTTCAAGTGCATCGATTGATTCGCGCGAAGGCGACGGCAAAATCCAAACGCGGCATCGAAGGTTTGCACACCGAGCTCGTCGGCCGCGATTCCGAACTGGATCGAATCAAAGCCGCCGTTCGCGAGCTGGAAGCCGGGCGCGGAGGAATCGTCGCGATCTTTGGCGAAGCTGGCGTCGGAAAAAGCCGGCTGATGACTGAAGCGCGCGCCGCCGCTGGAAATGTTGTTTGGGCGGAAGGCCGTGCGTTGTCATACACCGCGCGAATGAGTTACTGGCTCGCGCGAGCGGTTCTCGCTGATCTGCTTGGAATGGAGTCCGATGCGGCGCCCGAAATGATCGCCGGATATTTGCGGAACGCGTTGGAGGCCGAACAAAGTTTCGACGCTTATCCTTATATCGCGCGCCTGTTTGAATTGCCGTTGGGCGAAGCAACGGAGGAGCGCGTGAAATTTCTTTCGACCGAGGCGCTGCAAGCGCGAATTTTGCAATCCATTCACGATTACGTTCGTGTCCGGACAAAAAGACAGCCACTCGTTCTCATTTGGGAGGACATGCATTGGGCGGACCCCTCATCGCTCGAAGTGTTCGAGAGTTTGTTGCCGTTGGTCGCGAACGCGTCACTCCTTTTGGTGTGCATCGCGCGGCCGGATGACAATCCCGCTACCGAACTTCTCGAACGGATTGAAAAAAATCACGAAGCAAACTTCCGCCGCATTGAGCTTTCGCCGTTAACGCGCGAGCAAAGCCGCTCGTTAACCGAACAGCTCCTCAAGATCGACAATCGCGAAACGTTCGATCTTATTTTGGACCGGGCGGAGGGAAACCCGTTCTTTCTCGAGGAATTGATTCGTTCCCTAATCGATTCGGGAGCGTTGAGGAGCGAAGGCGCGCGGCTTGTCGCGACGCGCGAAATCAAAGAAGTCGACATTCCCGAAAGCCTGCAGAGCACGCTGATGACGCGAATCGATCGGCTCAATCCGCCGATCAAACTGACCCTTCAACGCGCGTCCGTGATCGGACGACTTTTCCAAGAGCGCGTGCTGGCCGCTTTGAAATTGGACGAAATCGAGAAGCTCGTCGATTTCCTCCGCGAGCTGCAAAGGCGAGAGTTCATCAAGCTCAACGAAGAGAGCACGGACGAAGCCGATCGCGACTATCTGTTCAAACACGCGATCACCCACGACGTCGCTTACAACTCGATGCTCCTCGCGCGACGGAAGGAATTACACAAACTCGTCGCCGAAGTGCTCGAACAACTTTTCCCGGAACGGCTCAACGATCTCGCGGCAACACTCGGTTATCATTTCGAAAAAGCGGATGCGCCGCAGCGTGCGATTCCACATTTGGAACGCGCAGCCGAACGCGCGCGCTCAACGTTTGCCAACACGGAGGCGATCGCGTTCTTCCGATCCGCGCTTACTCAGATCGAGCGGCTCAGTGACGGTGACGCTGATTTTCCCAAAAGCGAAACGAGCGCCCGGTTAAACGAAGGTCTCGGCGATCTTTTGACGCTGATCGGCGAACAGGTTGAAAGCCGCGCCGCGTTCGATCGAAGCCTCGCCTGCTTGAGCGAGAGGGAATCGCTGTGGCGTTCACGAATTTTTCGCAAGATCGGGCACACTCATAATTGGCAACGGCACTACCGCGACGCGGAGCGTTCGTTCGACGCGGCCGACAAAGAGCTGGAAAACGAACGCGACAATCTGAACGAGCGTTGGTGGGAAGAAAAAGTGCAGATCCAGTTGGAAAGACTGCATCTCCTCTATTGGCAGGGAATGGCAGCGGAGATGGGAGCGCTCGCGGATGAGTACACAAAGGCGACGGAAGAGCACGGGACACCGACTCAACAGAGCAAATTTTTCCTGATGCAGTCGCTCGCGCTCTTAACCGGATCGCGTTATCGACCGTCGGAGGAATGCGTCAGCCTCGCGCAACGCGCCGTCGCCGCGAGCGACGGTTCGCGCGACTTAGCGGAGACGTCGCACACTCGCTTTGTTCTTGGACTGGTAAATGTTTTTCGCGGCGACTCCGGCGAAGCGATCAAACATTGCCGCGCCGCCCACGAGATCGCTCATCGATGCGGCGACCTCGTGGTTGAAGCGCGTTGCCTGACGTATCTCGCGGTTGCGCATCGTCGCCACGGAGATGTCGATCTTACAAACGAGTTCGCAAACCAGACGCTCGCCGTCGCCTCCAAATTACAAATGGCTGAATACGTCGCGATGGCGAAAGCGAGCCTGGCCTGGTGCGCGTTGAAAGAGCAGCGGTTCGATGATTGCGAAAAACTGGGAACCGAAGCGCTCGAGCTCTGGCACGGAATGGAAGATCCTTACAGCTTTGATTGGATGGCGCTCTTTCCGTTGATGGCAACTGCGCTGACGGGAAAGCAGATCGAGTTCGCTGAAGGGTTATTCGTCGAGAGCCAGCACCCGATCGACGACGAAGTGATGGCTGCAACAAAACTGGCGATCGATTCCTGGAAAAAAGGCGATGCCGTTCTAGCGGAATCGCAAATGCAGACCGCGTTAAAAATCGCGGAAGAGCACCATTACATTTAAGTGCGTGGACATTCGTTGGCGGCCGCGAGCGCAGCCTGTTTACGGCCGAGCCAGATACTGAGCACACACCAACCCGCAGTGATCGGCACTGCGATCCAGCTAATCGCATTAAGGCTCATGTGAAGCCCGTTCGCCCCGAGTCCGCCATAAGACCAGGCTCCTATTTGATCGCCCACACGGTAACCGAGCGTATCGGTTACTCCCTTCACTTTGTATTTGTCCTCGCGTTTCAAAACGGTGAAGAGAATTTCGCGAGACGGGCGCATCAATGCGTACGCACCTGCGCGACGAATAACCTGAAAGAGCGCGAGCATTCCCAAACTCGGTGCGATCGCCATTGCTCCAAAACCCAGCATGCTTAGAAATGGCAACGCGGTCAGAGTGAAGGCAACGCCGAACCACTTTAGAAAACGGCCAGTGAGAAAAATCTGGATCCCCAGAGTGATACAGTTAACCCAGATTTCGAGATTGGAGGAAAATACCGTTCGGTCCGCAGGCGTCTTCAGGACAGCACCGGCGAGAGTTGTTTGCTGAAAATAAGCCCAGGTCGATGTGATCGTATAAAGGAGGATAACCGCAGCTAATCCAAAGAGATAAGGCGAGCGCGCGATATGGGTAAAGCCCGACCACACTGTCCCGCCGATAGGCTGTTCTCGTGTCGGCGCGACTTTGTTTCCCTCCGTAAAACTGTCTGGGAAAAACCGGACCAAAAAACAAACGACGGCAAATAGAGTCGCTGAAATTGCGATGAGATTAGCCGGTCCCATCCCCCGAATAAGATTCTTCGTGATGTAAGCGCCAGTGATTGCCCCGACTGTTCCGCCCACCGCGATGAAAGCGTAGAGTCGCTTGCCTTGCTCAACGGTAAAAAGATCCGTCATGAACGCCCAAAAAATCGCGGTGTTGAAAAGATTAAAAACGCTGACCCACACATAAAACGCGCGCCCCGTCCAAACCTGATGCGCGGGCGAGCCGGTTCCCATCAACACAAAAAAGAGGAGGAGAACTAAAATAAAAAACGCGTAAGCGAACGGAATAAATTTCCGACGCTCCATGCGAGCGACAATCGCCGCGTAGATCGTGTTCGCGAACAGCATCACTATCAACGTCGCCGTAAACATCCAGGGCAGCGTTTCGGGTTTGTTACTGGCCGCGATGCCGTCCCGAATCGGCTTCACCACGTAATAGGCGGTCAAAATGATGAAATGAAAGGCAAAGCCGAGCCAGAGCGCGCGGAGCTCGTTCGGTTTTACATCAACGACTTTGGCGAAAAGTTTTTTCAAGCGCGCTTCTTCCAGGCCGCTAAGACTTCTGCTTCACGCTCGGGCGTTAGTCCGGCTTTGAGCTTCGATTGTCGATCTTGGGGAAGCGTTTTGAACCAGGCGAGCGTGTCGCGTGCGGTCTCCGAAAGCGGACGAAAGGTCAGCCCTTTCGCGAGCGCTTTGTCGATCTTCGTGCGCGCCAGCCCGCTTTCTTTTCCAGTCCAGACCGGCATGTCCGACCAGGCCGATACTTTTTGCTGATCGAGAAATTCTTCGGCAACCCAGGTGAAGTTGGCGTTCGATTTCTCTGCGTCTTTGATTCCATCGAGCATTCCGCCCATGCCAAGTGGTTTGGCCGGGCCGGTCGCGTTATAAATTCCGCTTTCGCGATTTTCGACCATGCGAATCGTCCATTCCGCGAGATCGCGCGCATCGATGAATTGCACCGGATCGTTTGGATCGCCCGGCGCGAGAACTTCGCCACCGCGATCGATTCGCACCGGCCAATATGTGAAGCGATCGGTCTCATCGCGGGGGCCGACAATTAATCCAGGTCGAATGATCAACGCTTTTCCGGGGAACCATTTCTCAGCTTCTTGTTCGGACAACGCTTTGAGCGGGCCGTATGTTTTGTAACCAGAGGCCTTCATTGCTTCGAGGGTCTCCTTGTAAGGATCGGCGCCGGTGTATTTCTCTGTCGGCGCGGATTCATCGACGCTAGTTTTCACTTCGCCGTAAACGGAAATGGTTGAGGTGAACACGTAACGTTCAACGTTGCCTTTAAGTACCTGCCCGGCATCGCGCACCCACGCGGGCAAGGTCGTCGGATTGTCGATCACGACATCCCATTGCCGATTTTTCAGTGAATCGAGTTTGCCGTTGCGGTCGCCAATCAGTTGCTCAACTTCCGGCGGCAACTCGCCCGGATGGGATTTCCCGCGGTTGAACGTCGTCACTTTATGTCCGCGGCCCATCGCGTAACGAACTTGATATGGGCCGGTAAATCCGGTCCCGCCTAGAATTAGAATGCGCAAAGGCTTCACCGCTTTCTCCGCAAACAAAGATGTCGATCTTGCGCTGAGCGCAACCGCGCCCGCGGTCGAAAGCTTAATAAATTGGCGTCTCTTCATATTTGGTGATTACGAACGCAGGTTTACCGTTTCAGGCAATGAACAACATGACGCGGCGCGAGGCGACAAAATTGATCGGCGCCGCCGCGGCCGGTTTTCTTTTGCCCACAAGAACGTCCGACGCACAATCTTCCTCAATGCTGACGCGCCCGATCCCCGCCACCGGCGAAAAGCTGCCCGTCGTTGGCCTTGGAACCTGGAACGTGTTCGATGTCGATCTTACGGCGGACAAAGAAAAGCAGCTCGGCGAAGTGCTGGAAAAATTTGTGAAGCTTGGCGGCAAAGTTGTCGATTCCTCACCGATGTACGGGCGCGCCGAAAGCGTGGTCGGCGCGCTCGCGACAAAAATTGGAGTTCACGACAAACTTTTTCTCGCAACCAAAGTTTGGACGCGCGGCAAACAAGCCGGCATTGAATCAATGGAGCGCTCGATGTCGCGTCTGCAAACGAAACGCATCGATCTAATGCAAGTCCACAATTTGGTCGACGTGACCACCCAGCTCGCCACGATGCGTGAATGGAAAGCGCAAGGACGGTTCGGCTACATCGGCATCACGCATTACAATTCGAGCGCTTTCGATGAGGTCGAGAAAGTCTTGCGCGCCAAAAAAGTCGATTTTTTGCAAATCAACTATTCGATCATGGAGCGCGAAGCGGAGTCGCGGATTCTGCCGCTGGCGAAAGATCGACAAGTGGCGGTCATCATCAATCGACCTTTCGGGGGCGGCGATCTGTTCAGTCGAGTACGGACGAAACCGCTGCCCGAATGGGCGAAGGAGTTCGATTGCGAGTCATGGGCGCAGTTTTTCCTGAAATGGATAATCGCTCATCCGGCGGTGACTTGCGCAATTCCCGCGACAAACAATCCGCAGCATCTCGAGGACAATATGCGCGGCGGGACAGGCCGTTTGCCCGACTCCAAAATGCGCGATCAAATTGCTGCTTTTGCAGGCTCAATTTGAGGCCGGTTCGGGCCCTCAAAAAAAGTCGAATTTTTCGCGAAAAATCGGTTGCGACGGCAGCGATTCTGCTCGATATACGGCGCTCTTTATGCCGAAAAACATCCCCCTCTGCTCGATTCTCCCCCTGGTCTGCGGTTGCGGTTTCCTCATGGCGAGCGGCGCGCATGGACAGACCGTTGAATCAGCCAAGCGCTTCACTTTCAAGGATGCCGACGGCAAGACCGACTCGGCCGAGATCGTGACCAAGTACGCTCCGAAGAAAATCGTGCACCCGGTGGCGAAAGCCGACGCCGGGATCAGTCCGAAATTGATGCGGGCGGCGAGCATTGCGGAAGAGCGCGCTCATGCGCACTCACGCGAGCAGTGCTGGCATTATGTAAAGGAAGCATTGGTCGCTTCCGGCGCGGTCAATTCTTATCCAAAAACCGTCAACGCAAAGGAGGCGGCGAAGGAATTAGTGGGCAGCTACGGTTTCAAGAAACTTTCAGTGAAAGACCCCTACAAAGCGCCGGTCGGATCGGTCCTCGTTTACAACAACAAGAAGGGCGCAGGCCACGTCGAGATCCGGACGAAGCATGGATTCGCGAGCGATTTCCGCTCCAAAGTTCCCTCGCCCCGTCCGTTGATCGGCGTTTACACGAAGGGCTAGAGCGAGATTGTCGATCTTTGCTTAAGATCGACCACGAACCTTAGCGGCCAAGTCGCCCTAAGGGATTTTTAATAATGCGGCCGGTCGGCCCAACCGCGGGCGTATTGCTCGCAAGAGTAACGGTCCCGACCGAAACGCCCATCGGTGCAGGCTTTGCCGGCTGCGGTGGCGTCAACGCAATCGGTTGCGATGTTGTCAGGTTCGGTGTTGCGACCGCGGGAGCGTTCGGCGGAATCACTTTCACGCTGACAAAAGGCGGGTTGGAATTCGCCCACGCCATCGCCTGTCGTTTGGTTTCAAAAAATTTGTCGATCACGATAGCGTTTTTCTCGTTTGAGTTACGACCCGCGCGGCGTGCCGCCTTACGATTTCGCACCGCACTGCCAGTATCCACGGCGGCGAGGGTCGAGCCATCGGGCAATACAACGCGACTGCCGTAGGGAATTTTTCTTGGATCGACAGCGCAATGGCCGACGTGCAGTCGCATGCCAGTAGCAGATTTGTGCTGACGGCTGTAACGATCCCCAAGTCCGCCGCGCGCCCAATAAACCGTGACCCTCGCGAGGAGCGAGTCATCGCGAGCGAAGGCGCTCGGGAGGGCAATCAGTGCGAAAAGAAAAATGAGCGCGAGACGTTTCATGTGCGTCGTTGGGCGGGTCCCAGAATCGAATTGAGCGGTAGGCCAAGTCGAAGCTTCGCGGAATCGAACTTTGGCAGCGACGAAGGGCCGACTTTGCTTTTCGACGACGCCTCGTCATGAGAGCCCGGCGGCATCACTCGCACTGTCATGAAGTGCGGGTGGGATTTTTCCCAATCGAGCGCGGCTTGTTTGGATTCAAAGAAGCGATCGATCACGAGCGCGGCTTGTTGAGCGGCGGTGCGGCCGGTAATGCGCGCCGCTTTACGACTCACTACGGCCGGTCCGCTGTCCACCGCGGTGCAAATTGCGTCCGGAAAAAGCACGCGACTGCCGAACGGAATCCGTTTTGGGTCCACCGCGCAGTGCCCGGCGCGCAAGCGCGCTCCATTAAAGCAGGCGCGCCCCTGGCCTTCGCCCGGCCAATAAACCGTGACGCGCGCGAGCAGTCCATTTTCCGCGGCAAAAAGCGGAGCCGCGAATAAAAAAGCGAAGCCAAAAATTGTTAATAATTTCTTTCCCATACGTTCGACGAAATCGCCCTAACGAGCTTTCGACGTGAACTCTGCAGAAGAGCAGGGTTTTCTGATTAAGAATCGAGGGAGACCCATAAAACGGTTCCCTGTTCGACGCAAATTTTTCTTTCCGTATTATTTACGAATGAATCGGGAGAAACTAAATTCCGGTTGCGCGCTGGCATATTCCCTGCAATTAAAACGCGGCCGTGCGACGCATTTTTGTCCTCAGCATTTTAATTCCCGCCGCGTTCGCCCTTTTTGTCTCGACCCTTCGCGCTGAAGGTTTGCAACAAAGGAGCGAGAAATTTGTCTATCGCGACAAGGCCGGGCAAGTGAGCTCGGCGCGAGTCATTCGCCACTACTGGAAAAAGCCGATCGTCCATCCATTCGCGAAATTGGATCCGCGACTTGACCCAAGACTTGCGCGCGCGGCCACGCTCGGTGAGGAACGCGCTCATGCGAAATCGCAGGCGCAATGCTGGCATGCTGTGAAACACGCCTTGTTCTCCGCCGGCGTGATCGATTCCTATCCGAAAACGGCCAATGCCGCGGAGGCCGGCAACGAATTAGTGCGCAGTTATGGATTTAAACGCTTGCCCATTCGCGATCCTTATCAGGCGCCGATTGGAGCGGTGCTCGTCTACGGGAACGGTGGCCACGGGCACGTCGAGATTCGGACGAAGGACGGATTCGTCAGCGATTATCACAGCAAATTCCACTGCGGTTATCGGCTGCTCGCGGTTTACGGAAAATTCTGACTGCCGCAGATCAAGCGTAAACGAGCAGATCGATTTCTTCCGGTAGCGAGCTCGAAACTTCGCGAATCACGTTTCCGCGAAGCAAGTTGATCAAGGCATTGCGGTGCGGGGCGCCCAGAATCAACCGTGATGCTCCCAACGTCGCGGCAAGATCGACAATCGTTTCGGCGGCCGACGGACTCACCGCATACGCGAACAGCGGTGGCCGATCGCCCGCTTTCAGTTTCGCTTCGTTAAATATCCGGCTCGCTTCTTCGTCATCCTGCCATTTACGTTTCGCGTCCTGCTCGGTCATGAACGCCTGCTCGCGAACGAAAAGCACATAAAGGCGCGCGCCCAATCGATGCGCTTCGCGCAAAGCGAAGTCGAGCGTGCGCCCGGTGCCGCGAATCGCACATAGAATTGCTTCGCCACCGATAGTCGGCGCCGATTCGGTTCGACGGTCGGAGACCGCCGCTACAGGCGCAGGTGCCGGCGCGGGCGCTGCTTCCTTTTTCATTCTGCGTTCCAAAACCAAGCCGCGCAGAATGAGACCGATGACCAGAATTGTGATCGCAAAGTAGCGGGCATTCGGTTTGTCGATTAGCAGCGAAGTCTCAATCGCCGCCATCACGATGAAAGTCGCGAACATCAACGTCCGTTCCCAGGATTTGATCGACAATTTTCGATCAGTCGCGGTCGCGCCGAGATTTGTGGCGATCGCACCGACCACACCGACCGCGTAGAGATCGGCCAAGCCGGACATGTCTTTGACAATGAGGACGAGCGCCATCGGGACGAGCGTAGCGAGCAACATTCCGGCGCTGGGAACTCCCCACTTGTTCAGACGCTGGAAGATCTTCGGCAGCTCACGGTCGCGCGCCATCAGGAACTGGATCGCGATAAGATCGACAATCGCGGTGTTGACGGCGGACAGCAGAAGCAAACCGAACACAACGCTTACGATGAATCCGAAAGCCTGACCGAGTGCGGGACCAAGCGCCCCGCCGACAAACATCTGACCCATGTAACGCAGCATGTAATCGCGCACACCTCCCGCGCCCGGCGCATTCACATCGCCATTCACGATCTGCAATCCGTCGAGCGCGTGCATCGCGAGTCCGAGTAACGCGGTGAAGACGCATACTTCGATCATCACGATCAGGATCGCGGGCGTGGATGTCTTGACGACAGACGGATTCGCCTCCGTGCTGCCGGGATCGAGTTTCATTACGCCGGTGGCGTTCGCGATCGCTTCAACGCCCGAAAGCGCGAGAACGATTCCGACAAAACCCGCCCAATTTTGGGCAAACGTTCCGTGCAGCGGTTGGAGATGACCGATCGCTTCGTTCATGTGCGGCAGACAGAAAAGGCCCAACACAACGACCACGATCGCAGTTGGAACCGAGACCAGGAACGCAAGTCCGCCGGTCTGCTTCGGTCCAAGCAAATTAAGCAGGCCGATAATCAAGATCGACATCGCCGCAAATTTTTCCGGATGCGGCACTCCGAGATATTGGAAAGCGGACAACGCGCTGATCGCCGCCGTCACCAAATAATCTGCGATCAGCAAAAACGCACCGACGATAGAGATTACTTCGCTGCGATGTCGCACGCTCGCATAAACGCCGCCGCCATCGGGATAGAGGCGACAAATGACCATGTAGTTTAAGCCAACGAGCGCGGTCAGAACGCACATCGCCGCGATCAGCCAAAACGAGGAATAACCCGCCACGGCGAAGGCGAGCCCGATGACGTAGGCTTTGCTCGTACCCCAATCGCCGTACAAAATCGCCGCCGCCCGTTTCCAATCGACATTACGCGGCCGCTTAACGTTAGTTGGTATCAATTTTCTCCTGACTCAAAACCGGGCGCGCTCGCGCGACGAGGCGCCTCACTTCAAGCGGAGTCGGATTTACGACATCCCTTGCACTTTAATGATGCTGGCGAGGTTAGCTGTCGGGCTGGAGCCACTAAATACTCTCGATGCCGCGCATCGTTCGCCCCGATCCGGTGTGCCGCAGCAAACCGAAGTTGGTTCCCCCGCTGGTCCGCCACTCAAGGACCATTAAGCGAAACAAAGAACTGCCAGAAATCTTAGCGAGAAACGATTCTGGTCAAGCAGAGCTCCGGCAGTTTCGCGAGGAGCTGCCCGTCAGGCGGTAGCAGTTCTCCAAAATGTGACGATCAATCCGCCGGCGACAATTAGTCCGCCGCCGACCAGAATCGGCAAATCCGGCAGCGTCCGGAAGAAAGCAAAGTTAACTACCTGCCAGACCACGAAAAGGATCGCTATGTAAAGACCGACAACTTGCCGGAATTCAACTGGCGCCAGATTGAGGCAACATCCGTAACCGAACAGCAAGGCCGCACCGAGTATCATCAGAATTGGCCGGGTAACGGTTGGATTGTCATGATAGATACCAATTCGGATAATGGCGTCGCCGCTGACCTCGAGAGTGGTCGCGGCCACGAGAAATCCGACCACCGTTAGATTTTGTAGCGTGTTCATTTTTTATGAACTAGCAGCCTTTGACGCAAGTTCCAGACTTTCGGGCTTAAAACGCCCATCTGCGGCCGACTCAAATAAACGCTTGTCAGCCGCAACCGCCTATGAACAGTCACCCGAACGCTAAATGGCTGATTTGATCATTACCGAGAGCGGCGCGGTCCATCGCCCGCGTAATGTGGATTGGAAACGCGCGGCTGCTTTGCTCTACGGAGATTGGGGCACGAGCAAGGCTTACGTTATCGGTCTCGCATTTTTGGCCGCGGGTTTCTCGTCGCTGCCGATCATTCTCGCGGTCTGCGCGCTCACCGGTCTCGTCGGGATCAATTACATCGTGATTTGCCGCCATTTTCCCGACGGCGGCGGTGTTTATTCCGCAGCGCGTCATCAGGGACGATTACTCGCGGTTGTCGGCGCGCTTCTCTTACTGGCGGACTTAACTGTTACCGCCGCGCTTAGCGGTTGGTCGGCGTTGAGCTACATCACTTCTGGCGCGGAACACATCGCCGTCGTCAAACTTCTTCGCGACCACATCGCGCTCACCACGATCGCGATGCTGCTGATCATGGGAGCGATCAATTTTTTCGGTCCGAAACATTCTGGAACTTTCGCGGTCGCGCTTGCTGTGCCGACGTTGATCGTCGTCGTCCTCCTAATTGGATTGAGCGCGCCACATTTGACCACGAAGTTTCTCCAGCCGCGTCATGAGAGCCTCGGCACGCTTTGGGTCCAATTTGTCAGCGTGATTCTCGCGCTCTCCGGCGCCGAATCGATCGCCAACATCACCGGCGTGATGAAGCTCGATCCCGGCTCGACAATGGACAAACCCAGCGTCGCGCGCGAATCGCTCAAGGCGATCGTGCCCGTCGCAATCGAAGTTGTTGTCGGCACGGCATTGCTCGGTTGGGCGATGCTCTCATTGCCAACCGTCCTCGGAAAGACGCTCCATCTCACCGATTTGTCTTCGATCTCCTCAGTGTTGCAACTCAGGAGCGAAGACATGCTGCGTTTCATTGGGGAACAATTCGCTACCGCCACCTTCTCGCCGGCCATCGGAAATTTCTTCGGCTGGGTCGTTGGAATTGTTTTCTTTCTGCTCCTGCTCAGCGCTGCGAATACCGCGATCGTCGCGATCATCGGTTTGCTTTACATGATGTCGCGCGATCACGAGATGCCGCGACAATTTCGTTTCCTTAATCGACACGGCGTCCCGATTTATCCCCTGCTAATCGCGATTGCATTCCCAACGGCGGTGCTTCTTTTCGTGGCAAACTTCACTGCACTGGCCGGCCTCTACGCGATCGGCGTCGTCGGCGCGATCACAGTCAATGTCGGATCATGCACGTTCAATCGCACGGTCGGATTCACTTGGTACGATCGCATTCTTTTTGGCGTCACGTTTTGCATATTGTTCTTTGTCGAGCTGACGCTCGCCCACACAAAGCCGGATGCGCTGTTCTTCGTCGTCGTTGTTCTAGGCGTCGGACTGGCGGCCCGGGCCTACAGCTTGAAACGTCACGGCATGACCACGCTCACGGTCACACGCGAGGTCGCCAAGATGGTGACGCCCACTCTCGCAGCGACGATGCAATCGCGTTTGGCCGAAGGCCAAAAGATCATGGTGGCGGCGCGCGGGATCACACCCGTGCTTAGTTTTGCGCTCGATGAAGCGCAGTTGCGTAAGGCGTGTCTCTTCGTGCTCTACGTCAAAGAGGTGGCTATTTATTACACCGCAGCAGGGACGCGCCTTGGTCGCGCAAAATGGCACGATGATCCCGAGGCAAATGCAATCATGACGAGCGTGATGAAGCTCGGCGAAGAACGCGGCGTCTCGGTCGTTCCTGTTTACGCCGTCAGTCAGGACGCGGCCGCGACCATTGTCGATCTTTCGGCGACGATGGGCGTCGATTACCTTGTCATCGGCGCAACACAGCGCACGGCTTTGACGAAACTTCTGCGCGGCAGCGTGGTGACAAACGTTGCCCAACAGTTGCCCGAGTCGATTCAACTCTTAATCTTTGGATAAACGTGACCGCGTCTCCCGTTCGCATTGCGATGTGGTCGGGTCCGCGAAACATTTCCACCGCGATGATGCGCGCCTGGGGCAATCGCGCAGACACCGCCGTGATCGACGAGCCGTTTTACGCGTACTATTTAGAGCGAACGGGGAAAGATCACCCGCTCGCGAAGGAAATTATCGCTCAAGGCGAGACCGATTGGCGAAAAGTCGTCGTGAAGATGACAAAAGATCCGGTCCCCGGCGGCAAGCGCATCTTTTTTCAAAAACAAATGACCCATCACCTCCTGCCGGAGATCGACCGCGGATGGATTGTCGATCTTACGAATTGGTTTCTCATCCGCGATCCGCGGGAAGTGATACTCTCTTATATTAAGAAGAACCCAGGCCCGTCGTTGGACGACCTTGGTTTTGTTCAGCAGTGCGAGATTTTCGATTTCGTGCGAGAGCGAACCAACTCGACGCCGCCGATCATCGACGCAGATGAAGTTTTGAAAAATCCTGAGCGCGTGCTGCAACTTTTGTGCGACGCAATCGGCGTGGAGTTCGACAAAGCGATGTTGAGCTGGCCGCCCGGATTACGCGAAACCGATGGCATTTGGGCAAAACATTGGTACGACTCCGTGGCAAGATCGACATCGTTCGAGCCGTACAAGCCACGTGAAGGAAATGTTCCTGATTCGTTGCGCGACGTCTACGAGCGGTGTCGCGAATGTTATGCGCAGCTTTATCAGTATCGACTAAATTGAAGACCTCGCACAAAGGACACAACGGTCACGACGTTGTGCGAGCTGATTCAAATGCAGCAGAAGTTTAATCCCAAGAATAAGGACCTGATCGTCAATATTAACGGTCAGCTCCTGCATCGCGACAAAGCGGGCGTGAGTCCGTTCGATTCCGCGGTGCAAGGCGGCGATGCGGTCTGGGAAGGGTTGCGACTTTATGACGGGCGCATTTTCAAACTGCATGAGCATCTAGACCGGCTCGAAAAATCCGCGCGCGCACTCGCGATTGTCGATCTTCCGCCGCGCGAAAAGATCATTGAGGAACTGAAGCGCACGCTCGCCGAGAACAAGATGCGCGACGGCGTTCATATTCGGCTGACCGTTTCGCGCGGCGTCAAGATTACGTCCGGAATGGATCCACGGCTGAACCAAAGCGGCGCGACATTGATCATTCTGGCCGAGCACAAGGCGCCGGTTTACCCGAAGGACGGCTTGAAATTAATCACTGCGAGCGTGCGAAGGCCGCCGCCGGAAGTTCTCGATGCGCGGATTCATCACGCGAACTTGTTGAATTCGATTCTGGCAAAGATCGAAGCGAACAACGCAGGCGCCGACGATGCGCTCATGCTCGACATCAATGGCTGCATCGCTGAGACCAATGCGACGAATGTATTTATTGTGCGCAAAGGCGATCTCGCGACGAGCAAAGCGGTTGCCTGCCCGGAAGGAATCACGCGCGCGACGGTGATGGAGATTTGCGCGGCCGAGAAAATCCGCTGTGTCGAAGCCGATTTATCGCCAGTGGATGTTTACGGCGCGGATGAAATGTTTTGCACCGGCACGATGGGCGAGCTCGCGGGCGTGGTTAAGATCGACAATCGCGACATCGGCGACGGCAAAATTGGTCCGATGACGAAACGATTAAGCGAATTGTACGCGAAAAGAACCGCGACCGAAGGCGTTCCAGTTGTCGATTAGCTATTCCGCGCGCAACGCTTCGACCGGATCGACCATCGTGGCCCGACGCGCGGGCAACAGACAGGCAACCAACGAGACCGCAGTCATGACGAAGGCCGTGCTCAAAATTACGACGACCGGTAGTGCGGGAACGTCGAACAGAACACTTCGCATTGCTTTTCCCGCCAGCCACGCGCCAATCAAACCGACTAGCGTTCCAGTGGCGAGAAGTCTCAGGCCTAACGAGAGGAATTGAACGCCGATCTGTTTCTTCTGCGCACCGATCGCCATTCGAATGCCGATCTCGCGCTGGCGTTGTGCGACGGCATAACTTAAGACGCCATAAGTTCCAATCGCCGCGAGAAGCAGTGCGATCGCGGCGAAAATTCCGGCGAGCAATGCGGGCGACCGACGGGTGATGAGACTGTCCGCAACCCGCGTTTCCATTGAGCGGATGTTGTCGATCGCTAACTCCGGAGCACCTGCGTGGACCAATTTGCGCAGCGTCTCGGCGAACACTTCGGGGCGCTGGCTCGTGCGCGTGACCACGAAATAATAGGAATTCTCGCGATAAAATGGAAAGTAAACCGCGCCCTGGCCATGCGGCTCCGTGAGCGCAGCCTGTTTCACCGCGCCCACCACACCGACAACCGTAAATAGTTTCGCGCCGTTGCTATCGCTGCTGTCCGCGAGCGTTTGACCAAGCGCGGTGCCGTTGGGCCAATAGCGCCGGGCAAAATCTTCGTCCACAACGCAGACTCGTTCCGCACGGTGAGAGTCCGCTGAATTCAGAAACCGCCCTTCGCGCAACGGAATGCCAAACGCGTCGAAGTAGTCGCCAGTGACGGCATAAGAGTAATGACCCTGCAGCGATTGGCCGGCCGGCGGCACATAGTCTTTCGGTGCTATCGAAGTTTTACCGTTATCACCACTGAGCGGCAGGTTCGTGATTATTCCCGCAGCACTCACACCCGGCTGTTGGCGGATCAATTCGAGCAAGCGATCGGCGATCTCAATGCGGACATTCGGATCACGCTGCCATGGAAGTGTGAGCTCGCCGGTAAGAACATGATCGGACTGAAAGCCCGGAGAAACCGCCATCACTTTTTTCAGGCTCAAACCGAGCAAGGCAGCGCCGGCCAGAAGAACGAACGCGAGCGCGATCTGCGCGATGATGAAGCCGTGACGCAAACTTTGGGCCGCGCGGCTGACCGTGCCGGTGCGCGATTCGGATTGGAGCGCATTCGCCAGATGGCGGCTCAGATTAAACCAGGCGATCGGCGCGGCGATCACGATTCCAAGAAGCACCGAGCCCAGTAGACCCAGCGAAGCGAGCCAGCCATCAAACGCGATGTGCGCGCCGAGCGGCAAACGATTGGCGCCGAGAATTTCGAGGAGATGAATTCCCCACGCGCCCACAATCACGCCGAGCACTCCGCCTGCGAACGTAAGCGACACCGTTTCCGTCATCACCTGAGTCACTACATGTCGGCGACTCGCGCCCATCGATTGGCGGATCGCCATTTCTTTCGCGCGTCCGCTCGCGCGAATCAGAAGCAGGTTCACCAAGTTGACGGCACCAATGAGCAGGAGAAAAAATACACCGACCTGTAGCAACAAAAGCGTCGGACGAATGGAACGAACGTGATCGGCATGAAGTGAGACCACGGGCGAACGAAAGCCGGCCTCAGCCATCATCTTCGCTTCCGGGTTGTCTTTTTCGACGGCGGTATTGTGCGCGTCGATCTGGGCCTGCGCTTCGGCGATCGTCGCGCCCGGTTTCAAACGCGCGATCATGTGCGTGGTGCCGCCGCCGGAGTGTCGCTGTTTCGGTCCACGCTCTTCTATGCCGGATTTTACCGGGAGAAAAACGCGCGCCTCGGACGAGAGAAAGCGAAAAGCAGGAGGCAGGACTCCAACGATCTTTCTGGGAATACCATTTATGCGGATGTCACGACCCAGAACGTTCGGATCGGAATTAAAACGCTGGCGCCAGAGGGCGTCCGTCAGGATTACGACGTTCGTCTGAGGGTCCATTTCATCGTCGGTGAAGTTGCGACCGATCGCGGGACTTACACCAAGAGTCGTGAAAAATTCCGGCGAGATGCGAATGACTTCCATCTGCTCGGTCGAACCCGGTTCGCCGACGACTTCGCTGCGCTCCATGTACATCGACAGGCTCGAAAGAGCCGGGATGTTGCCACGACGTTCGTAGTAATTCGTGATGGAGGAGCCGTCGTTTTCGACGCCGGCCTTAGGATACGTGTTGTAGATCGTGACGAGCCGGTCCGCGTTGGGAAAAGGAAGTGGGCGTAGCAGAATGGAATTGATCACCGCGAAAATCGCGAGGTTCGCTCCGAGACAAATCGCGACCGTGGCCAGCGCGGTGATTGTGAACGCGGGAGTTTTCCGGAGTTGGCGCAGGGCGATGCGAAGATCGCTCATTGAATGTTATTCGTAGCGTAACGCGACCATCGGATCAACGGACATGGCGCGGCGCGCGGGAAAGTACGTTGCGATCAAAGCGGCGCCGCTCAAAAGCACTGTGACGATGGCGTAAATCGAAAGGTCACTCGCGCTGACGCCGTAAAGCAGACTCGACATCAAGCGCGTGACGCCAAGCGCACCGACAATTCCCGCGATCAAACCAATTCCAATCACGGCAAAACTTTGCCGCATCACCATCGTCAACATGTCGATCTTCTGGGCGCCGAGCGCCATGCGGATTCCGATCTCTTTCGTTCGTTGCGCGACGGTGTACGCGATGACGCCGTAGATGCCGATGGCAGCAAGCGCCAAGGCGACGCCGGCGAAGCAACCGAGCAGCATCATATTAAAGCGCGGTTGGGCGAGCGTAACGCCAATGCGTTTCTCCAATGGTTCGAGCGTTGGAACATAAAGATCCTTGTCGAACTCGCCGACAATATTTCGCATCGAGGTCTGGAGTCCGACTGCACCCGTCGCGGTTGTTCGAATAACAACGTCCATTCGGCGTTCAGGATCTTGCGCGGCCGGAATGTAAAACTCGGGCAGCGGCTTAATTGCGAGCGATTCATGCCGCGAGCCGCCGACAATTCCAACAATTTCCTTCGGCGCGGTGGGCTTTCCGTCAAGGCCGGTCAATGTGATTTGCTGACCGAGGGCTTTTCCATCCGGAAAAAACTTTGCCGCGAAAGCATCGTTCACGATCACGACGGGCGATGAATCTGTCGTGTCGTGGGAATTGAAGTCCCGCCCGTTCAGCAGCGGAGTTGCCATCGCTCGAAAATAATTCGGCGTGATTGTGAGATGCGAAGCCTCCAACTCTTGTCCGGGCGGCCGCGGTGGTTGGCCGACGATGGCAAAAGACGACGAGCTGTCGTTATTTGAAAACGGCATCGGAAAGGCGGCGCCGGCCGCTTCCACTCCGGGCAACTCGCCGAGCTTGGTCAACGTCTGTTCGAAAAATTGTCGATGTTTTTCCGGCTCGGGATATTTCGCTTTTGGCAAAATCAGCTCGGCGACGAGTGCGTGCGAGGGATCGAAGCCGGGTTTGGTCGCGCGGAGATTGGAGAAACTTTTTATCAACAAGCCCGCGCCGGCGAGAAGCAGCATCGACAATGCAACCTGCGCGATGACGAGCAAACGACGAAAGTGATGCGACTCGGGACCGACCGCGCCACGGTTTCCCTGCTGAAGAGATTCGTTCACGTTCGGTCGTGTTACTTGCAGTGCCGGGACCAAGGCGAAGAGAAGCGTGCTGAAAATCGCGGCGGCGAATGTGAAGGCAAAAACGGGAGCGTTGATCGCGATTTCGCCAAGTCGCGGAACATCCTGCGGACCGAAAAGACGGAGAAGATCGATTCCCCATCCGGCGATGAGCAAACCACCGGCCGCGCCGAAGATCGACAATAAGAAACCTTCGCCAAGTAATTGCCAGACGATCCGCGTGCGGCTGGCGCCAAGCGCGGTGCGAATCGCGATTTCGCGTTGCCGCGCGTTTGCGCGGGCAAGCAAAAGATTGGCGACGTTGGCGCAGGCGATCAGCAGCACGAACGCAACCGCGGCGACAATCGTGATTAGTGCCGGACGCACATCACCAACGATGTCATTGTGCAATGAGAGCACGAACTCGGAGCGATTCGTGTTCGATTTTGGATATTGGTTCGCCAATCGCGCCGCAATGGTTTTCATCTCCGCATCGCATTGCTCAATCGTGGCCCCAGGTTTCAATCGACCAACCATGCGAACGAAATGACTGTCGCGCTTGTTGACATATTCGGGCACGAGCGGATGCAGCGGCTGCAAATATTCCGCGCGCTCACCTTCGACCGGAAATTGGAACCCGGGCGGCATGACTCCGAGGACTGTGTAGAGACGCCACGACAAGCTGATCTGCTTGCCGACAATTTCAGGGTCGCGGTTGAAATACGTTTTCCAGGCGTAATCGGTCAACACCACTACGCGGGCGTCGAGGTTGTCATCTTCGCGTGTGAAAACGCGGCCACGCGCGGGCGCGACACCGAGCACGGGAAAAATATCCGAGGTGATGGCGACACCATAAAGTTGGCGCGCTTCCTCTGTTCCATTGAGCACGGCGCCCGCGCGGGTAAAACAGGCGAGCCCGGCCAAGGTCTGCGATTGATCACGAAGATCGACATAATCGGGAACCGACTCGCTGTATTTTGCCACTTTATCGCTGACATCCCGCGACCAGACCGCGACGAGTTGATTCGATTTTGGAAATGGCAACGGATGGAGGAGAACGGCGTCAATGACGCTGAAGATGGCGCTGTTGGCGCCAATGCCGAGAGCGAGGGTCAAGACCGCGATGATCGTAAAGCCGGGTGTTTTCACCAACATCCGCAACGCGTATTTCA
>DATBCV010000107.1:0-8732 GCA_036270275.1 Chthoniobacterales bacterium | reverse complement strand
CGGATTCGATTTTCATGTTCGTTCGGAAAGATGGTTACTAGCGACGCTCCTATAATTACTATAATCCGCGAGCGCGTGGCAAGAACTTTTTTCGTTTTAGGCGAAACGCGCCAAAATCGGCCCCAGTTTTTCGAGGGTCGCCTTTGGCCACAGCTCGCGCGCGGTGGTGAGGGCGGCGTCGAGCGCCCGGTGCTCCGGCCAATCCGGCTCCAGCGGAATTCGCGGAATAGCTTCCACCAACACCCGTTTCGCAGCCTCAGCATTCGCGCTCAGATGGCCGAAGACGGTCTGCGCGGTCACCGGTTCCTCTTCCACTTTCCAGCAGTCGTAATCGGTAATCATCGCCATCGTGGCAAGGGCGATCTCCGCTTCTCGCGCCAGCTTGGCCTCAGGCAAATTTGTCATGCCGATAACATCGAACCCGTGACGCCGGTTCAATTCCGATTCGGCGCGCGTTGAAAATGCCGGGCCGTCCATGTTCACATAGGTGCCGCCATTGTGGATCGTCACGCCCACTTTGTTTGCAGACTCAGATAACAGATTGCGCAGTTGAAGACTGATCGGCTCGGCAAAAGAAATGTGGGCGGCGATTCCTTCGCCAAAAAATGTATGTCCGCTCCGCGCGCTGGTCCGGTCGTAAAACTGTGACGGAAGCACGATATCGCGCGGCTTGTATTTTTCCTGCAAACTGCCGACCGCGGTGACGGCGATGATCCAGCGCACGTTGAGCGAGCGCAGCGCGTAAATATTCGCGCGATGATTTAATTCGTGAGGCAGAATACGATGACCTCGCCCGTGACGCGGCAAAAAGTAAACCTGGCGGCCATTCATCTCGCCGCCAATCAAGATGTCCGACGGCGAACCAAATGGCGTCTCGATCTTGTGCTCGGTCGCATTGCGCAATTGCTCCATCTGATACAGACCGCTGCCGCCGATGATGCCGATTGCCGGAGCGCCTGTTTTCATTCGAGCGCAAATTTAACCGGAAAGATCGACAATTTGGAAAGCGGATAATCTCGCAATGGCGCAGCCAGGTCGGGCGTGTATTATTTCGCCCGCCATGCCGAAGTTCTACATCAAAACCTACGGCTGCCAGATGAACGAGCGGGATTCGGAACAAGTCGCCCATTCCCTCATCGCACGCGGTTACGAGCGCACTGAGAGCGAACAGGACGCCGATGTCGTCTTGCTGAACACCTGCAGCGTGCGCGACATGGCCGACCAAAAAGCGCTCGGCAAAATGGGAATGCTCGGCCGAATGGCCAAGGACCGGCCGTATGTCGTGTTCGGTTTTCTTGGCTGCATGGCTCAGGCCCGGGGTGAATCGTTGCTAAAGAACCTTCCCCATCTCGATCTCGTGGTCGGCACGCAGAAATTTCATCGCGTCGCCGATTACGTGGAGGAAAGCGTCGAACGCAAGCGCGGGCGCGCGATGGACGATCTTCGCTTCGCCATTGTCGACATTGCGGATGAAGCGGGCTCGCAATCAACCATCCGCAGTCAGCCGCTCGCGCGCAATCAGGCGAGCGCGTTCGTCTCGATCATGCAGGGCTGCAACATGCATTGCACATTTTGCATCGTTCCGCAGACGCGCGGTTCGGAGCGCAGCCGGCCGATCCACGAAATCGTGGAAGAAGTGCGCGAGCTCGTTTCGCGCGGCGTGAAGGAAGTGACATTGCTCGGTCAAATCGTGAATCTTTACGGCCGTCATGAGGTTTCGAAGATCGACAATAAAAGTCCGTTCGTGCAATTGCTCGAAGCCGTCCACGAAATTGATGGGCTCCAGCGACTTCGCTTCACTTCGCCTCACCCGATCGGCTTTCGCGAAGATTTGATCGGCGCTTATCGATATTTGCCGAAACTGGTGGACCATCTTCACCTGCCGATGCAATCCGGCTCGAATAGAATTTTGAAAGCGATGCACCGAACTTACACCGCCGAGAAATATGTCGATCTTGTGCGGCGCGTTCGTGACGCCCGCCCGGGTATTGCGATCACGACTGACATCATCGTCGGCTTCCCCGGCGAATCCGATGAAGATTACCAACAAACGCGCGCCTTGGTTGAAGAACTCCAGTTCGACAACGCATTTATCTTCCGCTATTCGCCGCGACGCGACACGCCGGCCGCGGAAATGCCGGATCAAGTGAGCGAATCGGTGAAAGCGCATCGCAACCACGACTTGCTGCAAGTGGTCGACAAATGGGCGGACCACATCAATGCTCGTCTCGTCGGCTCAACCGTCGAAGTCCTCTGCGAGGGACCAAGCAAAACGAATCCTTCGCGTCTGACTGGTCGCACCCGTGCGAACAAGATTGTGAATTTCGAAGGTGCGGACGATCTTGTCGGAACATTTGTCGATCTTCGGATCGAGCGTGCGACCGCTTTTAGTCTTTATGGCTCGCGCGCGGAGATTCCAACCTCGCTCGCTACTTTCGCATCATGATTTACGATTTCTCGCTCCAAACCGTCGGCTTCGTCGCCGGCATCGCGCTGATCCTTTTCAGTCTGCCCGGACTTTTTTTGCCGGCGCCGGTTCAAACCTGGTTCAAACGTTTTCCGCGCTCACGGATTTCCGGCGTCGTGCTTCTCACGATCGCGCTGGTCTGGTCGTTCTGGCTGCTCGCCACGATGGAGATGGGCGAATTTTCCAGCTTTCGTAAACCGCTCTTAATCATTCTCCCGATCGGGTACGTCCTTGTGCTTCGCTTCGTTGAAGAATTTCTCGCTGTCCGCGCGCTCGGGATTCTCTGTTTGCTTGCCGCGGAGCCGCTTTTAGAAGCCGCGTTTTTTCGCTACGAAACGAGCCGGCTCCTTCTCACCGTGCTCGCGTATCTAATGATCGTCGCTGGCTTGTTTTGGGTGACAATGCCTTACTTGCTCCGCGATCACATCGATTGGAGCGCGTGCACCAACGCGCGTTGGCGCATCGTGCACGGCATCGCCGCCGCCTATGGCCTGAGCATTCTCGCCTGCGCCTTCACCCAATACTGAGTTGAATCGCACCCTCGTCATTCGCGGCGGCGCGATCGGCGATTTCATTCTCACGCTGCCGGCGATCAAAGCGCTCCGCGAATCGTTCCCGAACGCGAAGATCGACATCCTCGGGTACAAACACATCGCCGCGCTCGCGGAGAACCGTTTTTATGCCGAGCGCGTTCGCTCGATTGAATCGGCCGAGCTCGCGCGATTTTTCGCGAAGAATTCAGAGCTTCCAGCCGAGCTGGCAACTTATTTCTCCGGATTCGATCTCATCGTGAGCTATCTCTATGATCCTGATTCAATATTCGAAGACAATCTGCGCCGCAGCGCTGCGGGAAAGATTTTGCGCGGACCGGCCAAAATCGAAAATGGATCCCACGCCGTCATGCAACTGGCGCAGCCGATAAGAGAGCTCGGCCTGCCGATTCGCGATTGTTCGCCAAAGATCTATCCGTCGGACGAAGATCGACATCGCGGGGAAAAATTTCTGAGCGGGATGGCCCAGCCGATCGTCGCGTTCCATCCCGGCAGCGGCAGCGAGAAAAAGAATTGGCCGCTCCAAAATTGGATCGCGCTCGGCGAACATTTTCTGGCCAATTCGACGGGCTCGCTTCTGATTGTTTCGGGCGAAGCCGACCGCGCACAAATCGCCCGACTCAAATCGATCTGGGACAAACCGCGTGTTCGGTTCGTGACGGATTTGCCTCTGACAGACTTGGCGGCTGTCCTCGAACACAAAATCTTTGTCGGGCACGACAGCGGCATTTCACATTTGGCGGCCGCGACCGGCGCGAATTGCATTTTGCTTTTTGGCCCGAGTGATCCCGAAGTTTGGGCGCCGCGGAATGAAAATGCGCGGGTGATTCGCGCGGTGGAGGGCGATCCGCGCCGTCTCGATGTCGATCTTGTCCGAGCGGGGCTCGATCAGGAGCTGATGCGCATCGGCATCAGGACGTAAAGAAACGGCGTTTGGATCTTCAACACGCCGGGACTCATCTCGTCAATGAGATCGAGAAACACTTCGTCCTCGCTGAGAGCGCGCAGGGGCGCCATGAAAAACTCCGGATTGAACGCGATAGAGAAATCGCGGCCTTTGTATTGCACGGCGAGCGATTCCTTCGCTTCGCCGACTTCCGGCGTGTTCGCGGTGATGTCGATGTTGTTCTTGCTGAAGTTCAACTTGATCGAGTTCGATTTCTCGCTCGCCAGAAGCGAAACGCGCCGAAGCGAGTTCAAAAATGTCTCGCGCTCGAGGGTTACCCGCTCCTTCGCTTCACCTGGAATGACTTGTTTGTAATTCGGATAATTTCCTTCGATCAGCTTCGAGACGAGCAACGTCTTGTTTAGATCGAAAGCAATTTGCCCGCTCGTCACGCTGACTTTGACGTCGCCTTCTTCGGTGAGGAGCCGCTGCAATTCCGTGACCGCTTTGGTCGGCACGATAATGTCCGCTTCCTGGCTTCGCGGAATCTCCAATTCGATGTCGACCATTGCGAGCCGGCGTCCGTCCGTGGCCACGAGCGTGAGCTTGTTCTCTTTGAAGCTAAAGAGAACGCCGTTCAGGACGTAGCGCGTTTCGTCAGTGGAAATGGCGTAGGAAGTTTTGCGCAAACCGTCGCGCAAATCCTTTTGCCGAATGGTAACGACTTTGGCCTCCTCGAATTTCGGCAGCGGCGGGAATTCTTCTTCCGGCAAACCCAGGATTTTGAAAAAACTTTGCCCGCTGCGAATCGAGGCGGCGTTCTTTCCATCGACATCGATCTGGATTTCGCTGGAAGGAAGCTCGCGCACGATGTTGAACAAGCGCCGAGCCGGTAGCGTGGTTGCCCCTTCTTTTTCAACTTCGGCCTCAAAACTTCCGCGCACGCCGACATCGAGATCGGTCGTGGTGAGATGGATCGTGCCGTCGTTCGCCTGAAGCAGAACGTTTGAGAGAATCGGCAGAGTGGTGCGTGTGCTGACAACGTTTTGGACCTGTTGCAAACCCTCGAGCAGCTTTTCTTTCGTAACGGTGAACTTCATGAATCGGAAATCTGCTAAGATGTTAGGCGCGCGGCACTATTCGGCAACCGCAAAGTCTGGTAGTTAAAATCGAGCCGGTACACTCAGCGTTGCAACGAACTGTCGATGAATGAAATCGTTTGCCGGATGTTGTCCTGTTCCTTCATCCGTCGCTTCACCAGCTTGCACGCATGTAATACCGTGCCATGATCGCGCCCGCCAAAGGCATCGCCGATTTCGTTGAGCGAGGATTTTGTTAACTCGCGCGCCAGATACATCGCCACCTGCCGCGGAAACGCAATGCTCGCCGGCCGGCGTTTGCTCGTCATGTCGGCCAGGCGCACGTCGAAATGCTCGGCCACTTTGCGTTGAATTTGCTCGATCGTGATCAAATTCCGCGCTTCCTCCTGCAAAATATCTTTCAGTAAATGCTCGATCACTTCGCGGGTGAGTTGTTTCCCGCTGAGGGAAGCGAATGACGCCACGCGCATGAGCGCGCCTTCCAGCCGGCGAACGTTGCTGCGAATGCGGTTGGCCAGAAATTCGTAGATCTCGTCCGGCAATTTGATCTGCATGCCGCGCGCTTTTTTGCGCAAAATAGCGAGACGCGTTTCAATCGCCGGTGGCTGAAGTTCCGCGGTCAGCCCCCATTCGAACCGCGAAACAAGGCGATGCTCGAGGTTCGCGATTTCCGACGCCGGCCGATCGCACGAGAGCACGATCTGTTTGTGTCCGTCGAACAAGGTATTGAACGTGTGAAAGAATTCTTCCTGCGAGCGCTCCTTGCCGGCAAGGAATTGAATGTCATCGATGCAAAGCAAGTCGGCTTGCCGATACCGCTTCCTAAATTTCACCAGGTTGTTGTGTTGAATCGCGTCGATGAACTCGTTGATGAACAGCTCGCTCGAAAGATAAATGACCTTGGTGTTTTTCTTTTTCGCCAAAACGTATTGGCCGATTGCCTGCATCAAATGCGTTTTGCCAAGACCGACGCCGCCGTAAATAAAAAGCGGGTTGTACGTGCGCGCGGGCGCTTGCGCGACTGCGAGACTCGCGGCATGCGCGATTTCGTTGTTCGGTCCGATGACGAACGATTCAAAAGTATTGCGCGGATTGAGTCCAAACGAGCTGGTGGTCGCGGGTTTTGCGTCGCGAGCGCCATCGTTTCCTTTGGGAAGGCCAAGTAATTCGGGATCTTCCACGAGCGCCTCGGACGAAATGAATTTGATTTCGCGCGGATCGCCCAGCGCGGTCACTACTGCGGATTGAAGCGCGGACATGTGGTTACTCTCGATCCAATATTGATAAATGTTGTTCGGCACGCGGAAGCTCAACGTTTTGTCGGTCGCAGCAGCGAGCTCAACCGCGGAAAACCAGCGCTTGAAAGTGTCCGCGCTGACTTGTGGCTTTAGCGCGGCCGACAATTTCTGCCAAAGCTGGGTACATTTGTCGTCCATAGGGAACTTGTTAACAGTGTTACACAATCGCCATAATGGCGGCTGCAGGAGCAATTCCGCGCTTTTGATCAGGACGACGCGAAGTGCGCGTCATCCTCACCGGAAGCATCTGAATGCGTTTCGAAATGCAAAATTTGTCAAAATACGAGGGGAAAACAGAGTTCGGCGCTTGTTTGGACAAGCTCAACGAGCGCTGGAACGAAGGATCGACATCTCCTTTATCTTCTCGATTTGGTGCGGTTAAGGCCTTACTCATTCTGGGCAATCAATTTTTCTCATACATGTTCACATCTTATTCACACGCCCTCGCCTTTCCCCCTCTGCCGTTGGCTTGAGATTAGAAATCGCGTTGAACAGCGACAAGAAAAAATCTGAACTTTATTTTTTCTTTCCGGTCAAAAAATTCTTGACGAAAAAACTAAATCGAGCGTGTCCCAAGTAACGAAAAATTTCATGAAACGCGAAGCCGGAGAGCACACGCGAAGCGCGCGCTATTTTTCTTTGCTAAAGCACGCGGACAACGTTCGGTGGCGCATTAGAATCGCCAGCTTGCGCGCAATTGTTCCATTTGTTCTTTTAACTTTCGCTGCTTCATCAACTCGCGCGGCTGACGATTTGAATCCGCCGTTCGGATTCCGTTGGAACGATTCGATGGCGCGGGTCGAAGCCGTCCTGAAAGGCGCGAAAGCGACAATTGTCTCGCGTGAAAAAAAAGAAGGGCGCGAAACTTGGACGGTTGAAGGCCTCGTTCATCCTGGATTGAAGCGAACGCTTTTCACTTTCAAGGCCGGCTCGCTTTTCGGCGTCGAATTGCAATACGAATATCCTGACTGGTCGATCGAACGTTACAACGAACGGATGGGAGAGATTCGCCGTTACTTCGACGCGAAGTATGGCACCGGCAAATTAGTCTCGCGCACGCGCGATACGGACTCGGACGTCATTCAAACGCTGGTCGGCTATCAATGGACGATCGGCGCGACCATGCTCGAGCTGTTTTATTTTTCCGCGCAACATGACCAACTCGTCTTCCGCACCATCTCGGTAGATTACAAAGCGCTTTAAACTTGTAGCGGCGGTCTATGACCGCCGAATCACAAAGTCGTTTCTGCCACCGCGCCTTGTCGATGTTTCAAACCGCGCTGCGTTTCTTTTTGCAGCCGCTTGAGCTTACTCGACAAGCTCACTTTCACCCCCGAGCTCATTCGATCGATGAACAAGATCCCATTTAAGTGATCGACTTCGTGCTGAATCGCGCGAGCGAGAAATCCGGTTGTCTCGATGTCGATCTTATCGCCGTTCAGATTCTGCGCGCGAACGCGGATCGATATCGCGCGATCAATTTCCCCCGTGACGTCGGGGAAACTCAAACAACCTTCCGTTCCCGATTCCGTTTCCCGCCCGAGCTCAATCTGCGGATTCACCAGCACCAACGGCATCACCGTTGCAGGATCGACATCTTCGCCGTTCAACTTCATTCGCGTCGGCCGGTCCTCGACTTGCGAAATATCCAACACCGCCAATTGCACCGGCTCGCCGATTTGTTGCGCCGCCAAACCGACTCCGTTCGCCGCGTGCATCGTCTCGATCATGTTTTGCGCGAGCTCGCGGATCCGCTCGTCGATCTGCTCGATCTGCTTGCCTTTCGCCCGCAACACCGGGTCGCCGTACTGCACGATCGACAATTTCATTCCTGACCGCGAGTGAATGCCGGCAAATTTTTCACGCCCGCGAGTTTCAATGCATCCATCACTTTAATGATCGTGCCGAAGGATGATTTTTTGTCGGCCTGAAGCGCGAGCGTGCTGCGTCTGGTGCCGGATAAATTTTTCACCGCGCTCTCGAGCTCCTCCACCGCGATCGTTTTGCCGTCGAGTTTGATTTCATCATTCGCATCCACCGTGACAACGGCGTGCTCGAGCTCAGCCGGCGTTTTCGTGGCGGTTTTGGATTCGGGCAAATTGATCTGCACCTGCGGCTGATCTTTTCTGAACGTGGTCGAAACCACAAAGAAGATGAGAAGGATGGTGAGGATGTCGACGAGCGAGACAATGATGATGGACGGCGCGCGGCGTTTGCGAACGGCGAATTTCACAGATGTCGATCTTGTCTCACGCCATCGGCGCGGTTTCCGGCGTGGCCGGTTGCGCGGGCGTCATAGGTTGGGCCGGAACCTGCGGCGACTTCGCTCTCCCGGGGATGCGGTTGTAATAACATTTTGAAAGTAAATCGGTGACCAGCGATTCGATCTCCACGGACAACACTTCCACTTTTTTCGAGAAATAAACGAAA
>DATBCV010000106.1:0-10673 GCA_036270275.1 Chthoniobacterales bacterium | reverse complement strand
GAGACATTGCCGGTCGCTGCGCTCGAAACCGCCGTTTCGGCCGCTGAAAATTGCGACGTTTTCTTTTCCATCGGCACGTCGAGCGTCGTTTATCCCGCCGCAGATTTATGGCGACGCGTGAAAGAGCGCGGCGCCATCGTCGTCGAGATCAACAAAGATCCAACGCCGCTGACTCCCCTCGCTGATCATTCGTTTCTCGGCAAAGCCGGCGAAATCTTGCCGGCGTTAGTGCAACAAATTTGGATTCACGAATCCAACGCGCCGCAATAGCATCGCGCTTCGTGCCGCTTGATCCGAAACGAACCATCGCTGAGCTCAAAGAACTTCGCGCGCTCACCGCCGACGAAAACGGCGCGCAACGCGTCGCCTTCACTCCGACTTGGGCGAAAGCGCGAAAGTTTTTGCGCGAGGAGGTCGAAAAGATTCCGGGCGTTGAGATTCACAATGACGCTGCCGGAAATTTTTGGACCACGCTCGCGGGCAAATCAGAGAAGGCGTTGCTGATTGGCGGTCATATTGATTCGGTTCCGAACGGCGGTTGGCTCGATGGATCGTTGAACGCGCTGGCGGGCGTTGAAATTCTGCGTCGAGTCGCGGAGCAATACAAAAGCGATTCGCCGGTCACAGTTCGTCTCGTCGATTGGTGCGATGAAGAAGGCGCGCGCTTCGGCAAAAGTCTTTTCGGTTCATCTGCGTGCTCCGGCAAGATCGACATGGACGAGACGAGGAAACTCAAAGACAAGGACGGAGTTCGTTTGGTCGACGCGATCAAGGAACACGGAATCGATTTCGAGAAAGTGAAAGATTCCAGCAAAGAGTTGAAGAACGCGACCGCATATATCGAATTGCACATCGAGCAGGGCCCGGTGCTGCTCGATCTCGATCTTCCACTCGGAACGGTGCTCGGAACCTTCGGCGTCGAGCGTCACGCGATCACTTTTCGCGGACAAGCGGCGCATTCGGGCAGCACGCCGATGAATCGCCGTCGCGACGCGTTTTTGGCTGCCGCAAAATTGGCCGCGGAGATTTATGAGATCGCGAAGCGCAGCGGCCAGGGTGTTTGCACAATCGGCTCGTGTACAACGAAACCAGGAATCGTTACGAGCGTGGTTGAAGAATGCCGGATCACCCTTGATCAACGCCATCTCGACGCCAAGGCGCTCCAACAAATGTTGAGCGAAGCGAAAAGCGCGAGCGCAATATTTGCGAAGGAAGGAAATGTCGATCTTGCGTGGGAACGGATTTGGAACATCGAGCCGATCTTATTTAATAATGAACTGATCGAAATGGCCGATGCCGCAATCGCCGAGAGCCGCGCGAAACCGCATCGCATGCCATCCGGCCCGTTGCACGACGCCGCCGAAGTCGCGCGCGCCGGAGTTCCGACTGTGATGATGTTCGTGCAAAGTCTGCACGGCATCAGTCACAATAAGATTGAGGACACGAAGGAAGAGCATCTCGAGTTGGCGGTGACGGCGTTCGATAAACTCGCCGATAAGGCGATGAGTTGGATCGCCAGGTAGGGACATCGCGCTGCGATGTCCGCGGACGGCGCAGCACGCCGTCCCTACCCAATTACCCGGCAAGCGATGCGCTTGCGCTATAACCATCGTGACTGATAAAATCGCGGTTTTGCAAAGGAGGTCGTTATTCCAACACTCGCTACCACCGTTGACGAACTGAAGCTTCCAAACCCATTCGTAATCGGCTCCGGCCCGCCCGGGACGAATCTCAACGTTATCACGCGCGCGTTTCGGGAAGGTTGGGGCGCGGTTATCGCGAAAACGATCAGCCTCGACTCGTCCAAAGTGATCAACGTCACACCGCGTTACGCGAAACTGCTCGCGGCCGACGGGAAAGACGTTGTCGGCTGGGAAAACATCGAGCTGATCAGCGATCGCAAATTCGACATCTGGTTGGACGAATTCAAAAAGTGTAAAGATCAACATCCCGATGGCGTGCTCATCGCGTCGATCATGTAGGAATATAATCGCGACGCGTGGAACGAAATTGTCGAACGCTGCGAAGCGGCCGGCGTTGATGCGTTCGAGTTGAACTTTTCCTGCCCGCACGGTTTGCCGGAACGCAAAATGGGCGCGGCGATGGGTGAGAACCCCGAGATCGTCGAGGAAGTTGTCGGCTGGGTAATGAAAGCCGCGAAGAAACCGGTCTGGGCAAAAATGACACCGAACGTCACGCGCATTACGGAACCGAGTCGCGCGGCTTTTCGCGGTGGATGCGAAGGCGTGAGCGCGATCAACACCATTCGCAGCGTGATGAGCGTGAATCTCGAAACGTTGCGGCCGGAGCCGACCGTTGAAGGTTTCACAACTCCCGGCGGTTATTCGTGCAAAGCGGTGCGTCCAATCGCGCTTCGCATGGTGATGGAAATCGCCACCATGATCCGCAGCGAGTTTCCGGGAAGGAGTTTGTCGGCCATCGGCGGAATCGAGACCGGCGGCGACGCTGCCCAGTTCATTTTGCTCGGCGCCGACACTACTCAAGTTTGCACCGGCGTGATGAAACACGGATACGAGATGGTGAAACGAATGTGCGAGGAGCTGCTCGCGTTCATGGAGAAACATAAATTCGAAACGCTCGCTGATTTCAAAGGCAAGAGTCTCGATTATTTCACGACCCACGCCGAGCTCGTGCGAATGCAGAAGGAGCGCAAAGCGAAAGACAAGGCCGCCGCTGAAGAAGCCGCCGCGAAGAAGATGGTCAAAGCCGACAGCGAATGGAGCGGCGACGATTTCGTGAAACAATCGGACGCGCTCGCGAGGAATTGATGACGTCGGTTCCGGCATTCATTGACGGCGAATGGCGCGAAATCTCCGGTGTAGAGAAAACGCCGGTTTACAATCCATCGCGCGGCGAAGTCATCGCCGAAGTTCCAGCTTGCACCAAGGAACATGTCGATCTTGCGGTCGAGGCCGCAGCCGAGGCGTTTCCAAAATGGCGCGACACGCCGCCGGTCGAACGCGCGCGTTTGTTCTTTCGTTATCGCCAACTCATCGAAGAAAATTTTGATCGCATTTGCCAAACCGTTTCGCGTGAGCATGGCAAGACTTTGGCCGAAGCCCGCGGCAGTGCGTTTCGCGGACTAGAGAATATCGAGTACGCATGCAGCGCGCCGACGTTGCTCATGGGCGACACGCTGGAGAATCTCGCACGCGGCGTGGATTGCGAAACCATGCTCCAACCGCTCGGCGTTTGCGTCGGCATCACGCCATTCAATTTTCCGGCGATGGTCCCGATGTGGATGTTTCCGCTCGCGCTCGTTTGCGGAAACACGTTCATCCTCAAACCGAGCGAGAAAGTTCCGCTCACTGCGTTGTTGATCATTGAGCTTTTGGAAAAAGCCGGTCTGCCAAAAGGCGTGCTCAATCTCGTTCCCGGCGGCCGCGAATGCGTCGATGCGTTGCTTACGCATCCGAAAGTCAAAGCGATCTCATTTGTCGGTTCGTCGCCCGTCGCAAAACACATTTACGAAACTGGAACGCGTCACGGCAAACGCGTCCAGGCAAACGGCGGCGCGAAAAATTATGTCGTCGTCATGCCGGACGCCGATGTGGCGCGCACAGTCGAAGCGCTTTCGACCGCGGCGTTCGGTTGCGCCGGCGAACGTTGCATGGCGGGTTCAACCGCGATCGCTGTTGGGAAAGCGGCCGAGCGCGTTTTGCCGACGCTGGTTGAAGCGGCACGCGCGATCAAAGTTGGACCGACCGATGTTGAGAAATCGCAACCCGACATGGGTCCGGTTATCACCGCGCAACATCGCGATCGTGTTTTCGGTTTAGTCGAGAGCGGCGAGAAGGAAGGCGCGAAAATTATTGCCGACGGCCGCGGCGTGAAAGTTCCCGACGCGCCGAACGGATTTTTCATGGGCGCGACGATTGTCGATCAAGTGCAGGAGGGAATGACAATCGCGCGCGAAGAAATTTTCGGGCCGGTCTTGAATGTGATGCGCGCGGACGATGTCGATCAAGCAATCGCGATGGCGAACAAATCCGCTTATGGGAACGGCGCTTCGATTTTCACGAACTCGGGCAAAGCCGCGCGCGAATTCAAACATCGCGTCAAAGCAGGAATGGTCGGGATCAACATCGGCGTCCCGGCGACTATGGCGATGTTTCCATTCACCGGCTGGGACGAATCGTTCTATGGCGATCTCCACATTCAAGGTCGCGAGGGCGTTCAGTTTTACACGCAACAGAAAGTCGTATCCACGCGCTGGTTCGGTGACGGCGTCGGCGATGTTTGGAAAAAGTGATGCGGACGTGATCAGTGGCCAGTGATCAGTGACAAGTTGGCCAGAATTCGCTAAAACGCTTTCATGAACCAATCCACCCAGAACTACAAAGATTTGATCGTTTGGCAGAAAGGAATCGAACTAGCAAAGCGCATCTACAGTCTCACTCGCAAGTTTCCGCGGGAAGAAAAATTCGGTCTTACCTCTCAAATTCGTCGAGCGGCGGTATCGATTCCCTCAAACATCGCAGAAGGTCAAGCGCGACGGACGACGCCCGAATTCATTCAGTTCATTGCACACGCGGAAGGTTCTGCCGCGGAGCTTGACACGCAGATCATTCTCGCCGTCGAACTAAATTTTTGTCCTAAGAAGGACGCTTTGCCGCTGTACGAACTAAACGATGAAATTCGGCGAATGCTGAACGCGTTACGGCGCAAACTTGCCGAACGCAGTAACTGATCACTTGTCACTGATCCCTTGTCACTTTTAATCAAAGGCGGAGAAATCATTACCGACGCAGAGCGGTTCGTCGGCGACATTTTTTGCGAAGGCGAAACGATCACGCGGATCGACAAGAAGATCGACAACGTCGAGGCCGATGAAGTGGTCGACGCGACTGGCAAATACGTGATGCCCGGATTCATCGACCCTCACGTGCACATTTATTTGCCGTTCATGGGAACGTTCGCGAAAGACACGCACGAAACCGCGAGCCGCGCGGCGTTGGTCGGCGGAACGACGACGTTTATCGAAATGATTTGCCCGATGAAGAGCGACGACCCGCTGGAAGCGTTCGAACTTTGGCTCGGCAAAGCGCAGGGTCACAGCGCGTGCGATTTCACATTTCACATGGGCGTGACGCGTTATGACGAAAGCACCGAGCGCGAACTGACCAAGATCGTGAAGCGCGGCGTCGCGAGTTTCAAAATTTTTCTCGCTTACAAGGGCGCGTTCAATTTGAACGATCAGGAACTTGAAGCGACGCTGCGGCTCGCGAAAAAACTCGGCGTCATCGTGACGGCGCATTGCGAAAACGCGGATCGCATTCTCGAAGCGCAGCAAAAATTATTGGCCGAAGGTAAGACTCAACCGAAGTGGCATTACTGGAGTCGGCCGCCTGAAATTGAAGCGATGGGCGTTCGGCATTTGATGGACTTCGCCGAGAAGACCGGTGCACACACTTACATCGTGCACACCAGTTGTGAAGAAGCGCTGAACGAAGCGATGGCTGGCAGGAAACGCGGCGTCAATGTGTGGGTCGAAACGCTGATTCAATATCTGCTGCTCGATCGTTTGGATGCCGAACCGGATTTCGAAGGGGCCAAGAACGTGATGTCTCCCCCACTCCGCGACAAAAAAAATCAGGAGCGGCTCTGGCGCGGATTGTTGGATGGAAAAATCGCGACGCTCGCGACCGATCACGCGCCGTTCGATTACGAAACGCAAAAGCAAATGGGCCGCGACGATTTCACAAAAATTCCAAACGGCATTCCGTCGCTCGAGGACCGGATCAACTTGTATTTCACCCACGGCGCGCGGCGCGGAAAGATCGACATGCATAAGTTCGTCGACAGCGCGAGCACACAAGCGGCGAAACTTTTCGGACTTTACCCGCGCAAAGGCGCGCTCCAGGTCGGCAGCGACGCCGACATTGTCGTCTACGATCCCGATTATCGCGGAAAGATTTCCGCGAAGACGCATCAAATGAACGTCGATTACAATTCGTTCGAAGGAATGGAGATCGAAGGCCGGCCGCAGCTCGTCACCGTTCGCGGCAAAGTCGCCGCGCGCGATGGAAAATTCGTTGGCGAATTCGGCCGCGGCCAATTCCTCAAGCGCGAGCCGACGCATTTCTAAATGAGCTCGGTGTCGATCGCCCCGGACGTCGATGTCGATCTTGAGATCGAGCACAATCATCTTTACAACAAAGATCTCGCGCCGGTTCCGGGCGATCGCCGGAAATGGCGGGTCGGCAGTTTCGCCGCGCTCTGGATTTCGATGTCGGCCTGCATCCCGACTTACATGCTTGCGTCGTCGCTCATCGGCGGCGGAATGAATTGGTCGCAGGCGATCTTCACCATTTTTCTCGGCAACCTGATCGTCGTCATTCCGATGATCTTGAACGCGCATGCCGGAACGCGTTACGGAATTCCCTTCCCGGTTTTTTGTCGCGCGTCGTTCGGGACGCGCGGTGCAAACATTCCCGCGCTCATGCGCGCGTTCGTCGCCTGCGGTTGGTTTGGAATCCAAACCTGGATCGGCGGCAACGCGATTTACAAGATCATGTCGATCTTCGCGCCATCGCTGGCGATCGGATCGACGCAAAATTTTCTCGGGATCACGTTCGCGCAGTTCGTTTGCTTCATGGTCTTCTGGGGCGTCAACATGCTGTGGTTTATAAAGGGATCGATTGCATCCGTTGGCTGTTAAACATCAAAGCGCCATTGCTCATCGCGCTCGGTTTGATGTTGTTGTGGTGGGCGTATAGAAACGCCGGCGGTTTCGGTCCAATTCTCGCGCAGCCATCCGCGTTCGCGCCCGGCCAACCGAAAGCCGGACAATTCTTTTCCTTCTTCGTCCCCGCGCTCACCGGCATGATCGGATTTTGGGCGACGCTCTCGCTCAACATTCCGGATTTTTCGCGATATGCCGTTTCGCAGCGCGATCAAATCCTCGGCCAGGCGCTCGGACTTCCGCTCACGATGGCACTTTATTCGTTCATCGGCGTCGCAGTCACTTCGGCAACAACGATCATTTATGGTCAGACAATTTGGGACCCGGTCGATGTGCTCACGCATTTCACGAATCCGGTCGTGCTCGTAATCGCAATGCTAGCGCTTTGCATTGCAACGCTCGCGACGAATATCGCGGCCAACGTCGTAAGTCCGGCGAACGATTTCTCGCACGTCGCGCCGCATAAAATTTCATTTCGCACCGGCGGCTTTATCACCGGAATTGTCGGGATTGTCATGATGCCATGGAAACTCGTGGCGGATCCTAGCGGCTACATCTTTACGTGGCTCGTCGGCTACAGCGCATTGCTCGGACCGATCGGCGGAATCATGATCGCCGATTATTACGTTTTGCGTCGACGACAACTTCATCTCTCGGGACTTTATCGCGCCGACAGCGAATATCGTTACACCAACGGTTTCAGCATCGTGGCGATTGTGGTGTTGATCATCGCGATCCTGCCGAACCTTCCCGGATTTCTCGCGACCGTGAAACTTGTCGATCCAACAAGCGTGCCGCACTTTTTCGTTCGGCTTTACGATTATGCCTGGTTCGTCGGCTTCGCGATTGCGTTTGTAGTCTATCTCGGCCTACGCAGTTTAGAAAGAACGCGCATATCGAAAATCTCATCCTGATGTCAAAACGGTCTTTTCTCAGCTTGCGCCGCCTCTCGACTAGCATTGCTCTCACAATATCGCTCTTCTCATTTGAAAAAGCCTTTTCGGCTGCGTCGGATTGGCGGAACCAACCAAAACCGGCATTTCCAACTGGGGCGTTGGAAAAAGATGTCGAAGGGGCCGTGAGGCTACGAGTTGTCGTCGATAAGGACGGAAACGTTACTCAATCGGTCGTTACAAAGAGCAGCGGCAATCAGCAATTAGACGAAGCCGCCAAACGCGGAGTGTTGTCTTGGAAAATGAAACGTGGTGCGATCAAACCGGCCGATCTCAGGGAAGGTCGTAAAGTTATGATAGACTTCCGGGAAGAAGCCGCCATTGCAGCAATGTACCCGAGCGGGGTAACTGCGAACTTTGCTCATTCATACGGGGCGGATATGTGGCGATCCGCCCCCTTTCCTAATTATCCAGTCGAGGCAAGAGCGCGACACGAGCATGGCAGCGTCCTTCTCAAGGTTAAAATCGGAATGCTTGGTAACGTGACACAAGTGAATTTAGTGCAAAGCTCTGGACACAAAGTTCTAGACGACGCTGCAATTCTTGCCGTGCGCCATTGGAAAGCAAAGCCGCGCTACGCTGGACAGACATCTATCTTCCCAGTGATATTTGAAATGGGCTATCGCTAACATCACAACCGACATGAAACTTCCTGATCTTCCGCCATTCGATCACCAGCCGAAGAAATATAGCGGGCCGTCCGCCGATGAAGTTTTGAAATTGCGCAAAGAATTCCTGAACCCGGGAATTTTTCTCTACTACAAAAAGCCGATCATGCTGGTGGAAGGGAAAATGCAATACGTCTGGGACGAGCACGGCCGCAGATATCTCGACGCGCTTGGCGGGATCGTCACGGTCAGCGTTGGGCATTGTCATCCCGACGTTGTCGATGTTGTGCGCAAGCAAAACGAAACGCTTCAACACTCGACCACAATTTATCTGCAACCGAACATCGCCGAGTACGCGAAGAAGCTCGCGTCGAAGATGCCGGGCGAGTTGAAGGTTTGTTATTTCACCAACTCCGGCTCGGAGGCGAACGATCTCGCGCTCTTGATGGCGCGCGCTTACACGAACAACTACGAAATCATTTCGCTGCGCAACGCGTATCACGGCGGCAGCACGTTGACGATGGGAACGACAGGCAACCGCGGCTGGAAATTTAATGTGCCGCACAGCTTTGGCGTGCATCACGCGATCACGCCCGATCCGTATCGCGGTTTGTGGGGACGCGACGATGTCGATGCTGGAAAAAAATACGCGGATGATGTGAAGAACCTGATCGACTTCGCGACGCCGGGTCAGCTCGCGGCGTTCATCGCGGAATCGATTCAAGGCGTCGGCGGTTGCGTTGTTTTTCCCGACAACTATTTTAAGCATGCTTACGAACATGTCCACGCCGCCGGCGGAGTTTGCATCGCCGATGAAGTCCAAGCGGGATTCGGTCGCACCGGTTCGCATTACTGGGGATTCGAAACTCAAGGCGTGATTCCCGACATCGTGACGATGGCCAAAGGAATCGGGAACGGTTGTCCGCTCGGCGCGGTTGTTACGACACCGAAAATCGCCGCCGCGCTCGCGCAACGAACTCACTTCAACACCTTCGGCGGCAATCCGGTTGTATGCGCACAAGGCAGCGCGGTGCTCGACGTGATCGATCGCGAAAAACTTCAGGCGAACTCGCTCAAGATCGGAAATCGAATTCTCGCCGGCCTCGATAAACTCAAAGAGAAACACAACATCATCGGCGATGTCCGCGGCAAGGGATTATTGCTCGGGATCGAGCTGGTGAAAGATCGACAATCGAAAGAACCGGCCAAAGAAGAATGCGCGCAAGTGATGGAGACCTGCAAAGACATGGGACTCCTTCTCGGCAAAGGCGGACTCTGGGGCCAAACAATCCGTTTCTCGCCGCCAATGTGCGTCAATGAACAAGACGCCGATTTCCTCCTCGAAGTCCTCGACCTCGCGCTGGCTTCTTTGTGAGATTGACACCGTGCTCGCGACATCCCGAATTTCTTTGAGGCATGACTGAGTTCAGTTTCCTCTCGGTTCTTATCTCGGTCATTGTTGGTCTGGCCGTTGCGGAAATCCTGCAAGGGTTTCGCGGTTTACTCTGGTCGAGAAGACGGATTCAAATTTACTGGCCGGTCATCGGGTGGGCCATCCTGGTGCTACTCGTCTGTTTTCAACACTGGTGGTCGATGTTTGGAATGCGCACCCATCACGACTGGACGTTTCTGCAATTCGCTATCATGTCGCTGCAAGCCATGCTCCTTTACATGGTCGCCGGATTGATTTTTCCAGATTTCTTCGTGGAAACGATTGTCGATCTAAAAGAGAGCTTCTACGCGCACCGCCGCTGGTTTTTCTCACTCGGTGTCGCTATCATTATAGTAAGCGTCTGCAGCCACCTTCTCGTGGATGACAAGCTCCCAAAGGCGGCGAATCTCATATTCGAAGCAATCTTCGGTGTGACCCTATTCATTGGCGCACTGACCCGCCGGGAATGGTATCATAAGTCGCTGGTCGTATTTACGAATGCAGCTTTTATTCTCTACACCATGCTGCTTTTTGCGCGGTTGCGATAACTGGTGCAATTCTGAAGCTACGGAGTGTGCCTGCCTAAGCGATGTAGTGAACCGCGGGATCAGGATGACATCGTCTTTCGGTGCGGTATGATCGCGCGGTGCGACTGGCGATTCTTTCAGCGGTTCTTTTTCTTTCCGGAATCAGTGCGCTGATTTTTGAGACGCTTTGGTTGCGGCTGAGCGGGCTCGCGTTTGGCAATTCGATCTGGGCGGCGGCGTTGATCCTTTCCAGTTTCATGGCCGGGCTTGCGCTCGGGACCGCGATTGCCGCGTCGGCGAAATTACGGATGCGTCCGCTCAAATTCTACGCCACGCTCGAAATTGCGGTCGCGGTGTTCGGGTGCACGATCGTTTTTGCGTTGCCGATTCTCGGCGAACTGCTGCGTCCGCTTTTTCAAGCGCTTTGGACTCATCAAACAATTCTGC
>DATBCV010000105.1:0-26506 GCA_036270275.1 Chthoniobacterales bacterium | reverse complement strand
CATAGGTGTGACTCAATGCGCGCGAAATCGTCGCGATAAACAACGTGCCGAAGTAAATTCCAAGAAAGATACCGGTATTTGCCAGCCAACCGCTCGAACCGGTTTGAACTACGCTGGCGACCGCAACGTCGAGGATATTTTGTACTTTCGAATCCGGCGGCAAGAAACTTTTCACGAGGGTGATAATGCCGTGCAAGTTCGCCGGATCGGTTCCGAACAACCCGAGTAAATGCCACATGAAAAGCAAAACGAATGGCAGAGCGAAGACGAGTTGATAGGCCAACTGTGACGCCAGACCGGTCGTGTTGTCGGTCGCTGTCTCCCAGATCAGTCGCCGAAGAACTTTTAGGATTGTGCGCAAAGCATTCACGCGAATCAGAGTTTACTTTGCCGACTCGAAATATCCATTAACTTCCAGCCGCTTCGGCCATTCCAACATCGACAATCCAAATCATGAAACGAATTTTGATCCTCACGGCCGGTTTTGGCGAGGGTCACAACAGCGCGGCGCGTGGCGTTCGCGCGGGCCTGGCGCGCGTCGCGCCAACCGTCGAAGTGGAGCTGCGCGATTTGTTTCCAGAAACGTTCGGCCTGTTCAATGAAATCACCAGGCGCGCTTATCTGGCTCTGATCAATCGGTCGCCGAAATCGTGGGGCTATGTTTACAAATGGCTTGATCGAAAAAAAGATTTCGACGCGCGGTTCCAAAAGTTTCGCGGCCTCAAGAAAAATTTCGGACGCCTGCTTGATCGTTTTCAGCCTGACGTCGTGGTCTCGACTTTCCCCCCGTATCCTTATTTCCTGCAGCAAATTCTCGGGGCGGATCGCCGCTGCCGAAACATTGCCATTGTCACCGACTCAATCACGGTCAACGCGATTTGGTATCACGCGCCGGCGGATTACTTCGTTGTCGCGAACGAACAAAGCGCGGACGTTGTGCGCGCCGCCGGCGTGCCGCCGGAAAAAATCAAGGTGCTCGGTTTTCCAATCAGTCCGCGCTTCGCCGATTTTCCGAAAGATCGACAATCGCCGGCGGCAACCGCGCCGCGCGTCTTGTATGTGATCAACGCGGGCACGCGCCGCGCCCCGGACCTTGTTCGAAAACTTCTCCAATTAAATATTCAACTCACGGTCACCGTGGGCCGTGACGAAAAGCTTCGGCGTGCGATCGAAAGCGCCGCCGGCGAGCGCAAGATCGACATCTACGGTTGGACCGAGGAGATGCCGCGATTGCTATGCGAAAGTCACGTCCTCATCGGCAAAGCAGGTGGCGCGACGGTGCAGGAAACAATCGCGGCTGCGTGCCCGATGATCGTTAATCATGTGGTGTCCGGGCAGGAAGAAGGCAACGCGCGATTGATTGCGGAGACGAACTCGGGGACGATCGCACTCTCGAACGACGAAGTTGTCGCGCAGGTCGAGCGCGCATTCGCGAACGACGCAGAACAATGGCGCGAATGGTTCGCGAACATTTCGAAACTCAGCCGGCCGCGCGCCTCGCTCGACATCGCGGAGTTTTTATTGTCGATTTAACAATTTCCTCGAAGTCTTTCAGGATCGAAAAACTTCCTCGCCCGCGACGAAAGTTCGCAAAACTTCGAGCTCAGACGAAATGACAACGAGATCAGCATCGCCGCCGATTTTGAATTGACCTTTGCTCGTTAGGCCAACGACGAACGCAGGCGTGTCGGTCGCCATCGCGATCGCTTCGTGCAGCGGCACTCCCACTTTTGTCACCATCGTCCGGACGAGATCGATCATGCGCGAAGCGCTGCCCGCCAGTGCGGAGCGATCGGCCAAAAGGCAAACGCCCGTTTCGGTGATGCATTTCGTTCCATAAAGCGAGAACTTCGCGCCATCCGGCAAACCCGCGCCCGCGGTCGCGTCCGTCACCAGACAAATGCCGGTGTAATTTTTCGCGCGATACAACATCGTCATGAGCGTCGGCGAAACGTGATGGCCGTCCGCGATCAATTCACAAATGATTTGCGGCTCGCTGATCGCGAATTCAAGCAGACCGGCGACGCGATCGATCCCGCGGCGGCGCGTCGTCGACATGCAATTGAAAGTGTGTGTCACGCTTTGCATCCCATGCTCGAAAGCGGCGCGCGCCTCATCTTCCCACGCATCGCTGTGGCCGCCGCTGACGCTGATATTATTCGCGCGGAGCTCTTCGATGAACTCGATCGCCCCCGTTAACTCAGGCGCAATCGTGACGCGTTTGATCACGTCGCAATGTTCCAGCAGCGGCGCGTAAAATTTCTTTGTCGGTTTGCGCATCAAACTTGCGCGTTGCGCGCCCGCTTTCGCTTTGGAGATGAACGGCCCCTCCACGTGCACGCCGGCGATTTGTTTGATCGAAGATCGACAACTACGCGCCGCCCTTACGACATCGAGGATCGCTTTCATCGGCGCGGTCGCGGTTGTCAGAAGCAGAGCAGTCGTGCCGCCGCTCGCGTGATAATCGCAGATCGCACGAAACGCTTCGGGCGACGCCTCCATCGCGTCGCGGCCCATCGCGCCATGCACGTGAATGTCGATAAAACCGGGCGCGAGATAATTGTTTTCCAAGTCGACAATCTGTTCGCCCATCGCCGGAGATTGCGGGCGAATCGCGGTGATGATTCCGCTTTCGGCAACGACATCGAGCCCATCACTGATGCCATTTGGAAAAATTAGCCGCGCATTCTTGAAGATCATGGCCAGGGAACACAATTGCGTTTCGCAAGAGCGAAGTCCATTCTCGATCTGGCGATGCGGAGCAGGTTCGCGGTCGAAAGTATTTTTTGGCGCAGAGTGATCGATTGGTCGGTGCGTCGTCTGCCGGCGATTTTTTATCGCCCGCTGATTTGGATCGCCGCGATCATCTTCTTCTTTGTCGCGCGTCCGGCGCGCCAAGCGTTGCTGCGAAATCTGCGCCTTGCTCTTCCGCGCTCCTGGCGGGTCGCTAATTATCTGCGCGTCATTCGGGTGTTCGCGAATTTTGGTTGGTCCTTGAGCGACGCTGCGGTTTACCGAATCCGGAAGCCGCGTTTTCGCTACGAGCTGGAAGGCGGACGTTTTCTGGAGCAGCTCGGTGCCGCGCGAGGCGCGATCGTTCTGACCGCGCACATGGGCAATTACGATTTGGGCGCGGCGTTGTTCACCGAAAGATTCCATCGCGAAATTCGAATGGTGCGCGCGCCGGAGCCGGACGCGCTCGCGGCCCAACATGTCGATCTTGCACTGCAAGAATCGGCCGCGGGCGCAATCAAAGTTGGCTACAGCGACGACGGCACTTCGCTTGCGTTCGATTTGCTCAATGCGTTGCGCGCTGGCGAAATCATTTCCATGCAGGGCGACCGTTTAGTGGGCGAAGTCGCGCGCGCTCCCGTGAAAATTTTTGACCGCGAGATTTTTCTGCCGAACGGGCCGTTCGTTCTCTCGGTCGTTTCTCAAACGCCGATTTATCCGCTCTTCATTGTGCGGACGGGCAATCGCAAATACAAAATCGTCGCGCGAGAACCGATCGTTTCGTTTCGCGTTGGCGGCTCGCGCGAGCAATTGATCTCCGCTGCGATGCAAAAGTGGGCGCGCGTGCTCGAGGAAATTGTGCGCCGCGATTGGCCGCAATGGTTCGCGTTTGCGCCGTTGGAGTAAATTGCCGCTACGGCGGAGTCACGAATCGCAGGTACCAGTTCACAAATTTCTCTCCGAAGAACATCCAGGTCATCGCGCCCAAGGCGAGGTAAGGTCCGAACGGCAGTTTCGCGGACCAAACGCGTTTGCCGATGATCAGCGTGGCGAGTCCGACCAAAGATCCCGCGATTGATCCCGCGAAAATGCTGAACAAGACGCCGCGCCATCCGAGAAAGGCGCCGATCGCCGCGAGAAATTTTAGGTCGCCGCGGCCCATCGCCTCGCGCGGAATTTCCAGCTCACGAGCGACGCCCGAAATCTGATCGACGGTATCGAGGACAAATTCGTCGTTACCAGCTCGAACGCGATTGTAGTGGAATTCCAAAACCGCCGGGCCGAGCTCGCGATTGTCGATCTTGCACTCGTCGCAATGGAGCAAGAGCCGATCTTTTTCTCGCGCGAAGTAATCGCTCCAAAGAGCGCGCTCTTCGCCGACGATGAAGTCCGCATCGTCATCATGCCGCGTCCAGTTGAATGGCGTTGGGCCGTCGAGCTTCACTCGTTTCTTGCCGAACGCGATCTTGCCCCCTTCCAGCACAATCCACAAAATCACGTAACCGAGCGCGGCGGCGAGCGCCGAACGCACGACCGCAGCGATTCCCGAATCCGCGCCCATCAATTCAGGCACGAGAAAACTGGCGAGGATGCCGGCAATTGTTCCGCCAATCGTGATCTCGTCCGGAATGATGAAATGTTCGAGATCGACAAAGGTGGCGATGAGCAAAATGGAAACGAATACCCAGTAGACGAGCGCGATTTTCCAGGGAAAAAATTGCCAGATGGCGAGAAAGAGCAGGGCGGTCAGCAACTCGACTCCGAGATAACGAAACGCGATTTTGCTGCCGCATTTCGCGCAGCGTCCGCGCAGCAGCAGCCAGCTCAGAATCGGAATATTTTCGCGCCACGGAATCTGCGTTTTGCAGTTTGGACAAAACGAACGCCGCGGCTCGCGAATGGAAATCTCGCGCGGCAATCGATAAATACCGACATTGAGAAACGAGCCGATCGCAGCGCCGGTGACAAATGCGACAACCGCGAAGAGTGTGAGATAAGTCGAAACTTCCACGCGATCAAACCGGAGTTGTGCGCGCTTTGCGGCGCTCCATCAGCCAGGCGATCCAAATGCAACTTTCATAAAGCACTGCCATCGGCGTGGCCATTGCGATGAGCGTGAGCAGATCGGGAGTGGGCGCAATGATTGCGGCGAGAATAAAGACAAGGACAATGGCGTAGGGTCGTGTCCGCGACATGAATTTGTAAGTGATCAAGCCGAAGTAAACCAGGGCGAGCACGACCACGGGCAGTTCAAACGCCAACCCGAAGCCGAGAACAAACTTGGTCACGAACGAATAATATTGCTGCACCGTCCAGGTCGGCGCCCAACCGAGCGATTGCGTGTCGCGAAAAAAGAAAAGAATTGTTTTCGGCAATAGCCAAAGGTAACCGAGCAAAACGCCGACAAGGAAAAGCCCGAAGCTGCCGAGGATTGCGGGCAGCAAAAATTTCCTTTCGACCGCGCTGAGCGCGGGCAGCACGAACTCCGCGAGAAAATAAAGCAGCAACGGAAACGAGATCACTATTCCGGCGTAAAACGCGAGATGAAACGAGATCACGAATGAATCGGTAATGCCGAGCGCTTTGAGCGCGCCGACTTGCGGATCGACCTCGCGCAGCGGCGCCTGCATGATGTGGACGAGCGTTGTTCGAAACGCGAAACAAAGAATCATCGTCGCGATCAACGCGATCGCCATCTTCATGATCATCCAACGAAGGTCCTCGAGGTGATCGAGAAACGGTTTGGACGTTTCGCTTTCCGGCAGCTCGCGAAATTTGAAGACGTCGCGCAGGCCCATGTCGTTAGTGCGCGTCGAGCGAAATACAACCGAACGCCGCGAGCCGCGCGCAAATCCCAAGTGTGTTCGCGTCCCGGATCTCGTTCCTTTTGATCATCTCGCGAATTTCCGAAACAGTGAACGCGTTGCAGTCGAGAATCGACTCCGTTTCGTCCTGATCGGCGCCGTCCGGGCAAGGTTGGACTGGCCGCGCAAAAAAAAGATATCCGTACTCATCGGTAAATCCGGGCGAAGAAAAATAATGGCCGAGCGGAATCAATTCGCCGCCGGGCGCGAGCTCATGGCCAGTTTCCTCGCGCAGTTCTTTGAGCGCGATTTTTTTGATCGCGTCCTCGTCCGATTCGCCATTGTCGATCTGACCCGCGGGCATTTCCCAAATCGCGGAGCGAATCGGAACGCGTTCCTGTTTTATCATGAGCAATTTTCCATCCGCCGTCATCGGCGCAACAATCACCGCGGTCTTGCGATGAACGACGACCCACGACCGAACTTCTTTTTTCGCGGGCGTCCGCACCTTCTCGGTCGCGACTTCAAGGTGCTCATTTGCGAAATGCGTTTCGCTGGAAATCGTTTCCCAGCCGTCCCTGTCTCCAACCAATTTTTTCCCTTTCACGGCGACCACTGTAGGGGCGGCCGCGCGGAGTCGCAATCTTCCGCGCACGTGACGCGTTAAATCAGATGCTCGCGATTGTCCGAGCGAAGACGGATCGTTTTGTTCTGCAAATTGTGCAGCGTGCGAATCAGGCGAACGGTTTTGCTTTTCGCCCGCATCAAAATCGAATTCGTAATCGCGGTTGTTCCTTTTGATTTTACGCCGCGCAAAAGTGCGCTGTCGCTGATGCCCGTTGCGCAGAAAATAATGTTCTCGCCCTGGGCGAGATCGTCCGCGGTATAGATGCGCGCGAGATCTTTTTCCCAACCGTCGGTCGCGAGTTGTTTTTTCTCCTTCTCGTCGCGCGGCCACATCTTCGCCTGCATTTCGCCGCCGAGACATTTGATTCCGGCCGACGCGAGGACCGCTTCCGGCGAACCCCCGATGCCCATGTAAAGATCGACATCTGAATCCGGCAATGACGGCGCCATCGCCGCGGCAATGTCGCCATCGCCGATCATCCGCAAAGTTGCGCCGCATCCGCGGATTTGTTCGACGATTTCCTTGTGGCGCGGCCGGTCGAGCATCATGACCGCGACGTCTTGGACGCGTTTGTCGGTCGCGCGCGCAATGATCGCGAGCATTTCAGAAATCGGCATGTCGATGTGAAGCGAATCGCCGCGTTTTTTCATGTAATCGATCACGCGCGGGCCGTAGGCGAGCTTCGACATGTAGAACGACGGAATATCGCGGAGCGCGACTTTGACTCCTTGTTCGGGGCTGGCGGCCGCGATACAACTGATCGAGTTCGGCGCGCCTTTGGAAATATTCGTGGTCCCATCGATGGGATCGATCGCGATGTCGAACGGCGGCGCGCCCGGGACCCAGGTGCCTAGTTGTTCGCCTTTGAAAATGCCGGGCGCGTTGTCTTTGATCCCCTCGCCGATCACCACCTCGCCGCAAATGTTCATGAGATCGAACATGCCGCGCATCGCGTCGCACGCGGCCGCGTCGGCTGCTTCTTTGTCGCCGCGTCCGAGCCAGCGGAGGGAATTGAGCGCGGCGGCTTCAGTCGCGCGGACGAAATCGAACTCAATAATGCGCTCGATGTCGTGGTACTTGATTTTTGGGAGGCGATGCATTTCGGAGCGCTAATTTTCCCACAGTTCAGAAATTTTGAAAGTTTACGCTTCGGGCTTCGAATCAAAGCCAGTAAACACCAATCCTATGAAATCAATCCGCCCGCTGGCTTCCGCTGCTGCCTTGGTTGTTTTGCTGATGTGCGTCTATGCCTTCCTGCTCGGAAACAAAGTCTTCGACGGCAGATTCGAGAACGAAGCAATCGCCTGGTACATTTTGGCCAAGGGAATCTTTTGCTCGGTCGCGTTGGTCGCGCTGAGCAGGATTCTCGATGGCGTCATCGCCAAACTCGGCGGCTGAAGATCGACAATTAGAATTTGATCGGCAGAACTGCGGGAACGTTGCGTTTGTAATCTTCAAAGGCAGCGCCGAATTGCTCGCGTAATAATTTTTCTTCGCTGCGGACGCGGATCGCCGTGCCGATTCCAAATAGCGCGAGCGCGATCATGAATCCGATCCAGTGGCACCACGCCAAACCGGCCGCGACGATCATTCCGAGAATGCCGGTATAAATGGGATGTCGAACAAAACGATACGGACCTTCGCGCACGAGTTTGTGATCTTCGAGGACGCGCGCCTGCAAACTCCATTGCTTGCCAAGCACGCGCAGCGCCGACCACATCGTCCAGACTGAAACGACGACGATCACGATCTCCAAAATCGTGGTGAGCAATTGAAACCAAAATCCGAGCGGGAAAAGCGTGTAGGTCTGGCGAGGAAACATCCAAACCGCGAGGAGCGATGAGGTCTGGATTAGAAAGCCAAGGACTGAAGCTGGATCACGTTTTCGCGTTTTGTCTCGCGGCCAGCGTTTTCGAAAAATGAAAATGGCGCCAAACAGGATCCATCCGATTCGGACCGAGTAAACCGAGATCAAATGAAGCGTTCGCTCGCTCATTTCATCTCGTGCGGACCGTGCTCGGCGTGATCATGCAGTGATGGACGCATGCGCAAGAAAACTTGGAAACCGTATCCCGGTCCATCGCCGTAGTAGCGATCGAGTTCGCTCGGCCAAAAATCGAGCGTGAATTGTCCGCCGAGTCCGATGTCGATTCCTTTTCCATGATTAAGATCGCGCACATAACCGAATGAAATCGCGTTGACCGAAAAGATTTCATTCAGATCGGGACCCGCCAGAACTAGTTCGTGTCCCGATTTCTCGACCCATTCCCAACGGGCGTAAACGGTGTCGCGATCGCGTTGGTAATTGCTCTCGAGCAGGACGGATTCCGTTTTGCCTTCCTTTGTGTCGTCGTTTTGACCCCACACCAACGAGTTCGCCCAATTCGAGTCCGGGCCGAGCGCTCTATTATATATAAGCGATGCGGTGGTGCGGTGCCGATTCAGGTTCGGCTCGAGCCCTTCCGGGCTCTCGATGTATCCGTGCGAAACCTGAAGCGCCAGATCGCGCGTCGGGTTCCACGAAATTCGTCCGCTGTAGGAATCGAAGCGAGGGCGATCGAAATCGTAGCGTTGTTCGTCCGGCTCGCGACCGGTGAAGATGCTTCCTTCGACCTTCACATTGCGCCACTGCACGCCGGCGGTCGCAACGCCAAACGTGATATGCGTTGAATCCTGCCAATGATGGGCGATCGGCGCGTCGGGATCGTCCATTGCGCTTGGTCTGTGCATAAAAGTTGGCGGACCGAGCGCCGGCTCGCCCGGATAACCGAAATAAATGTAGCCGCTCAGATCGTGATCGAACTTTTGCGAGAGCGAGAGCGAGAGCTCATCGAACAAATCGTGAGGATGTTGTCGATCGTGCAGCGGTTGGTCATGCCACGATTCGCCGCTTTGAAAAAGTAACGGATAACCGCGGCCGCCTTCCGTTAACGGATCGAGACTCATCATCAGTCGCGCGCCAAGTTGAGTGGTATCGCTGAAGGGATGCGAATACATTCCCATGATCCAGTTCGGCGCGTCGATGCGATCATCGCCGCGATCGCTGCTCACGTTCGTGTATCGCGGCGAAATCGCGCCGTGCAACATGAGCATGTCGTCACCCAACATGAACATGCGTCCGTAGGCCGGCGATGAATCGGGAATCCAACTAGTCCCCGAACTTTCGCGACTCATTGGATCGACAATGTTGATCGACGAATGCATTTCCATTTCATGCATGTGTTCGGCGTGAGCCGCGTGCTGATGATCGGGCATTGCCATTCCGTCTGCGTTATGGGTCGCGTGCTCTTCTGCATTCGACGTTGAGCGTTGGGCGTTGGGCGTTGAGCGTTTTCTGTTTTCCTTGAGGGGAACCAGTGTCATCCCGCATTTCGGACATTGCCCCGGCTCATCGCGCATAATCTCGGGATGCATCTGACAGGTATAGAGCTGTTTCCCTTTCTCCTGCTCGTGCTCGGAGTTTTGCGCGATGACATTGCCCGTTACAAAAAGTGCAACGGCAGTCGGAATTAAAACTAAGATTAGTTTTTTCATTTTCGTCTGGTTGTAGGGCAGGCGCCTCGCCTGCCTGGGAAAATCAACGGCAACCGGAGCGGTTGCCCTACAAACAGAACGCGCGTGTTCGCGTTCTAAACGAAAACCGGCGGAGCGTGCGCGCGCACGCTTGCGTTCAGCTCGACAAATGACGTTTTGCCAGGCGGCCCGGTGTCGATTGTTTCGACGACGAACGAAATTTTCGCCGTCTCGAAAACCAAAAGCTCGGCGAACGCTAGATTGACAATTGGAAGATCGACAATCGCCGGCGCGAGATTTTTTACCGGGACGTTCGAAATTGCTCGGAGAATTTTGCAGCACTCAAGTCCGCTCGGTTGCGGTTTCGACTTGGCCGGCTTGGAATGGAACGGACAACCGCTCTGCGCCGTTTGCGGTTTTGCGGCCAGCGCTTGAAACGCGCAGTGATTGGAGATCGCGAGCCAGGCGCAAATCGTCACCGCAACAATCGCGCAACGCGCAAGTCCCTTCACGCCGATTCAATCGTCGACGTTGTCGCATCGCTCAAATGTTTTCTTCTGGATCGAGTAACGGCGCGACCGGACCTGAGCTGACGGTTTCGGGTGGAACAACTTCACGCACGGCGGCCGGTTTACTGTCAAACGATGGCTGCCTGATGCGGGTCGCCATCAGCATTGCCGCGAACAAAAGCGCGGCTGCTAAATAATACGGCGCGCCTGGAATGTGAACGGAATGTTTCGGATCGATAAACCAACTGAACACTTGCGAAAAGAGAACCGGCCCGATGATGAACGTGATCGAGCGCAAACTTTGGAGCGCGCCCTGAAGTTCGCCTTGTTCGCGCTCATTTACGCGGCGCGTCATCATGCTTTGGGCCGCGGGAAACGAAACATTCCACATTGAAATTATCGGGACCGATGCGAGAAAAGTGGCGCCACTGCGGGCCGCACCCGCGATGCACATGCCGGTCGCGCCGCAAAACTGGCCGATGCACAGTGTGATTTTCTCGCCGAACCGTTTGACCAATCTTCCGGTCAGGCCTCCGGAAATGAAAGCCGTGCAAATGCCGACGATCATGAGCGAGATTCCGATCATCACTTGGTTCCAATTGAAGCGATAAATCGCGTAGAGCGGCCAGATCGTGGTGAGGACGTTGTGCGAAAGGTAAGCGAGAAATTGGATCACGGTCAGCCGCCACAATTCCGGATGGGACCGAAGCAGAACGAGCGAGCCGACCGGATTTGCTCGGCGCAAGGTGAAGTCTTTTCGCTGATTTTTGGCCAGCGATTCGGGAACGAACAGATAACCCCAGAGCCAATTCGTTAGGCTAAGTCCAGCTGCGACCCAGAACGCCAGCCGTGGACTGACGTTGCTGAGAAGTCCGCCGACCGCCGGACCGAAAGCAAATCCAAGTCCGAAGGCAATCCCAATCGTTCCGAAAGCGGCCGCGCGTTTTTCTTTCGGCGTGATGTCGGCGATGTAAGCCATCGCGGTTGGGATACTCGAAGTCGTAATCCCGGAAATAATTCGCCCGAGAAAAAGCCAGCCAATCGTGGGCGCGAACGCCATCACCACATAATCGAGGCCGAGCCCAAGGTTCGATAATAGAATGACCGGGCGTCGGCCGAAGCGATCGGACAAAACGCCCAGCACGGGCGAAAAGACGAATTGCATCAAGGCGAAGACCAACGCGAACCAGCCGTTCCAATTCGACGCGTCGGTCATTTTGCCGCCGAGAAAATCGAGAATCAGTTTCGGCAAAACGGGAATGATCAAACCCATCGCGAGAATGTCGAGGGTCACCGTGACCAGAATGAAAATAATGGCCGCCTGTCGGTTCTTCATCAGCGATTCACGCGCACAAGATCGACATCGACTATTTTCCCTTTTGGCGCAATTCCAGCTGCGATTTGATGCACGTTCAGTTTTGGTTAAATCTACTCAAGCGAGGGAAATTATGAGGCGTGGCATCGTTCTCGGGTTGTGCGCGGCTGCAATCGTGGCCGGCAATATTCAAGCGCAGACAGTCAGCGGACTGAAGGCGATAACAGTGGCGACAGGTTTGACCCAGCCGGTCTTCGTCACCGCGCCGCCTGGCGATTTCAACGAGATCTTCATCGTTCAGCAAACCGGAAAGATAGTGGTGCTGAATCTCCAAACGGGAAACATCACTCCATTTCTCGACATTCAATCGCGTCTCACCAGCACGTCGGGCGAACAGGGATTGCTCGGCATGGCGTTCGATCCGAATTACTCCACGAATGGAACGTTTTATCTCAACTACACAACTCCCGGCGGCCAGTGGGGCAACGGCACGACCGTTATTTCGCAAATGCAGGTGAGCACAGCAGCATCGCCGACGCCGACTCCAACTCCAACGGCCACTCCAACTCCGACGGCCACGCCGAACAAGAAAAAGAAGAAAAACAAAAAACATCCCACGCCGACTCCAACTCCGACGGCAACGCCGACGCCCACAGCGACACCAACGCCCACCCCGACGCCGGTTCCGGGAAACGAAAAGATCCTTCTCACGTTCGATCATCCGCAGACCAATCATAACGGCGGCTGGATCGGATTCAGTCCGCGCACGGGCGACGATCACAATCTCTACGTCGCGACTGCGGATGGCGGCTCTGGGAACGATCAGGGCACAGGCCACATTGAGCCCGGAGGCAACGCGCAAAACACGACGACGTTGCTCGGGAAAATATTGCGCATCCATGTCGATCCAAACACGGGCGCGGTTTCAATTCCCTCAAACAATCCGTTTGCGGCATCGACAACGAGCCGGAAAGAAATTTTCGCATTTGGTTTGCGAAATCCGTTTCGCAACAGTTTTGATCGACAGACAGGTGACATGTTCCTCGGGGATGTCGGCCAGTCCAATCGCGAGGAGGTCGATCTCCAGCCGGCGAGTAATCCCGGCGGCGGCGAAAACTATGGTTGGCGTTTGCGCGAAGGATCGATTGCCACGCCGACTGGTGGCGTCGGCGGTGCGCCGCCTCCGGGCAATGTCGATCCGATTTTTGACTATGGACGCAGCACCGGCGGCACTGTCATCGGCGGTTATCTTTATCGCGGCAGCGCAATCTCAGCGCTGCGAGGGAAATATGTTTTTGGCGACTACCTTTCCGCGAAAATTTTCAAGTTGGACTATGCGAGCGGGGTGACATCGAACTTTCAGGACATCACGCCGCAACTTTTTCCGACGACGACCGGTGATTCGTTGACTAATCCATCGTCATTAGGCGAAGACGCCGCGGGCGAGCTTTACATGACCGACATCGGCAGCGGCAAAGTTTACAAAATTATTTCGACAACAACCGCGCCATCGATTGTCAGCGTCACGACTCGCGAAAGTGGCGCCGCGCTCGTTGTCGGTTCGGGCGCGCCGTTCGCGTCCTACACAATTTTGGCCACGGGAAGCGACGGCGTTACATTCGCGCCAATCGCGGCCGTGAATGCGATGGCGGACGGCGCATTTGTCTTCCAGGATGCGTATGCCGGGAATTTTCCAAATCGCCAATATCGCGCCGAGTCGCGCTAGATAAGATCGACATCGTCACGGACGCGGGAACGAGGTTGACGGCAGCACTCGCGATCCGGTACAACGATCCGCAGGAGCGATACACCGATGAGTAAATCCTATTTTCCGGCCGATAGCACGGGCCGCATCGCCTGGTACAAAAATTTTGCCGATGAATTTCCGAACATCGGCCGAGATCTCGATTTTACCGACGCCGAAATCACAAATGCGGTGAACGACGCGAAGTACGCCGTCCACATTTTGGATACGCTTGGTCCGGACATCGATGCCGATCCCGCGCACGCGGCCAACGCCGTCTTAAGCGGACAATCGTCCGGCGAATATGTAAAACTTCCCGCGGACGAAACTTCGCCGACTCCAGTCCGACCAGGCATCGACACTCGTCGCCAGGCGCGCGTCGAGCGGGTCAAAGCGCATCCGCGGTTCAATGCCGAGATCGCCAAACGATTAAAGATCGACAGCGAAAAAGTGGATGAGGCGAAATACAAAGCCGAGCTCGGCCGCGCGCGACAAACCGGAAATTTCGTGACGATCCCATTTCGCAAAGCGGGCGGCGGCGTTTCCGGGATTAATCTTTATCGCCAGGGCAAGGGTGACAAATCCCCGCACAAAGTCGGCTTCTATTTTCGCACACCAGCGATCGACACTTCGGCCCCTCGAGGCCAGCTCACTTACACCGCGCGCGCGGTTGTGAACGGAAAAGAGATCGGCCAACCGAGCGACGCCGTCAGCGTGACGGTGAGTTAATTCTTCTTTAGCGGCGGTCTGCGACCCAGCGCTTTAGATGAAACGATTGTCGATCTTACTCGTCGCAACATTCTCAATTACTTTTGCGCAACGGCTACCGGCGCAAACGTCGGGACACCAAACGATCGTGGATTATTATTTAATGCTGCCGAACAAAACTTTCGAAACGCCCGCGCGTGATTGGCTGAACAACGCGACCGTGATCGATAAGCAGAACGGCTACATGCGCGTCACCGGAGATGGCGCGCAGCCATCGTTCGAAGTCGCGCTCTTTCGATATCGTGATGGGCGGCCGCTGCTCGCGGTCTGCGAAGGAGAATTGGAAGGCGACGATCGCGTAAACGTGAAATTCTACGAGCTGGGGCGAGATGGAAAAATGCGCAACGCGTCTCGAAGAATCTTTCCGATTAGCGATTCGTGGAGCACGGGCGATTACAACGATAAGTATGCTGATTATCGGTTCGAATTACCGCGGCACGGCCGGACGGTTCTGGTTCGCAGCGCGAAGACAAAAAAGATTTTGCACAAAGTGACCTGGAACGGCGAAAAGTTTGTTCAGGAAATGTAAATGACCTCGCTCTCGCGTTCATTGTCGATCTTGGGAATCGGGTTCGTGCTCGCAAGCTGCGGCGCACCCGAACGGCCGGAACCTGCCGCGGTTCGCGCGCAGCCATTCCGCGCAGGCGATTTCGATGAGGTCGGCAAGGTCGGTTTCGTTCAAGGCGAATCCTGCGCGACGCAAATCGTATTCGTCTTTCATGGCGCAAGATCGACATCGGTTTCAATGGCGGCGCCGTTTCACGTCTCGAAAATTTTGACCGCAGCCGCGCACGATCACAAAAGCGTCCACGTCATCGGTAAATGGCGCCGCGGCAAAAGCGCAGGCTGCAATTACGTCGAAGCGACGCAAGCCGAAGTTCAGAAATCGTTCTGGTGATCGTTTCGTACGGATATTGCTCCGATTTGAAGATCGGTGCTGCCTTGACAGAACCTCTTGTCTCAATGAAGCGTGCTTTCGTGCGATGGCTTGGCCAGGTTGCGTTGGGCTTATTTGTTTGCGTATGCGCCTTCGACGTTGGCAACGCGCAAATTGTAGCGAATGGGAGTTTCGAAACACCCGACATTCCGTCGAACTCTTTCGTCTATGATCCAAGCGGTGCGTCGTGGATTTTTACCGGTTCATCCGGAATCATCGACTCACCCGGCGCGGCTTTTTTTGGACCACCTGCGCCGGATGGCAGTCAGTACGCTTTTTTGCAATTCGATCCCATGACTCCCGGCGTTTTCTCTGAAACGATCACGCTTAGTCTTGATGGAACCTATCGACTGTCGTACGTAGTCGCCGGTCGGCCCAGCAATGGTGGCGGTGCGGGCGGAGACTTGCCCTACCAAATCCGCCTCGATTCCACGATCGTCGCCAGCGATGCGACAACGACAGGCCAGCCATTTACGGCTCGCGTCTTCGATTTTTTTGCGACCAGCGGAACTCACACGCTGACATTTGAAACGGCGCCCGGAGCGTCGGGCGATAACACCGCATTTTTTGACAGCGTCGCGATCCAACCCGTTCCCGAGCCCGCCACCGCCGCGCTTTTTGTAAGCGGACTACTCGCCGTCGTCGCAACTGCTCGCCGTAAAAATCAGTAGCGGTAATGCTCTGACTTAAACGGGCCGTCGGCCGGAATGCCGAGATAATCGGCTTGCTTCTCGGTGAGCTTCGTCAGCTTCACGCCGATTTTTTCCAAGTGCAGGCGCGCGACTTCTTCGTCGAGTTTCTTCGACAAGACGTAAACGCCGGCTTTGTAGTTGTCGCGGTTCTTCCAAAGATCGAGTTGCGCGAGGACTTGGTTGGAAAACGAATTCGACATGACAAAGCTCGGATGACCGGTCGCGTTGCCGAGATTTAACAAACGGCCTTCGCTGAGCAGGAAAATCTCGTGGCCGTCTGGAAACGTGTACTTATCGACCTGCGGTTTGATGTTGGTACGCTTGACGCCTTTCGCGCTCTCGAGCGCGTCGACTTGAATCTCGTTGTCGAAATGTCCGATGTTTCCGACGACGGCCTGGTCTTTCATCTTCTGCATGTGTTCGAACGTGATCACGTCGGTGTTGCCGGTCGCGCTGATGTAAATGTCGCCGCGCCCCAACGTATTTTCGATCGTCGTGACTTCGTAGCCTTCCATCGCCGCTTGTAAGGCGTTGATTGGATCGATCTCGGTAATGACAACACGCGCGCCCTGACCGCGCAGCGATTGCGCGCAACCTTTGCCGACATCGCCGTAGCCGCACACGACCGCGACTTTGCCGGCGATCATGACATCGAGCGCGCGATTCAATCCATCGACGAGCGAATGCCGGCAGCCGTAGAGATTGTCGAACTTCGATTTCGTAACGGAATCGTTCACGTTGATCGCGGGAACGAGCAGCTTGTTTTCCTGATGCATCTTGTAGAGACGATGCACGCCGGTGGTGGTTTCCTCGGAAACGCCGCGCCAATCCTTCGCGATCTCATGCCAGCGATAGGGATTCTCGCGTTGCACTTCGAGCAAAAGATCTTTGATGACCTGCTCTTCCTTGTTCGCAGATTTTGATTTCGCCCAATCGCTGCCTTCTTCGAGCTCGTAACCTTTGTGAATCAACAAAGTCGCGTCGCCGCCATCATCGACGATCAACTGCGGACCTTTGCCGTCCGGATGCGAGAGCGCGCGATAAGTGCACCACCAATATTCTTCGAGGCTCTCGCCTTTCCACGCGAACACCGCGACGCCAGTCTTCGCGATCGCCGCGGCGGCGTGGTCTTGCGTTGAGAAAATATTGCACGAGGCCCAGCGCACCGATGCGCCAAGATCGACAAGTGTCTCGATCAACACCGCGGTCTGGATCGTCATATGCAACGAACCAGTGATGCGCACGCCTTGTAGCGGTTTCTGCGGCGCGTACTTCTCGCGGATCGCCATCAACCCCGGCATCTCCTTCTCCGCGATGGAAATTTCCTTCCGGCCAAAGTCAGCCAGGGAAATATCCGCGACTTTGTAATCTTGTTTTATTTTCGTTTCCGTTGTCGTGCTGCTCATAAATTTATTTTGCTGCTTTCTTCAGTTCCGTTGCTTTGTCAGTGGATTCCCAGGTGATGTCGGGATCGTCGACTTTGCCGAAGTGTCCGTAGTTCGTGGTCTTTGAGTAAATCGGGCGGAGCAGATCGAGTTGCTCGATGATCGCCGCCGGCTTGAAACTGAATGTCGATCTTACCGCGCGCTCGATTTTGTCTTCGTCGATCGTGTTTGTCCCAAAAGTATCGATGTGAACGCTGAGCGGTTCGGGATGACCGATCGCGTAGGCAAATTGAATTTCGCATTTCGACGCGAGCCCTGCCGCGACCACGTTCTTGGCGACCCAGCGTCCCATATAGGCCGCGCTGCGATCGACTTTGCTCGGATCTTTTCCGGAAAACGCGCCGCCGCCATGACGGCCCATGCCGCCGTAGGAATCGACGATAATCTTTCGACCCGTGAGGCCGGTATCGCCTTCCGGCCCGCCGATAACAAAACTGCCGGTGGGATTAATCAGGAACTGCTTTTCGTCGCGCGGGAGCATTTCCTTTGGCAAAACTTTCCGAATGACTTCTTCGATGATGAAGCTGCGAACTTCGGAGTGTTTCACGTCTTTCGCGTGCTGCGTTGAAACAACAACGCACGAAATGCCGGTCGGTTTGCCGTCTTCATAAATCACCGAGACCTGCGATTTCGCATCGGGGCGCAGCCACGGAACTTTGCCGCTTTTGCGAATGCGCGTGAGCTCACGGCCCAACCGATGCGCGAACATGATCGGCGCGGGCATGAGCTCGGGTGTTTCATCGCTCGCGTATCCGAACATCAAGCCTTGATCGCCCGCGCCTTGTTCGGCGGTATCTTTTCCTTCAGCCGCGCGCGCATCGACGCCTTGCGCGATATCGGGGGATTGGCGCGTGATAATGTTTTGAATGTCGATCTTGTCCGCGTGGAAAACGTCGTCGTCATTGACATAACCGATGCCGCGGACGCATTCGCGCACGATCTTGGAAATCGGCACCACGGTTTCGAGCGGGCGATCGTGGGCGAGATTTGGAATGGTGATTTCACCGCCAACGATGACGGTGTGACTTTTGGCGTAAGTCTCGCAGGCGACGCGGCTGTTCTTGTCCTGCCGGATGCAGGCGTCGAGCACGGCGTCGGAAATAGTGTCGCAAACTTTGTCGGGATGGCCTTCGCCAACCGACTCGGAAGAGAAAATATATTTTCGTGACATGTGGGCAAAAAGAGATCGGTCAACATATTGACCGATCATGATACGTAGATATATCGTCTCAATACGCGGATGACGTCAACCCTAAATTTACTGCGCCTGTTGGCCGACCCGACCCGCCTGCGGCTGATCTTGTTGCTCGCGGAAGAAGAGCTTTCCGTGGCCGAGCTGCAACAAATTTTGGGCATGGGCCAATCGCGCATTTCCAGTCATCTCGCGCAATTGAAACGCGCCGGCGTCGTGACCGATCGCCGCTCGGGGAAAAATGTTTACTACGGGGCGAAGAAGATTTCGGGACGAAACGGAACGCGCAGCAGCGTGCAACAAATCATTGAAACGCTCGCGGGGGAAATTCCGGAAACTGCGCGGGACCGCACCGCGTTGAAGTTGACGTTGCGCAAGCGTCAGGACAAAGCGCGCGAATATTTCGACGAGCTCGCGGGGAAATTTGGACGGAGCTACGTTCCGGGTCGTTCCTGGAAGGCGCTTTCGCACGCGCTCATCTCGCTCGTCCCGCAATTAACGATTGTCGATCTTGGCGCGGGCGAGGGAACGCTTTCGTTGTTGCTGGCAAAGAGCGCGCGCAAAGTTATCGCGATCGATAATTCGCCAAAGATGGTGGAGTTCGGTTCGAAGCTTGCGAAGAAACACGGTTTCAAAAATCTCGAGTTTCGATTGGGCGATTTGGAAGATCCGCCGGTCGCAAAAGAAAGTGTCGATCTTGTTTTGTTGAGCCAGGCGCTGCATCACGCGATCAAACCAGAACGCGCAATAAAAGCCGCGCACCGGATTTTAAAAAAGAACGGGCGCATCGTCGTGCTCGATTTGTTGAGTCATCGATTTGAAAAAGCGCGCGAGCTTTACGCCGACCGCTGGCTCGGGTTTAGCGAAGTGAAGCTGCACCAGTTGCTCGAGCAGGGTGGTTTCCGGCAGATCGAGGTCAGCGTTGTATCACGCGAGAAAGAGAATCCGCAATTCCAAACGCTGTTCGCAACCGGCGTGAAGTGAACGATGCGTTTGACTTGCCTGTCTAACGATTGCCGTTGAACGTTAACGAACCTGAGACTGTTTCAATGAGCGGCTTCTTCGACGAACTGAAGCGGCGCAAAGTTTATCGCGTTGCCATTGCCTACATCGTAGCAGGCTGGGCGCTGGCGCAGGGTTTGGCGCAAGTTCTTCCCGTCTTCGAAATTTCGAACTCGGTCATTCGCGTGGTCATCGCCTTATTGCTGATTGGATTTCCGGTTGCGCTCGTGCTGGCCTGGATTTTTGACGTGACGCCGCAAGGCATCAAGGCAACGCCGTCCGTTGCGACGCCATCGCATCGTCGCCGAAATATTTTCATGCTCGCCGCGGCGGGAGTGATCGTCTCGATTTGCGCCGGCTTTTTCGTTCTGCCGCGCGCCGCCGCGCGCAAGATCGACAAATCGATCGCAGTGTTGCCATTTGAAAACCTCAGCGACGAAAAAGAGAACGCGTATTTCGCGGACGGGATTCAGGACGACATTCTCACGAACCTTTCGAAGATCGGCGATTTGAAAGTGATCTCGCGCACGTCGGTGATGGGTTATCGGGGCAAATCTCAAAACGCTCGCGAAATCGGCAAGGCGTTGGGCGTGGCGAACATTCTCGAGGGGACGGTGCGCCGCGCCGGAAATAAAGTCCGGGTCGGTGTGCAGTTGATCGACGCGAGCAGCGACCAGCATCTTTGGGCGGAAGATTACGATGGGGACTTGAGCGATGTTTTCAAAATCCAGACCGATCTGGCCACGAAAATCGCAAGCGCGCTCCAGGCGAAGCTTTCACCGACGGAAAAGGAACATATGGAGCACAAGCCGACCGAGAATGGCGAAGCCTATCTCGCCTTTGTTCGCGCGCACGATCTGCAGAGCCGGTCCTACGAAGATCTAGCAAAGCTGAGGGAAGGCGAAGAGATGTACAAGCGCGCGATTTCCCTCGATCCGCAATTCGCGCTCGCCTACGCGCGTTACTCTCAACTCGAAAGCTGGATCATTCATTCCTACGAACGGACACAAGAGCGACGCGACAGCGCGCGTCGGCTGGCTCTGCGCGCGCTGGAGTTGCAACCCGATTTGCCTGAAGGCCACCTCGCGCTCGGGTTTTCGTATTATTATGGCGACAACGACTACGACGCGGCCTTGAAGGAATTCGAAATCGCACAAGGCGGCTTGCCGAACGAGGCCGAAGCATATCTCGCCCTCGGCGCGATCCAACGGCGGCAAGGCAAGTGGGCGGAATCGACCGCCAATTTGGAAAAGGCGGCGATGTTGAATCCAAAAGACACCTGGCCGCTGCAAAACCTCGTTTTCAATTATCAATTGCAGCGCGATTTCGCTTCCGCGAACAAAGCGGTTGATCGCGCTCTGCAAATTCAACCGGACCGCATCGGCCTTTGGGAGATAAAAGCAAAGCTCGCGATTGGCGAGAAAGGCGATTTGAGCATCGGGCAGCAATGTTTGCAAAAATTGAAATCGGCCCCTTTGAAAGGCGAAGAAAAGGTCAAGGTTCTTGGAGGGACGATTGACTTCTTCGTGCTGCAACGAAAATACGACGAAGCGCTGAAACTTGCGCAGGATTCTCCAGACGATCTTTTCTCGGCAATACCGGGCGCGCTCGCATCAAAATATTTTGTTATTGGACTGGCCGAAAAACACCTTGGCAATGAAGCGGCCGCGCGCGCCGCGTTTTTGAAGGCAAAAACAATCTCCGAAGAGAACGTCAAACAAAAGCCGGACGAAGCGGATGCTCGAATGCAGCTGGCGAAAATTCATGCGTGGCTTGGTGAGAAAGACAGCGCAGTCACCGAGAGCCAACGCGCAATGCAGTTGCGCCCCGAAAGCAAAGATGCATTTGAGGGTCCGCAAATCACCGCGCAAGGGGCCGAAGTTTATGCGATCCTCGGCGACAATGATCGCGCAATTGAGCTATTGGATGGATTAATGAGCCGCCCCAGCGATGTGACTGTTGCGACTCTCAAGCTTAATCCCGCCTGGGACCCGCTCCGCAAAGATCCGCGGTTTCAAGCTTTGATCGACAAATACGGTGCGAAAGCTTAGTCGGGTCGCGCTGCTGCTGATTTTTCTGGTCGCCGCCACTGCCAGCGCGCAGCAGTGGTCGCAAATCTCCAGTCAATCCGAACCGTCATCGGCAAAAGGACTCGAGCATCGCTACATCGTTGTCGAAAATTCGGCCAATGGCGATCGCGCTTCGGTCGAGCTCGCGGTCTTTTCCACAAAATCGTGTCGGCTTCGCGTTGTCGATCAACCCTCCGAGCCGCGCCGAGATCTGGAAGACGTGATGACGCGCGGAAATTTTCTCGCCGGTGTAAACGGCGGTTATTTCGATCCCGAATATCACCCGATCGGATTGCTGATCGTCGATGGAACGATGATCGCGCCAATGCAAAAGGCGCGGCTACTGAGCGGCGTTCTCAGCGCGTGGCCAAAGAAAGTTCAGATTTTGCGCGTCGCGGAATTTTCAATGAGCCAAAAGCCGGACGCGGCCGTCGAGTGCGGTCCAATGATTGTCGATCTTGGGAAATCGGTGCGCGGCCTGGAGTCAACCAAAGCGGCGCGCCGCACGTTTGCGATCGCCGGAAGCGGCGACAAGGCAGCGTTGGGTTTTTGCTCGGATGTGACGCTGGCCGAGTTATCGAGCATTTTGACCGTGGCGACTATTCCGGATCTCAAAATTCAGCGCGCGCTCAATTTGGACGGCGGCTCGTCGAGCGCCTTTTGGTTCAAACGCGCGAACGGAAGCGCATTTTCCATCTCCGAACAAAAGACAGTGCGCGATTTTGTGGCAATCGTTCCCCGATGAGAACATTCGGCGGATTCAAGTCAGGTGACGATTTCTTTTACGGGGAAGTGCGTGGTGATACGGTCGAAGTTTTAGCGAAACCGTACTGGATCGAGATCGAACCGACCGGCGAAAAGCGAAAGCTTGCTGAGGTGGATGTCGATCTTCCAGTCGCACCGTCGAAGCTCATCGCGGTTGGATTGAATTACGCCGATCACATCGCCGAGATGAAACGCACGCCGCTCGGCACGCCGTTGGTCTGGTTCAAGGCTCCGACCTCGCTCTTGCCGCATAACGGCCAGATTCAGATCGCGTTTCCGGAACATCAAACGGATTACGAAACGGAGCTCGCGATCGTGATCGGTCGAGCGGCCAAGAATATTTCGCCCGAAGCCGCTAGCGATTTTATCTTCGGTTACACGATCGGTCTCGACGTTAGCGACCGCGATTTGCAGAAATCGGAGAAGCAGTTCGGCCGCTGCAAATCGTTCGACACCTACACGCCGATTGGGCCGTTCGTCTATAAAGATGTCGATGTTAGCGATGTGCCGGTGGAGTTGCGACAAAATGGCGAGATCAAGCAGAGCGCGCGCACGGGTCAGATGATCTACTCGGTGAGCGCAATCGTTTCTTTCGCGAGTCAATCGCTCACCTTGTTACCGGGCGATGTGATTTTGACCGGGACACCGTCCGGCGTAGGGCCGATTCGAGACGGGGACGAATTGGAAGCACGCATTGCGGATTGGCCGCCGCTGCGAAATCGGGTAATCAGCGCCCTTTAATTTTTCGCGGCCTCTAACGTCCACGCAATCAGCGTTGTCTTACATCCTGAAGCCCGGTGTGATACGAAGTATAAAGTGAAGTTCACTCAAACCGAAGCTGCCTAAAGAAAAGTGAAAACTTTTGCTCGACTCGCGTCCAAACGATTTGGAATAAAGAGGATGTACCGAGCAGTTAATTCAACTCCGCCGAAAATATGAAAACATTGCTTACTCTCTGTCTCAGTTTGATTGCAGTGGCTGCCTTTGCGCAACCGCCGCAGCAGCGCCCAGCGCAACAACCGCCGCCACCCGCCGGCGCGCCGCCCGCCGCGGGCGCACCGGTTAATCCGGCGCCTGGCCAACCGGCCGCCGCTCAACCGGGCGCACCCGTGCAACAACCCGGCGCACCAGTTCCAGCAGCTCCTGGTCAACCTGCTGCCGGTATGCCTCCTGGCGCACCGGGCACCGCGCCCGCCGGCGCTCCCGCAGCTGGAGCTCCCGCACCCGGTTCAAGTGTGACTGCGACTTTGAGTCCGGCGGCCAGTGGGACGCCCGCTCCGTCGGCGCACTTGTACGAAACGAAAGTCACGGGCAACTATTTCATCGACAAGTTTAATCAGGGCGGGCCGGTCATGTGGCCGATTCTTCTCGTCTCGATCGTCGCCTTGACCGTAGTCATTGAGCGCGTTTTCTGGTGGACGGGGCGTTGGATGCGCCGCGATCCCAAACGGATCGAGAAAGTTTTCACCGCGATCGAAAACGGCGACGTGGCGGAGGCGTCGCGGCTTTCGCGCGACTCGCGCGATCCTGTTTTGCGCATGATGTGGAACGGTTTGAACCATCAACACGCGTCGTTGCAGGGCGCGTTGCAGGTGGCGGCCGGTATCGAGATCAAACGCGCAGGACGGTTTCTCGTCGTGATGGACACGTTGGTCACCCTCGCGCCGCTGCTCGGTTTGTTGGGAACGGTCACCGGACTCATCAAAGCGTTCGGCGCTTTGGGTAATGAAGAAATCGCGGTCGTGGCCGTGACGGGCGGTATTGCGGAAGCGCTTATCGCTACCGCGTGCGGTCTCGGCATCGCGATTTTCTCGCTCATTCCGTTTAACTTTTTCACTTCGCGTGTGTCTAACTTAGAGTTCGAGCTGCAGACCGCGGCGACGAACCTCGAAGTTATGTTGGAAGCACAGAGCAAAGGACGTCGCGAAGAAATGACGATTGGCCACGGTTCGAGCGCAAGCTCGGCCAAAGGGTCGTCCATCTAATTAAGTTATGCGTGTAAGCTCACCCATCCCGCATCACAAAGCGCGGATCGAGATCATTCCGTTGATCGACATCATGTTCTTTCTGCTCGCGAGTTTCATGATGGTGAGCCTGAGCCAGGTCCACATGAAGGGAATGAAAGTGAATCTTCCTACCGGACAATCTGGCGAAACGCAGGCCAAGAACGAATACATCAGCGTCTCAGTCGATTCGAATGGAAACCCCTATTTCGACAAAGAGGAGATGACCTACGACAAGCTTTTCGAAAAGCTGAAGGCAGTGCACGCTGAAAATCCGGAAGCGAAAGTGTTCGTCCGTGGCGACGCCGACAGCGTTCACTTCAACATCATCCGGGTTCTCGATCTTTTGCGCTCGGCCGGCTTTTATAAAGTGGCATTTGAGATCAAGAGCGAGGCCGGCAGAGGAGTTCCAGCACCAGGATCACAATAGTTATGGCATCCGGACCACTTCTTTATCGACCACCACCGAGCTGGCAATTTTGGACCGCACTCATCGGAGCTATTGTCATTGAGGCAGGCTCGGTGCTCATCGCCGGAATGAAACACGAGCCGCCGCCAGTCGATCTCTCGTCGATTCCGACTGCCACGGTTGAAGCGCAGTTACAGCCGGAAGATCAGCCGACTCCGCCGCCGGAAGACATTCCAGTGCCCGAGCCGCCGCCAATGCCCGAAGTGCAGCCGGAATTCCACGAAGAAAAACCGCCACCGCCCAAACAACAGACCAAGCCGACTGGTCCGGTGAAGGCACCCCAAGCAGGCGTTCCCGGAACAATGTCTATCAGCGGCGCGAAAGCGATCGCGATTTTCGCTCCAAAACCGGAGTACCCGTACGAAGCGCGCAGTCGTCACGTCACCGGGCAGGGAGTGGCCGTTCTCAGTGTCGATACCGCCAGTGGCAACGTAACCGACGCTTCGATGGGGCAATCGATTGGCAACCCAATTTTGGATAACGCCACCATTAGCACATTCAGGCGTTGGCGTTTCGCGCCCGGTAAATGCGCTCCGAAGGTAAAAGTGCCGATTACCTACACCATGACCGGAGCTTCTTACTAGTATGCAAGTCACTTCGCCCATTCCTAAAAAACACGCGCGGATTGAGATCATTCCGTTGATCGACATCATGTTCTTCCTGCTCGCCAGCTTCATGATGGTCAGCTTGAGCCAAACGCACATGAAGGGGATCAAGGTCGCGTTGCCATCCGCACAGACACCGCCGCCGAACCAGGTGAAAGATTATGTGTCGGTCCGAGTCGGCGCGGGAAACGCCGTCAGTTTTGATGGTCAATACGTTCAAGACGATCAGATACTACCGCGTTTCTTTCAGCTGCATCAGGCCAATCCGAACATCAAAGTGTCCATCAGCGCCGAAGGCATGGCGCGTCATGGCGATGTGATCACTGTGCTCGACAAAGCGCGTCGCGTTGGAATTCTGAAAGTCGGTTATCAGATTCGCGCCGCTGGCGGCGGTGCTGCCGGTCCGGGCGGGCCAGCCGCTCCTGGTGCGCCACCTCCGCCGCCTCCGCCACGCTAAAACTTCGATTCGCGCAGAGCTGCGCGTAACGCTTCGATCGCTCGTGCGCGATGGCTGATTTTGTTTTTTAATTCCGGCGGCATCTCCGCAAACGTCTGCGAATATCCGGCCGGCTGAAAAATCGGATCGTAGCCAAATCCGCCATCACCGCGCGGAAGATCGACAATCTGACCTTCCATTGCGCCAGCAAAGGTCCCGAGAAGATTTCCATTTTGCGCAAGCGCAATGACGCAATGAAACCGCGCCGATCGCTCCGCGGCCGACTTCAATTCTCCAAGTAATTTCTGCACATTCGCAGCATCAGTGGCCTTCTCGCCTGCGTAGCGCGCGGAATAAATTCCTGGCGCGCCGCCAAGCGCGTCGACTTCCAGTCCCGAGTCGTCGGCCGCGACAATGGCCTGTCGAAGTTGCGAAGCAGCGACCGCTTTCAGGATCGCATTCTCAGCAAACGTCTTTCCAGTTTCCTCAATCGGCGAACTTTTTTCTGCGGAAAGATCGACAATTTGAAATTCCTTTCCCAGTAATTCCGCAAATTCGCGGGTTTTATGCCGATTGCGGGTCGCCAAGAGCAAATCCATTTTCTTTTCCGGCTTTCCTGCTTTCCTAAGAGATATTCAATGAGCAGCGAGCGTCGCAAACCTTATCCGTTCGACCAGATCGAGCCGAAGTGGCAAAAAATCTGGGACGAGCGCCAGATTTTTCACGCGCCAAATCCCGACGAAAAAGGTTTCGATCCAAAAAAATCCAAGTTCTACGTGCTGGACATGTTTCCCTATCCGAGCGGCGCTGGTTTGCACGTCGGACATCCCGAAGGTTATACCGCCACCGACATCATCGCGCGTTACAAACGATTGCG
>DATBCV010000104.1:0-14419 GCA_036270275.1 Chthoniobacterales bacterium | reverse complement strand
CGGACGCAAAAGCAAAACGCGGGTCGATCACGAATTGTTCGACAACCCGGCATGGCAAATAAAACCGATCGGCGATTTAAAAGCGGTCGCGGCCGAGCAGCTCGGCACGGTTGGCGGCGGGAATCATTATGTCGATCTTTTCGCGGACGAGCAGGAGCGCATTTGGGTGGGCGTGCATTTCGGATCGCGCGGGCTGGGTCACAAAACGGCGACACATTTTTTGAAAGCCGCCGGCGGAAAAGACGGAATGGACGTGCCGCCGACGGTGGTCGAAGAAAAATCCGAGATCGGCCAGGATTATCTCGCGGGAATGCATTTGGCCGGCCGTTACGCTTACGCCGGACGCGAAGCCGTCGCGCGCCACGTGGTGAAAAATATTTTGGGCGCGGAGATTCTCGAAGAAGTTCACAATCATCACAACTTCGCCTGGCGCGAGAAACACGACGGCGAGGAACTTTGGGTCGTGCGTAAAGGGGCGACGCCGGCGTTCCCCGGACAAAAAGGATTTGTCGGCGGAAGCATGGGCGACGATGCGGTGATTGTTGAGGGCGTGGATTCGCCCGATTCGCGTGAAGCGCTTTTCTCAACTGTTCACGGCGCCGGACGAATCATGTCTCGCACGCAGGCGAAAGGAAAATTTGTGAAGGTCGGCAACAAACGGATTCGCAAAGAAGGACTCGTTAGGCACGACGAGATGATGAAATGGATGCACGATCTCGGAATTATTTTGCGCGGCGGCGATTTGGACGAAGCGCCGCAAGCGTATCGGCGGCTGCCGGACGTTCTGAACGCGCATGCCGGAACAATTCGCGTTCTGCACACATTGCGACCGCTCGGCGTGGCAATGGCCGGCCGCGACATTGTCGATCCATACAAAGACTAAATGCTAACCGCAAGCGCTTCGCTGCTAACGCGACCGCTTGGCGCCCGGCGATGGAGATGTCGATCCTTCGTCGTCGGATTGTTGCGATTCGGGTTCCGGCGAGGGCGTCGGAGTGGGGCTTGGCGATGGACTCGGGGTTGGCGAAATTCCGGCGGCTTTGTTGAGCTCGTCTTCGAGCAAACGTTTTTCCTCGGCGTAAATCGGGCCCTTCTTCGCGATCTGAATGTATTCCTTCGCCGCCTCGCTTTGATTTAAATCGAGCAGCAAAACTGCGGCGTAAACGGCGTTGTGCGGATCGCGCAGAATTTCGCGCGGCAATTTTTGCAAAACGTCCCAGGCTTCAGTGGTGCGGCCCTGCACGTAAAGCGAAAACGCGTAAGTGACCGTGCAATTTGGATCGGTCGGCGCGCGATCATAAGCTTCTTTGGCAAGCGCCTGTGCTTGTTTGGTGTTCTGCTCGATGTTCAACCCGAGCCGCGCGAGATTTGTGCTGATCGCGATTTCGTTAGGCGAAGCGTCGTGCAAACGCTGAAGCGCGCCGTAAAGTTTTTTTACGTCGTTATTGGCGCGATAAAGTTTGCGGAGCGCATCGAGCGCTTCGCGTCGCGTCGGCGGGAGTCGCGAGAGACGCGACCAAAGTTCCTCACTCTCGCTCGGCAGGTTCCATTTACTGGCAAGACGCGCGAGCCTGACTTCGTGGTCGGATTGATCCGCAGCGGCGTGGAGCGCAGCCTGCCAAAGCGTGTCGAACTCCGCGTCGGCGCTGGCTTGACGCGATTGCCGCGCGGCAAATCCCTGATACGCGAGCCGCAAATAATCGTCGTCCCCCCATGATTCGCTCCGGGTCCAGCGCCGCAGGCGCGACCAATTCTTTTGTTCGGCAAAAGCAGCGGCGATGGCGATGGCGGCGGGCGGTTTCGCCGTTACCGCCGGAGGTAATTTGTCCATCCACTTGATCACGTCGGCGGCGAGACCGTTGTCGTTCATCCAATACAGGAGCATTCCGAGATCAACGGGATTGCGCGCCGCGACTGGTTTCACTTTCTCCATGAGCGCGTCGAATTTTTTAGGGTCGAGCTTGCGATAAAAATTCAGGCAGAGCAGATAATCGCCGAAGCCGATTCCGGACGACATCTGGAGTTGCTGCGCGTATTTGTCGGCGGAGGGCAAATCGTTTCGCTCGACCGCGTCATTGAGCAATGCGCGAAGAGCGCCGGTGTGGAACTGCGGAACCTGGATGAGGCGCTCGAGAATGGCGCGGCCTTGCGCACTTTTTTCCGCGTCGGGAGAACGGATTTGAATCGCGGCGAGATTAAATTTGTAAAGGTCGTTTGTGGGATCCTGCTTTAGCGCGATGGAAAATTGCGATTCCTGTTCGGCAAGGTTCCCCTCCGCGCGTGCGAGCCAGCCGGCAACGACGTGAAACGACGGAACATTTTCCGCACGGGGGGCAACGCGCTCCAAAGTTTTGCGCGCGAGATCGATTTGACCAAAGCGCAACGCAGCGGACGCGAGATTCAGCTGACTGTCGATGTTCTCCGGCTGAAGACGGGCGATTTGCGCGCGCCACGAAACAGTTTCCTCCGAGTTTTGTTTCTCAGTCGCTTCCGCGAGAATGTAAAATGCGGGCAAAGAATCGCGATGATGTTCGAGGACCTGTCGGGCAACGCGACTCGCGCTGAGAAAATTTTTCTCCTGGAGCGCGGCAGTCGCGCGCCGTAACAAACGCGACTCGTTCCAGTTCGTGTACAACTTGGAGCCGTAGGTCCCAAGAAAAACAATCAGCAAAACCGCGAGGACCGCGCCGCCAAAATAGATGGCAAGGCGCGCGGGCACCAAATGCGGACGGAAATCGGAAAGCGTTTCGACGCCGGGTAAAGATCGGCTGCGTCGTTTGCGGCGCACGCGTTTGATTTTTTCCGGCATTTAATCTTTATGCGTGTGTGCCTGGCAGATTGCAACCAGCCTCCGCCTGGCAGAGCAGGCTATGCGCCGCTCTCGGCCTCGCGGACGACTGGAACCTTTTCAACTTGCGCGCGCACGCGTTCCCGCAAACGCGGCCCCCAAACGTAGCGCGTGAGCAACACTTTGATGGTGGCGGTCAACGGCACGGCGAGAATCGGTCCGAGCAAGCCGCCAATCAATAATCCCCAAACAAAGATCGACACAATCACAGTCATGGGATGAAGACCCACCGATTTTCCGACAATTCGCGGCGCGTAAAACATCCCTTCGAGATTTTGGATCAGGACGAAAATCACCGTGACCCAAAATGGATACCACCCGCCGAATTGAAACGCGGCGATGAGCACGGCGGGAATCCAGCAGATGACGATGCCGATGTAGGGAATCATTGTTAGAATAACGACAAGCAATCCGATCAAGGGCGCGAAATTTAAGCCGAGAAGCGTGAGCGCGCTGCCGATGAGTGTGCCGTCGACCAAACAGACGAGCAATTGCCCGCGAAAATACGCAATGACGTAAGTGTTGATCTCGGAAATCGCGTCGGCGATTTCGTCCTTCATCGGTGACGGCCGCAATGGCAGATAATCCCGCCAGCGTTTCTCGATGCGCGGCCGTTCTTTCAGGAGAAAGAAAAGATAGATCGGCACGATGATCAGGCTGAGCAGGAAACCAGTAATGCCGAGAAAGCCGCCGATACTCTTCTTGATGATGCCCCAGATTTTCTCGGCCAGCGTCGGCAGGTATCGCTCGAGGTTTGGAATAATTTTTTCCGCTTTGACCTCGATCTGTTGTCGCTCGGCCGAGCTCATCTTTGTCGGCGCCGCGGAAATCGATTCGACCGGCGAGCCGTTCGCCAGCGGAGTAGGACTTGGTGCAGCGGTCGCGGAAGACGATGGAGGCGGGCTATGCGGCGGCGGCGTTCCGAGTAAAAAATTTACGAGCCCGGACGATCCGCTTTTTCCGCGGCTCGTTCCGCCGACCATGCGGTTGTATTGCACGATTACATCGACAATGCGGTCACGCACTTTTTGGGTGTAGTTCGGCAGCTCGCGCGCAAAATTCGCGCTTTGCATCGAAATCGTAGGCACAACCCACCAAATCAAACCGACGAGCGCGATCAGAACGCTCGCGAAAATTACCACGATGGCCAAATTCCGACCCATGCCGCGACGACAAAGCTCGGTCACGACTGGATCAAGGAGATAGGCGAGAATCGCAGCGACGGCGATCGGGATGAGAATTGGTTGAAGAAAACTGATCAAATTCGCGCCGACGTAAACGACCACGCCTGCAATAACGATGAGCAGAACAACAAAAAACGCGGTGAGCGCGGCCCACATTGTCCGCTGCTGCCAAGGCGTCGGGTAAGCGCTCATTGGGCAAAAGCTACCGTTAGCGCGGTAGTTGATCGAGAGAAACTTGCGCGGGGCAGCAAACTACTGGAACGAGTTGGTATTCGGCGATTCGCCTTTGCTCATTCGCGTTTTGGCATTGTCGATCTTGTCCGCGAGCGTTTTGTTCTTCGGATCGAGCATGAGCGCTTTTTGCCAGGCATCGATGGCCTGCGCGGACTTGTTTAGTTTTGCGCAAACATCGCCGATGTGTTCGAGCACGACCGGGTCGTCGCGCGTGAGGTTTTGCGCGGCGCGTTGAAGATCGCTCAACGCCTGCTCGAATTTTCCTTCGCGAAATTCAAGCCAACCCAGCGTATCGAGATAAGCGCCGTTCTTCGCATCGGCTTGCAAAGCGAGCTTTATCATTTGCTCCGCTTCATCGAGATGCGTGTTGTGCTGGGCCCACATGTAAGCCAGGTAATTGTACGCTTCGGCGGCATTGGCGGGATCGACCGCGATTGATTTGCGAAACAAGTCCGCCGCTTTGTCATAAAGTCCCGCTTGCTCAGCCGCCGCGCCGTAGTCGAAATAAAAACGTGCGTTGGCAATTTCGGCGCCTTCGGCTTCGGCTTCCCGCAAAGCTTCTTCGAAAGTCGCGACTGATTCCTGCGAATGTTTCGCTTCGCGTTGGGCGATGGCCAGGTAGTAAGCGATTTCGGGCGCCTGCCGAAAGCGCTGACGCGCTTCGCCCAAGACCTTGACTGCCCGTTCGGGCTCTTTCAACGGACCGAGCAGCAGTTCCGCCAAATGTAGATACGGACTGACGCGCGCGGGATTGATCACGAGACTCTGCTCATAATTTGCGGCGGCCTTTGCGAAAATCGGCTTCGCTTGCTGATTTTTTTTCTCTCGCTCCAACGCGCGGGCGGTGTCATCGAGCAAGCCGGCAAGCAAATCGTAAGGTTGATATTTTTCCGGATGCTCTTTGATAATCTGGTCGAGCATCTCAACCGCTTTGTCGCGTTGATTGGTCAACAGGAAACCGGCGGCTAGTTTTTCGCGCGCATTTGTGTCCTCGGGCGCGAGGTCGAGAAGTTTCAAGTAAAGTGGGATCGCTTCTTTGATCTGCTGGGTGGACGCGAAGTAGTCGGCGGTTTCCTTCAAGACGTTGGCGTCGTCGCCGGCGCGCTCGGCCGCTTTTTTGAAGATTTGATTTACGCGAGCGATGTCTTCCGGTTCCGGAGACTTATCAGGCTTGAATACGATCGATGCGTAAAGTTTGCCGAGACGCATCCAGAATTCTGCCTTGCCGCTCGGAAGTTCCGCCGCGTGATTAAGCACCTGAAGGGCCTTTTTTTCGTCGCCGGTCGCGGCCGCAATTTCGCAAATGCGCTCGTAGGCATCGATGTTTTGCGGATCGATGGCGATGGCCCGATTAACAAGCTCGAGCGCCTGATCGGTTCGATTCAGATATTTCGTGTAAATGAAAGCAAGCTGTAGCAAAGGTTCGGTCGCTTTCGGATTGGCCTTGATCGCATCCTTCAGAACATCGATCGCCTGGGGATATTCGTCCTGTCGCGCGAGCAATGCCGCGACACGCGAGGCCAATTCGGCCTGGCCGGGATCCAGGTCTAGGACTTTTCGGTAAGCCGCGAGCGCTTTGTCCATTTCTCCGTTCTCCTCGAACGACAAACCTTCGACGAAATGGGCTAAAGCGTCGGCCTTGTGTTCACCGTCAATTCGCAACAACAAATCTTTCGCCGGTGTCACAAACACAGAGTCGTTCTGGAGATTCGTTTTTTTCGCCGATGGCGGAGCTGCAGTTGGCGGCGCTTTTGTGGGAGTGGAATGCGGTCGGGCAAAAAAAGGCGCCGCCAAGCCAACGAAAATCAGCAGAAACAAAAGCCGACGGAGCGCGAGAGCGGAGCGGCGATTAAGCTCCATCATGTCGGCGATATTACGCGCGCGATCCGGCGCAGGCAAATCTGCGGACCTGATCGCAACGATTTAATCTTACGACTTGTAACGAAGACGCTTCTTGTGGCGATTCGCCCGCATGCGTTTGCGGCGTTTGTGTTTGGAAATCTTTGCCTTCCGTCTTTTTTTCAGAGAGCCCATTTGCGTCGTGTCTTGTCGATCCAACCACGAAGCGGCTGCGATTTCAACCGACTTCTCGTGGAGCTTGCTCGAAAAAACGAAAGCAGAGTCCCCAGGGGAATTTCTGCGTCAGCTAAAAGAGAGAGATTACTCGAAAGAAAATCGGGCTGGTGGGATTTGAACCCACGGCCTCCTGGTCCCGAACCAGGCGCTCTACCAAGCTGAGCCACAGCCCGCACTAAACCGCCGATTATGTCGTGCATCTAAGGCCGAATGCAAGCTGCAGCAAACGGTAAGGAATCGGAACGTAATCGTTGAGCGACGACTGGGCCCTGTTCAAAAAATTATCGCGACGACCCCCGAAATGCGAGATTTCTCTCAAGTTTGCGACAAATTCTGTAATTTCTCATGTTTTATGGACTCTATCGCAGTTACGAGAAATTCGGCACAGTCCCTGCTAATTTTTGGTCCAACCAAATGAGGCTCAAACGGAAATCAGCAGCGGCGGCGATGACGCTTCCGGAAGTCATGGTCGCGGTTCTCCTGCTTGGCGTTTTTTGCGCATCCGTTTTCGAGTTGAACGCCGTGTGTCTCCGATACATTGACGCCAGCAAGGAATCCATCGCCGCGGTGCAGACGGTTCATGATCGTTGCGAAGTACTCAGGAATTTGTCCTTCACCGACCTAACTACGGCAAACACGGTGCAATCGCTGCTCGCCACGCCTCCTAACGGTTCAGATTTTTGTAAGAAAGCGACCGAGATCATAAAGATCAGCGCCTATCCGACGCCGAATGGGGTGACGCAATTCACCCGTACGCCCGATGGAACGGTCACCACCAATTCCACCGCGACGACCCTCGGCACCTCTCTCGTTCAAGTAGATGTCTCAACCTCATGGAACATGCTCGGTGGTCGGGCACGTTCCGAAACAACCAGCACTATTATATCAAACGGAACCAAAAAATGAAACTCCAGTCCTCACTCAAAACCGCCGGCTTCACTTTAAGCGAAATGCTGGTCAGCGTCACTCTCAGCTCCATCGTTCTTCTCGCCGCCATCACTTGCGGCGTTTCGCTCCAAAAAAGCTTTAACGCGGTAGACAACTATTTCACCACCCACATGCAGCAGATCCGTATCATCGATTACTTGAATCGCGACGTGAAGCGCGGTCTCATCGTAACAAGCTCGGTCGATCTACAAACGGTGACAATGAGTGTTCCGAGCTACATCATTCAATCGGGCGATCCGGAAGCGATTGCGAATTCGGCGTTGATCGGCACACCTCGCAGCCCAACGGTTTCGTACACGTCCACCGGATGGCAGGTAAATTACGGCCCGTCTGCAACGACGGTCGTTTACTCCATCAACGGCACTTCCATTTTGCGCACTGAGAACGGTGTTGTAACGACAATCGCATCCAGCACCGACCAGTTGCTTCCGAAGAGTACCGACGTGGAATTGGCCAACACCGAGTACGCGCGCACGAGCGTAACCTTCCGGCCGATCTTCACTTTCGGAAACGGCAATCAGGATCCGAACACTGATTCGGCGCGGTTGGGCACGACTCTGTACGCCACGGCTTACTTGCGCAACAAACGCCGCGGTTAATTCGAAATCGAAATCGCAAACAGTTAGAACATGCGAATCTCAACCCACTCCTCCGAGCGCGGCAATGTGCTGCTCTGCGTCTTGTGCACGATTCTCGTTGTCTCCGTCATTGGCGGAAACGTTCTTCTGAACTGCATGACTCGTTACAACGTGGCATCCACTCAGGTCCGCAGTTGGAAGGAATCTCTTGATGCTGCGGAAACCGGCGGCGACATCGCGTACGCCGAGATTCGTAAGACGATTCTCGATCCGACGAACGCGTTCCCATCCTCGACCTGGACGTATTCGGGCGGCGTCTACAGCAATAATGCTCCAGTCACTTACGGCAGCGACAGCCTCTCAACCAGCGCGCGAGTTGATCTCTTTTATTACGATACCAACGGCAATCCGTGGTACCGAATTCGGACAAAAGGGACCGCGCCGGTGAATGGCTTCAAGCGCGTTGGAATGGATGATCGCATGGGGCCGAACAATCGCGGTGACAGTCTGCTTCGTAAGATCGATTTCAATTACGACCATTTCGTTGCGACCTACGGTCCGAATGGCGATGGTCTCAATAAAGTACTTTTACCTGTGAGCCGTCCTCAAGTGACGCGGCGAGTCGAACTCATTGCGGCGCCAATCACGCCATTCGAAGCGGCAATCAAGGCTACTGGAACATTTTACGGCCTCGGCGACGCAGCGTTCATCGACAGCTACAGCTCGTCTAACGGTGCCTACTATTTCGCCGCCAACAGTCCGAACGATCCGCATTACTCTGACGCTCGAAGTGGCAGCGTCGAAATCGCCAGCTCCGTCGCAACGATTCGCGGTTGGGTTTATGGCAACGTCGCCACCAACGGTGGCACAATCATTCGATCCCAATACATCACCGGCACGATCGACAACAACGTTCCGTTCAGCGTTCCACCTTTCAAAATGCCTACAGATTTTCCGGCGCCTCAAGCCAGTCCGACAAAAGTTCCAGGCAACTCAACGGTGACGATTAGCCCGCCCGCGACCGGCACGCCGCAAAATCCGACCGGATATTTGTTCTCATCTTTCACGGGCCACCTCGTCGTGAATAGCTACGGCAGCTCGAAGACTTATGTGGACATTCACGTCACCGGCGACATCACTGGCACAATCGACATCACCCCAAATGTCACCGCGCGGATTTATTTTGACGGCAACATCAGCGTGAAGGCGCGCGACATTGTTAACGAAAGCGGAATCGCGTCGAACCTTCAATTTTACGGAATCAGTCCCACTGATCCGACCGTGTCTCAATCGATCGCGATCGGTCCGCCCGGAAGCTACGCGGCCACATTTTATGCGCCGAGCGCCGACTTTAGTTTGAATGGCAATCCCGACATCACAGGCGCGATCGTCTGCAAAACTTTCTACGGCAACGGCAACACCAGCTGGCACTACGATCGACAGCTCGACAAGGTCGGCGATGCGGTTGATTACCGCATCATAAATTACGTCGAAGACGTTCGGTAGCGGCGTCTGTAGTAAATTCCGCCACAACCGAATAGTGGCTGCGCGATGAGAGAAGCGTGCTCGCGAGGCCCTTACCGGCATGTCGTTTGCTCCAATTTTCGCAAACAAATGCGGATGCGCTTCCAAGGTCGGTACGAGGATGGTTTCACCCTGACAGAGCTGATGACGTCGGTCGTGCTGTTAGCAGGATTCTTCGGGTCGGTGTTTGAGTTGAACACGGTTTGCCTGCGTTACGTGAATGCAAGCAAGGAGAACGTCGCCGCCATACAAGGCGTTCAGGATCGCTTGGAAGTTCTGCGCAGCCTGGCATTCACCGATCTGACAAGTACGAGCTACATGACAACATTACTCACGACGCCGTCGAACAGCGCAGCCCTCGCGCAACGCGCGGTGGAGACGGTGAAATTGTCCGATTACATCGCCGGTTCGCCATCGGTGACCTACACCCGCGCTGCTGGAGCGAACGTAACTCCGACGATCAGCTGGAGCGGTGGCGCATCTTTTCCAAGCACTACTACGTTGTTGCGCGTCAATGTCCGTTATGATTGGACGACAACTTTTGCAGGCCGCTCGCGTTCGGAACAAACCGAAAGTCTCATCTCGGCGGGAATCAAGAAATGAAGCTCCGACAAAATCACAATACTGCGGGGTTCAGCATGGGCGAAATGGTCGTGGTGGTCGGCATCACTTCGGCGCTGTTCGCCGCAGCCTTTGCCAGCTCCATCAGTCTCCAACAAAGCCTCGCGGGCGTGGATGATTTTTTCTCGACCCATCTGCAGCAGATCCGAATTATCGATTACTTGAGTCGGGACGTGAAGCGCTCTTACTCAGTCACCACGTCAGTCGACAAGCTGACCGTCACCTGCACGATTCCGAATTATGTTATTCAAGCAGGCGATTCTGACGCAGGCGTCGGCAACGCCAACGTCGGGAAACGACGGACGCCGACAATCACGCCCACCGCCAATGGCGCCGTCATCGATTACGGCACTGGCACGTCTAGCGTGATCTACGCCCTGAACAATCAAACGATTACCCGCACCGAAAATGGCGTCCTTACCACAATCGCGGCGAGCACCGATTCGCTTGTGCCGGAAACCATCGACACTGAGCTCGCGAACACCGAATACACGTCCTCTACGGTAACGTTCATGCCCAAATTTCACGGGCACGGTAATGGAAATGGTCAGGGCCAAACCGATCCCTCCCGCACCGGGACGACCGTTTTCGCCAAAGCATATTTGCGCAATAAGCGGCGCGGCTAACACATGAAAATCAATCGCCATTCAGAAACAGGAAGCGTCATCCTTTGCGCCATCGCGATCATAGTCATTATTTCACTCGTCGCGGCCGGCGTCTTGATGAACACAACCGCGCGCTACAACGCGACCAGCAAACAAGTCAAAGCGTGGAAGGAAGCGCTCTACGCCGCGGAAGCCGGCGGAGATTTTGGTTACGTGGAATGCCGAAAGGCATCCTCCGCGCCGGGGACACAATTCACCGGCGGAACTTGGGCGGTTGTCTCCGGCGCGGCGACGCCAACGTGGACTCTGACGACGCCTGCGACATTCGGCACTAATAATAGTCTCTCGGCGAGTGTCATTGTCGATCAAGTGTTCACCGACACGAACTCCAATCCTTTCTATCGCATCCGATCTGTCGGCAATGCGACCGTTTATGGATTGAAACGCGTCGGCATGGACGATCGCATGAACGCGACGACGCGCGGCGATAGTCTTTTGCGCAAAATCGATTTCAATTACGACCACTTCATTGCCGCCTACGGCGATGGCGATGGCAACAACAAGCAGCTTCTCACGGTCACGACTCCGAAGATTTCGCGCCGCATCGAGCTCATCGCTGCGCCGGTCGAGCCGTTCGAAGGATTCTTGAAATGCCTCGCGAGTTTTTCCGGCCCAGGTTCCGCCGGCGTTTGCGATAGTTACGATTCGCACAACGGCGCATATTATTTTTGCGCGAACAACCCCGCCGATCCGCATTACCTCGATTCCCGCAACGGCAGCGTGTCGGTAAACACCCCGACGTTCAGTCAAGGCGGCACCATCTACGGCGACGTCAGCACGAACGGCGGGAACGTCACGCACTCCAACAGCAGCATCACCGGAACGATCGACAACAACGTTTCCTTCACCGCCCCACCAGTCGTTCAACCGGTTCCTCCAGCCTCGAATCCTTACAAGCCCGGCAGCCCGGCAACGATCAATCCTTCGAGCACGGCCACCAATTCCGGCACGCCTGATTGGTATCTCTATTCCGTTTTGGACGGCGTCACCATCAATGCGCGCACTGACGCATCCGGGAATCCCATCGAAACGTACGTCACCGTCGTCGTCACGGGCAATGTTGGTAAGATTACGATCAACAAAGGCGTGAACGCGCGCATCTATTTCGCCGGCAGCCTGAGCGCAAAAGCGCGCGACATCGTTAACAATAATGTCGATGGCGCGACCGGCGTGAAGAATGCCGACGGCACGCCGTCAACCAATGTCAGCCGCGCCGGTCATTTTCAGTTCATGGGCATCACGCCCACCGACGGCAGCACGCAAGTCATCGATATCGCTCCGCCCGGCAATGTTTGGGCCACGTTCTATGCGCCGTCCGCCACTTTTCAATTGCACGGCAATCCCGACATCTACGGCGCGATCACGTGCAACAATTTTACCGGCAACGGAAACACCGGCTTCCATTTCGATAAGGCGCTCAGAGGCACGGCTGGTCCGCCGATTGATTACCGCATCGCCAGCTACGTCGAAGACGTTCGTTAGGCGGCGCACCTAACGGCGATTGTCGATCTTAGCCGCGGCAAAATCGCCCGCGCTCAGTCCGAACAAATCGGTTGACAATGCGCGCTCGCGCTCGCAATGTCACCGCTCCAATTTTTATGATCTCGTCGCAGCTCACACCCTCCGCTCTCGCCTCCACTGCGCCGACCATTCTTCAATTCCCGACGGAAGCTAACCGCACCGTCAGCTCCTTGCGCCATATGACGACTCAACTTCTCCAGGAAGCAGCTCAAGTAATTCCCAACCAGCAACTCCTGATTAACGTTGTCTCAAAGCGCGTTCGCCAGCTCGGTCTTGGACATCGGCCGATGGTTGAAACCACGCCGCGCATGTCGCTTACCGACATTGCGCTCAAGGAAATCATCGCCGGTAAACTCACTTTCGAGGCGATCAAAAATCCGGAGCCTCCTGCGGCTTAAATTCGGGCGCGTTCAGCGCGCGTTGCCATGCCCGCTGAGTCGATCCTCAATCGCAAGGCGCTGCGCGATTTTCATATTCTCGATCGCTACGAAGCCGGCATCGAGCTCAAAGGCAGCGAAGTAAAATCCATTCGCGCCGGCAAAGCCAACATCAGCGACGCATTCGCGCGGATCGAAAAGGGTGAAGCGTTTCTCTACAACGCCGATGTGCAGCCTTACGAAAAAGCGAGCCATGAAGTGCCGCCGGCCAAACGCGCCCGCAAACTTCTCCTCCACCGGCACGAGATCGACAAGCTTTACGGCGAAAGTCAGATCAAAGGCCGCGCGCTCGTGGTCTTGAGTCTCTTTTGGAAAAACGGAAAGCTCAAAGCCGAGATCGGCGTCGGTCAGGGAAAAGTCGCGCACGATAAACGCGCCGATCTGAAAAAGCGCGCGGTGGATCGCGAGACGGCGCGCGAAGTTGCGAAATTCAATCGCAAACACGGCTAGATCGACAACCAAATCCGATTTCAGCGTTGACCTCGGATTTTAAGCGTTCAACGTCTAACGAAATGGCGAATTTTTTCAGCGATAAGGTCGCGCTCATCACCGGCGGCTCGCGTGGGCTCGGATTGCAAATCGCGCGCGAACTTTGCGGACGGGGAGCGAAAGTTTCTTTGCTCGCGCGCGATGCGGAAGAGCTCGAGCGCGCCAAAGCGCAGCTCGACGCTTTCAAAACCGAAGTCCTCACCGTCCAGTGCGATCTTGTGGAATCGCAGCAGATCCAATCCGCCGTTCAACAAACCTTCCAGCGCTTTGGCAAGATCGACATTCTCATCAACAACGCCGGAATTATCGAAGTCGGACCGATCGAACATTCGCAGTTAAAGGATTTCGATCGCAATATGCGCATCCATTTTTGGGCGCCTTATATTTTGCAGCTTCTTATCCTGCCTCAAATGCGCGTCAAAGGCGGCGGACGAATCGTCAACATCTCTTCGATCGGTGGAAGAATCGGCATTCCGCACATGGCTGCTTATTGCGCCAGCAAATTTGCGCTCACCGGATTTTCCGACGCAGCCCGCTGTGAGCTCGCGCGCGACAACATTTTCGTGACCACAGTCACGCCGGGATTAATGCGCACCGGCTCGGACGTTCACGCGATGTTCAAAGGCGATCACGCCGCAGAATACAGTTGGTTTCGCCGGTCGTTGAAAATTCCGTTTGCTTCGATCTCGGTTGAGCGCGCGGCGCGGAAGATCGTGAACGCATGCCGAAGCGGACGACCCTCGCTCGTCATGCCATTTTCGACGTACTTGGCGATCGCAAAGAATGCGTTGTTTCCAAATCTCTTCGCGCGCGTGATGATTTTCATTAATCGAATGTTGCCGCGACGGGTAAGTCAGGAAGGCAATGAATCGCGCAGCGGCCTGGCCATTCGCGCCGGAAAGTGAAACGGCTTTTCGTCTCGATTGATCCGCCCCAATCAATTCGCAAAATCCTGGCCGATCTCGATCCGCACATTCGCGGCGTGCATTGGACCGCAGGTGATCAATCGCATCTGACGCTCGGATTTTTTGCGGACGTGCCGAATACTGTCGAGCTTGCCCTGCGCGAAAAACTCCAAGCGATCGAGTTCCGCGCATTCTTTCTTCCGGTCAATGGGGTTGGAACGTTTCCGCCAAAAGGACCGGTCAAGATTGTTTGGATCGGAGTCGGTGCGGCGCATCCGCATTTATTTCAATTGCACAAACGGGTCCAAGAAGCGGCGTTTCAAGTGGGGCTGGATCCGGAGCTGCGCGCCTGGCATCCGCACTTCACGCTCGCGCGTTGCCGCGATGTC
>DATBCV010000103.1:0-1504 GCA_036270275.1 Chthoniobacterales bacterium | reverse complement strand
GCTGCTTTTTGCCCGGTTGCGATAATTGGTGCAATTCTGAAGCTACGGAGTCTGCTTGCCTAAGCGATGTAGAGAACCGCGGGATCAGCATGACATCGTCTTTCGGTGCGGTATGATCGCGCGGTGCGACTGGCGATTCTTTCTGCGGTTCTTTTTCTTTCCGGAATCAGTGCGCTGATTTTTGAGACGCTCTGGTTGCGGTTGAGCGGGCTGGCGTTTGGGAATTCGATTTGGGCGGCGGCACTGATTCTTTCCAGCTTCATGGCCGGGCTCGCGCTCGGGACCGCGATCGCGGCGTCGGCGAAATTGCGAATGCGTCCGCTCAGATTCTACGCCGCGCTCGAAATTGCGGTCGCAGTCTTCGGTTGCACGATCGTTTTCGCGTTGCCGGTTCTCGGCGAATTATTGCGACCACTTTTCCAAGCGCTCTGGTCACATCAAACAATTCTGCTCGTGCTCCGCGTTTTATTTTCGTTCGTGATCTTGCTGGTCCCGACGACGGCAATGGGGCTAACGCTGCCGATCGTTCTCGAAGATCGACAACTTGCGAGCGCGCATTTCGGTCGCGCGATCGGTTTGCTTTACGGCTTCAACACGCTCGGCGCGGTCATCGGCGCGTTGATCGGCGAACTTTTTCTGGTCAAAGCCTTTGGATTGTTTGGAACGAGTTTGGTCGCGGGATTGTTGAACTGCGTCGCGGCGATTATCGCGCTGGGAATAAGCAAGGGCGTTGAGCAGCCGACACGGCTGCCGCTACAGCCGGAATCGCGGCGATTGCGATTGAAGATTGATTATCAACTGCCCTGGCGACTGTTGATCGTCAGTTTTGGCGCGGGCTGCATTCTCCTCACGCTCGAAGTCGTTTGGTTTCGATTTCTCCGGCTCTATGTCGCGTCGTCGGCAACGGCGTTCAGTGTGATGCTCGCCATTGTTCTCGCGGGAATTGGACTCGGCGGAATTGCTTCCGGCGCGATTGCGAAAAGAATGCGCCAATCGGCTTTGCCGATCCTTCTCATCCTCGCCGCGATCTTGACTCTGGTTTGCTATGTTTTCTTTCCGATTCCAAAGCTCGCGGAAGGGGAAAAAAATTTTTATTTGGAATCGTGGACGCAGATCGCGTTGATCTCGCTCGCGCTGATGTTTCCAGTCGCGTTTTTGTCGGGGATTTTATTTCCAGTAATCGCGGCGCGAGTTCAGGAAACTGTCGGAAGCCGGATGAATAGCGTCGGAGTGATGACGTTGTTCAACACCGCGGGCGCGGCGATCGGTCCTCTGATCGCCGGATTCATTCTGCTCCCGCGATTCGGCTTTCAAACGAGCCTAATCGTCTGCGCGGTTCTTTATGCCGCTCTCGTGGTTGTTGTCGCGATTGCGGCTCGAGAGAGCGAGGCGGTGACCGGTCGCTGGGTTTTGATCGCACTGGTCGCGGTCTTCGTTGTCCTCATCGTGTTCTTTCCGCGGCATCGTGACGAGACGCATTTCGCGAACGCGCGGAGATTGTTCG
>DATBCV010000102.1:0-3004 GCA_036270275.1 Chthoniobacterales bacterium | reverse complement strand
TGGAGCATGTTTCGCGTCACTCGTTGGCAATCATGAGAATGGCCATTGGCGATTTTTTCCAAACGAGCCGGTCACGAACATCCGTCGCCGTTATCGCGGCAACACTTTAATTCTCGAAACCGAGATCGAGACCAAGAGCGGTGCGTTGCGTTTGATCGATTTCATGCCGCCGCGCGGCGCGAACCCAGACATTATCCGCATCGTCGAAGGCATTCGCGGATCGGTGACGATGCAGATGGAGCTCATCATTCGTTTCGACTACGGGCAAATTGTGCCGTGGGTGCGGAAGGAACACGGCGGACTGGAAGCGATTGCCGGTCCGGATGGACTGATTTTGCGCACACCGATCGAAACCTGCGGCAAAGATCTTACCACGGTCGCCGAGTTTTCGGTCGGCGAAGGAGATCGCATTCCGTTCGTGCTGACCTGGTTCGCGTCGCACGAAGAACCGCCCAAGCCGGTTCATGCCGATCACGCATTGCGCGACACCGAAAAATTTTGGGAAGACTGGGGCGGCCATTGTCATAAAGACCTTCCGTGGCGTGACGAGGTGATTCGTTCGCTCGTCGCTTTGAAGGGTTTAACTTACGCCCCAACCGGCGGCCTCGTCGCGGCGCCGACAACTTCTTTGCCGGAACAAATCGGCGGAGTCCGCAATTGGGATTATCGCTTTTGCTGGCTGCGGGACGCGACATTCACTTTGGTTGCGTTCATGCACGCCGGCTTGAATGAGGAAGCGAAGAAGTGGCGCGAATGGTTGTTGCGCGCGATCGCCGGCAGCCCAGCGCAAATGCAAATCATGTACGGCGTCCACGGCGAACGTCGACTCGACGAATTTGAAGTGCCCTGGCTCGACGGCTACGAGAATTCAAAGCCGGTGCGAATCGGGAATGCCGCTTCAAAACAATTCCAACTCGATGTTTACGGCGAAGTGCTGGCGGCGATGTATCGCGCTGATCAGGCGGGAATCAAAATGGAGAAGGCGGATTGGGCGCTCGTTTCCGGTCTCTTGAAATTTTTGGAATCGAAATGGCGTGAGCCCGATGAAGGAATTTGGGAAGTGCGCGGCGAGCGCAAACATTTCACCCATTCAAAAATGATGGCGTGGGTGGCATTCGATCGTGCGATCAAACTTGCGGAAGAGTGCAATTGCGCGGCCGGTTCGAACACCGGCCGCTGGCGAAAAATTCGAGATGAGATTCACGCCGAAGTCTGTCAGCGTGGTTACAATCCGCAAAAGAAAGCGTTCACCCAGTTCTACGGAAGCGAAGGGCTCGATGCGAGTCTGTTGATCATGCCGTTCACCGATTTCCTGCCAATTAGTGACCCGCGCGTGAGCAATACGATTGAAGCGATCGAACGCGAGCTGAACGAAGGCGGCTTCATTCTTCGCTATCGCCCCGAGAAAGAAAACGTTGACGGTTTGCCCGGACACGAAGGCGTTTTCCTGCCCTGCTCATTTTGGATGGCGGCCGGCCTCCACGCGATCGGGCGTAAGGACGACGCGCGCAAATTATTTGAGCGGTTGCTCGGATTGCGAAACGATCTGGGTTTGCTTTCGGAAGAGTACGATCCGGTGACGAAACGGCAGCTCGGGAATTTTCCGCAGGCATTTACCCACGTGGCGCTCGTGGTGACCGCACTCATTCTCGGTGACAAGTTTCCGATCCATCAAGCGGCCGGCGGCTGACTCGGCAGTCTGGGTTCAATCTTTTTGTCTAAGCGTGGAAGTATCACTCTGTTCATACTTCACAAGGCAGCTGAACCCCGTTTAGGTTCTCGCTATGTCGGACGATTCCGCCGTGAATACATCCCGCATCTCGCTTTCGCGCGAGGAAATGCGAAAGTTTGGCTACGCGGTTGTCGATCTTCTGACGAACCATTTTGCAAACATTCGTGAAGAACGAGTAGGTTCGAAAAGTGAACCGGCGAAACTGATTCCGATTTTTGATCGCGATCCACCGGAGAGCGGTCGCGATCCAAACGAACTGCTCGCCCAACTCGAGCGCGATGTTTTTCCGAACAACTTGCACGTCGATCATCCGCGTTTCTTCGCGTTCGTTCCCGGCCCGAACAATTTCGTGAGCACAATGGCGGACGCGCTCGCCGCCTGTTTTAACATTTTCAACGGCACGTGGCTCGGCGGATCGGCGGCCGCGGCGGTCGAGCTCGGGTTGGTTCGCTGGCTTTGCCGGACTTGCGGATTTCCAGCAGCGGCCGGCGGTTTGTTCGTCAGCGGCGGATCGATGGCGAATCTCACCGCGCTCGTGGCCGCGCGCCACGCTTTGCTTCAGGATCGCACCGGCAAAGCGACCGTTTATTTTTCCGATCAAACGCATTCATCAGTCGAACGCGCACTCCGGGTCATCGGTTTTTTACCGGAGCAACTTCGCAGGCTTCCGAGCGACGAAAATTTTCGATTGTCGATCGAAAGTCTGCGCGCCGCGATCGCCGACGATCGCGCAAAAGATCTGCGACCGTTTTGCGTAATCGCGAACGCCGGCACGACGAACACTGGCGCGATCGATCCCCTCAATGAATTGGCCGATCTCACCGCGAAAGAAAAAATGTGGCTGCACATCGACGGCGCTTTTGGCGCGGCGGCGATTTTGTCCGAGCGCGGTCGTGGACTGTTCGGCGGGATCGAGCGCGCCGATTCGATTTCGCTCGATCCGCACAAATGGTTGTTCCAATCGTTCGAGTGCGGCTGCGTTTTGGTCCGGGACGCCGCGCTTTTGAAATCGGCTTTTCAAATCAAGGCCGATTACCTGCGCGACGTGCATCGCGTCGATGAAGGATTTAATCCCTGCGATTACGGTGTTCAGCTCAGCCGAAGTTTTCGCGCGCTCAAAGTCTGGCTATCGCTCCAAACTTTCGGCGTCGCGGCATTTCGTGAAGCGATCGCGCGCGGATTTGAACTGGCTGAAGTCGCGGAGCGCGAGCTACGCGCGCGCAAAGGCTGGGAAATTCTTTCGCCGGCCCAGATGGCAACCGTCTGTTTTCG
>DATBCV010000101.1:0-12713 GCA_036270275.1 Chthoniobacterales bacterium | reverse complement strand
GCACGGCGAAGGCGACCAATCTTCAGCAAAAGGCGACCATGACGCGCGCCGAGCAGGATTTGAAACGCGCGGACGAGATGTTCGCGAAAAAGACAATCTCGATCCAGGAGTACAACGCGGCGCAGGCCGCGGCCGACGTTGCGAAAAATACTTACGAGAGTTCGCTGCATGAGATCGAGCGGGCGCAGGCGGCGTCGAGCCAGGCGCGCGATCAACTTTCCAAGACGACGATTTACTCGCCGCTGAATGGCACGGTGACGTTGTTGAATAGCAAACTCGGCGAGCGTCTGGTCGCGACCGGACAATTTGCGGGCACTGAAGTGATGCGCGTGGCAGATCTGACAAAAATGCAGGGGGTCATCGATGTGAACGAGAACGACGTGCCGAATGTGAAGGTCGGCGACAAAGCGAATGTGAAGATCGACGCCTACGGCGATCGAAAATTCAAAGGCACCGTTGCGCAAATCGGCAACACTGGAAAGACGACCGGCAGCGGAACGCAAGAGGAAGTCACTAATTTCGAAGTGAAGATTAATCTGGAGCGCGAAGACGTTTTGCTGCGGCCGGGCCTTAGCTGCACTGCGGACATTGAAACGAACATCGTGAAGGACGCGGTCGCGGTGCCGATGCAGGCGGTCACTATCCGCACCGGCGAGAGTAATTTGAGTCCGGAGGAAATCGAAAAGCGCAAAATGAAAACGGCGGCGCGCGACAAAGGCGACAACAATGCCGATTACGTGAACGAGCGGCAGGAAAAAGCTTCGGAGCGCGAGCAACGAGAAAAATTATCGAAGGTGGTCTTTTTGAAAAAGGGCGGCAAAGCGCAGTCAGCCAAAGTGACGACAGGAATTTCGGACGATACTTACATGGAAATCAAAAGCGGTGTGCAACCCGGCGACGAAGTGATTTCCGGCAGCTACAGCGCGATCAGCCGCAAATTGAAAGACGGCGCCAAAGTCGCTTACGACAAAGAAGCGGCGAAGTAGATGTCGATCTAGCGATGGACGGGCCGCAATCAGTTAGAGAAGCCGGCCCCGTCGTCATCGACATTGAGAACATCACGAAAGATTACGTGATGGGCGAAGAGACCGTGCGCGCGTTGCGCGGCGTCACGTTGCAAATCCGCCGCAACGAGTATCTCGCAGTGATGGGTCCGAGCGGCAGCGGCAAGTCGACGCTCATGAACATGCTCGGTTGTCTCGATACGCCGACGGCCGGCCGTTACGAATTCAACGGGCGCAACGTTAAAGAGATGGACGATGATGAGCTGGCCGCGATCCGCAACCGGGAGATCGGTTTTGTTTTTCAAACGTTCAACCTGCTCCCGCGCGCGACGAGCTTGCGGAATGTCGAGCTGCCGTTGATCTACGCCGGCGTCGACCCGGAAACGCGCGAAGAACGGGCCACGCAATCATTGGTGGATGTTGGTCTGGGCGATCGGATTCATCACAAGCCTAACGAATTGTCCGGCGGCCAACGTCAGCGCGTGGCGATCGCGCGCGCCCTCGTGAACAAGCCGTCGATCATTCTCGCGGACGAGCCGACGGGCAATCTCGATTCCAAAACCGGCGACGAGATCATGGCCCTGCTCGAAGATTTGTATCACCGCGGTAACACCATCATTCTCGTCACGCACGAGCGCGACATCGCCGCTCACGCGCGGCGGACAATTCACTTGCGCGATGGCGTCATTGAAATGGACCACGCGGGATTTATTGGGTCATTGGACATGGCGACGGCCGGCTAAGATCGACAATGAAGCGTTTTCTCTACGAGCTGGAGGAAAGTTGGAAAATCGCGGCGGCGCAAATGCGTTCGAACATGACGCGATCGACGCTCACCGCGCTTGGCGTGATCATCGGAATCATCGCGGTGACATTGATGGGGACGGCGGTGAACGGGATCTCGATCGGGTTCGACAAAAGCATGTCGGTGCTCGGCGACGATGTGCTTTACGTGACGCAATGGCCGTGGAAGCCGGTGGACGATTGGTGGAATTACCGCGACCGCAAAAAAATTCAGACTGATTACGCGGAGAAGATCAATCGCGTCATTGCGGCGACGCCGAATTCAAATTTGGTCGTGGCGGTGCCGACGTCGAGTTTGATGCGCTCGATCAGGTACGGCGGCAACGCAGTCGACAACGTTTTCACACTTGGGAGCACCTCCGATTTCACCGTTACATCGACAATCGACTGCAAAGAGGGCCGGTTTTTCAATGAAATCGAATCGCGTGAAGGCGCACAAGTGGTGGTGATCGGCTACGACGTCGCGGACGCGTTGTTTCCATCGGAAAATCCGATCGACAAGTTCGTAATGATCAACGGCCAACTTTTCAAAGTGATCGGCGTCAACTCGCGGCAGGGAACATTTCTCGGTTTGTTTAGTTGGGACTCGATGGTGGCGCTGCCGTTAACTGCCTTTAACAAATATTTCAGCTCGAAGAGCGCGTCGGATGTTCGTCCGAATCGCTCGAGCGTCGAATCGGACGTGCGGGTGAAGGTTAAGGACAAAAAGAAACTAGCGGAAGCAAAGGACGAATTGACGGGAATCATGCGGCGAGTCCGCGGTTTGCCGCCTGAAAAGAAAGACGATTTTTCCATCAACGAGCAGCAGGCATTCAAGAGCACGCTCGATCCGGTCAAGAACACCATCGCAATCGCCGGGTTGTTCATCACTGGACTTTCCCTGTTCGTCGGCGCGATCGGGATTATGAATATCACGTTTGTCAGTGTGAAGGAGCGGACGAAGGAAATCGGAACGCGCAAAGCGCTCGGCGCTCGGCGGCGCACGATCCTGCTTCAATTTCTCATCGAATCGACCGCGCTTTGTCTCCTCGGCGGAGTCATCGGACTGATCGTCGCCTATTTAATGTGCTTTGGAATCGGCAAAGCGTTTCCGTCGTTTCCAATTCAATTTTCGCTCGGCCTTGTCTTCGCGAGCATGATCGTTTCGATGCTCACAGGTTTAATCTCAGGCTTCGCCCCGGCGTGGAGCGCGTCCCGCTTAGATCCCGTCGCAGCGTTGCGGTACGAATAAGATCGACATGCGATTTAGCGAGATCATTACGATGGCGCTTGGCTCGCTTGGCGTGAACAAGCTGCGCTCCGGCCTGACGATGTTTGGCATTACCATCGGCGTCTTCTCGGTCATTTCCGTGATGACGGCGATTGGTGCGCTGCAATATTCGATCGAGAACGGGCTGAGTTTTCTTGGATCGAATATTTTTCAGTTCGCAAAGTATCCGGCAAATGTCGCGGCGGGCGGGGATGTGAAGAAAAAATATCAGAACCGTCGCAATATCACTTACCAGCAGGCGATGCATTATCAGCGGCTGATGGAAGGAGCCGCGCGCGAGATTTGTTTGAAATGTTTCGGTTACGAAGTGAAAGGCCAGGCGGTCTATAACGGCGTGAAAACGACGCCGAGTTTGCTCGTTGTCGGAACGAACCGCAGTTTTCTTACCGCCAACGCTTACACGCTTGGTTACGGCCGAAATCTTAACGACGAAGATGTCGATCTTGCGCGCAACGTGATCGTCGTCGGCAAAATGGTCGAGAAGCGGTTGTTCCCGAACGAATCGCCCATCGGAAAAGTGGTGCGAGTCAGCGGCCACACTTACACCATCGTCGGCGTCCTCGCGGAAAAAGGGACCGCGTTCGGACAAAGCCAGGACAACATGTGCATGATGCCGATCACCCGTTTCTTCGAAGATTTTGGTTCGACGAAGCGAACGGTGAACATCGCGACGCAGGCGCCGTCGACCGAAACTTACAACGCGACATTCGACAAAGCGATCGGCGCGATGCGGATTGCGCGTGGGCTGCGCGCGAATCAGGAGAACGATTTCGAGATTTATTCCAACGACTCGCTCAAGAGCGCATTTGTCTCGGTGGCGGGCGTCGTGCGCGTCGGCGCGTTTGTGATTAGTTTCATCGCGCTCGTCGCGGCCGGCATCGGCATCATGAACATCATGCTCGTGAGCGTGACTGAGCGGACAAAGGAAATTGGCGTGCGGAAATCGATCGGCGCGCGCAGCAAAGACATTTTGCGCCAATTTCTGACAGAAGCAGTCTTCATTTCCGAGGCGGGCGGCATTTTGGGAATCGTACTCGGAATTGTCGTCGGCGATTTACTCGCGATGTGGCTGAAGGTCGATCTCATTTTTCCATACGGCTGGGCGATTGCCGGCCTGGTGGTTTGCTCCGTCATAGGAATCGGTTTTGGTCTTTATCCGGCATATCGCGCGGCAAATCTCGATCCCATCGAAGCGCTCCGCTACGAGTAGGTCCAGCGATCACGCCTGAACAATCGCCGCCCGGGCATGCAAACTGCCCTGTTCTCTTTGACCGATTACTGAAGTTTGTCGTACTGTAAAAAATTCGAGGTCTCGCCGAAGTGCCTGTTCGTTCAAAGTCTTCCAGCACAGCTGTTGCCCGACCGAGTATTCTTCTGCTGGAAGAATATGACGCGTTGGCGGCTGCCATCACGTCTGCGCTAAGAAAATTCGCGCCAAAACACGCGCACGTCGTGGCGCGCTCGCTTGCTCAGGCCGAGAAGCTCGCGTCCGATGTTCAGCCCGAGCTGTTTGTACTGGATGTCGATCCTCCGTGGCGGGGCCTAACGAATTTCCTCGAGAAAATGTCGGAGACGTATCCGAATGCGCGCGCGGTGGTGATCGGCGCGCAATTGCCGACGGAAATTATTTCCGCGCGCGGAGCTTCGGGCGCAGTGCAATTTATCGAGAAGCCGTTCGAGCTGGCAGCGTTTGGCGCAACGGTTCAGGCTTTGCTCGGACCGTGGCGCGAAATGGAGGGGCGCGGCACGTTGCGCGGCCTCGGCGTGCTCGATGTTGTTCTCGCGCATTGCGCGGCGAACGCCAGCGTCATTGTCGATGTTCGTTCCGGAAGAAGGACCGCTGAAATTCACATCACCGGCGGCCAGGTCGTGCACGCCGCCACCGGCAAGCTGAAAGGTGAAGGCGCGCTGGATGAAATCCTGAATTGGTCAAAGGCCCACTTCAGCGAAAGGAAATTGGGCACAAGCGCGCACCGAACGATTGCGAACTGGAGAGCGATCGCGCTCGCGAATTTGAGCGAAGCGGAATCGGACATCGCGGAGGAGCGCGCACCGGAGCCTGAAATTCCTGCGGCGAAAGCAGGCAAGAAGATCGTCGTGGTCGACGACACCGAGATGCTTGTGATTTTCGTGGAAGACATTCTCACCACCGCGGATTCGCAGCTGCAACTTACAACCGCGTTCGATGCGACGAGCGGTCTGCGCGAGATCGAGCGCGAAATGCCGGATTTGGTTTTGCTCGATTACAGCCTGCCCGATCTCAATGGCGACGAACTTTGCGAGCGGCTTCTGCAAAATCCGCGCACCGCGCGCGTGCCCGTGTTGCTGATGTCGGGACACGTTTCTGAAATGAACGCAGCTGCGGCGCGGTTGCCGAACATTGTCGCAAAGATCGAAAAGCCGTTCCTGTCCGAGGCGTTTGTCGATCTTGTCCAGCGAACTCTTGCGACCGAGCACAAATTCGAGCCGCGCGCAGTCGAAAGGAAGGAACGGGAGCCAACAGTAATCCCTGAACCGGAACCGTTGCCGCCGCCGCTGCCCCCCCCACCACCGCCACCGCCTGTTCCAATTCCGCCGCCGCAAAAACAAATTGTGCGCGAGCCTGCGCCGCGTCCGATCCCACCTCCGACGCTCGCGCCAGTTCAATCCCACATCGAACGCCACGCGCCGATAGCCGCCCCGACGGTTCGCGTCGCTCCGGCGGACGGAAACGCCGCGCTGCTCGGAATTTTTCTGGAAGTCGTTTCGATGCAGCTTACTTCCCAGCTGCAAATGGGCGCGATTCGCGCGCGGCCGTCATCTCTCACCGCTTCGCTTCAGTTAGAATCGGCGACCGCGCGGAACGCAATTCCCTCCGAGCTCGGATTCCAGCTCGGGCCGATCAAGCTGGATGGCGAGGGACGCATTTCCGCGTTGCGTCTGATTCCAACTCTGAAACCGTTTCAACCTCGGCAAACCCGGAGCGCTTTCGAGATCGGTGGAGTCGCGTTGGTCCCAAACGAGCCGCGCGGGCGTGTGCAATTGACCCCAGCCGGCACGACGCCGATGACGGTGGAGCTATTCGCGCAACTGGAACTGGATTCGGTCGAGCTCTCGGGCAATTTTCAGGTGGCGCAATTAATTTTGAATTGGAACGCCAACAACGTGCGCGTGACGCTCAATCCGAAAGCGCCCGCCCAAAGCGCGGCAAAATTCGATCTCCGTGTGCTGAAGCTCGACAACGCCGGGCGCATCGCCGAATTGCTCCTGCGTCCGATCCGCTAACGGTTCATTCCAAACCGAGCGCTTTGAAAGTTTCGTCAACGTGCTTGAAATGCGCGTCGAGCGAACAAAGACGATCGACCTCGTCGGCCGAAATTTTTGCGCTGATCGCCGGCTCAGCTTTCACATTGTCGGCGAACGTCCCCTCGCCTTGCCACGTTTTCATCGCCGCGCGCTGAACGGCTTCGTAGGCGGTCTTGCGCTCCGCGCCCGCGCGGGTGAGCGCGAGGAGAATCGATTGGCTATTATAGAGACCTTTGGTGACGTCGAGATTTTTCTGCATTCGCTCGGGATAAACTTGCAGCCGTTCGACCAAATTCCGGAGGTCGTGCAACATGAAATCCATGAGGATGCACGAATCTGGCAGAATGATTCGCTCGGCGCTCGAATGACTGATGTCCCGCTCGTGCCATAGCGCCACATTCTCCAATGCGACAAGGGCGTTGCCGCGAATGACACGCGCCAGCCCCGACAAACGTTCGCTCGTAATCGGGTTCCGCTTGTGCGGCATCGCTGAGCTGCCTTTCTGGCCTTCGCCGAAATATTCCTCCACTTCGAGAACTTCAGTCCGCTGCAAGTGACGAAACTCCGTTGCCCAGCGATCGATGCTCGACGCGATCACCGCGAGCGTCGTCATGAATTCGGCGTGCCGATCGCGCTGCACAATCTGCGTCGATAAGGTCGCCGGTTTTAGCCCGAGCTTTTCGCAGACGACGCGCTCCACTTTTGGATCGACATGTGCGTGCGTCCCGACCGCGCCGCTGATTTTTCCAACGCGAATTCGTTCACGTGTTTGCGCCAGCCGTTCTTCCGCGCGGCCAAACTCGTTATACATGAGCGCCATCTTCAATCCAAACGTGATCGGCTCCGCGTGCACGCCGTGACTACGGCCGATCATTGGCGTCATTTTGTAGCGGCGCGCCTGATTCGCGCACGCATCGCGAACCTGCTTAAGATCGGCTGCAAGAATATCCAGCGATTGCGTCAACTGGACGGAAAGCGTCGTGTCGAGAATGTCGGATGAGGTCAGCCCCTGGTGAATCCAACGCGCCGCCGGCCCGACATAGGACGCCACATTCTCAAGGAACGCGATGACGTCGTGATTTGTTCGCTTCTCGATCTCCAGGATGTCCGGAATTGAAAAGCGCGCTTTCTTACGAATCTCGAGCGCGTCTTCCTTTGGAATCCGGCCGAGTTGGGCCATTGCCTCGCAAGCAAGGACCTCGATCTCGAGCCAGATCTCGAACTTGCGTTGGTCGGCCCAAATCTGGGCCATTTGCGGCCGCGAGTAACGTTCGATCACGCGGCAAGATAGATAGCGGCACCGAACGCGAAAGTGTTTTGTGCCGGAAAAGAAAATCGCTCCGGCAGACAATCCACCGGAGCGACTTTCGAAAGTCGAATTGCTAAATTAGCAAACCTTGGCGCGGAGAAACTTGCCGTCGCTTTTCAGACGGACTTTTCCGCTGCCCAAAAGATCAGCCACCGCGGCGACCGTCTCTTTGGTGTCTTTAGTGCAGGAACTGACCGCGAGAATCAAATCACCGAGCGAAAGTTTCGGACGCGGTTTTAAGATGAGGCTGTTTTTCTTCATTCTGTTTGCTTTTGACAGCAGCTTGAGTGCCCGTGTTCAAATTTATTTCGCGGCTCACTGCTAGGGGCGGTCGGGTAAATTTACAGCGGTCGGGCTATCTCGATTTCCGCTTCGAAAGCCACATCGAGAGCAGGTAAAGCAATGCAAATCCGAGGACGACCAGAAGCAGCCATTTTGATTGGCCGCGCACGAAATGAACAAGCCCTTCGGGATCATTCAGTAAATTCGGAGCAACCCGCTGCGCGCGAACACCCAGATACGCGAGGACCGAACATGAAATCGCCGAACCGAGCAGCGTCCAAATGCTGAAGATCGTGAAATTCATCCGCACGATCCCCGCCGGAATGGAAATCAAATGACGCACGCCGGGCAACATGCGCGCAAAAAAGATTCCGCCGGCTTGATAGCGCACGAGCCAATGCTCGGCTTCCACCAGTTTTTTTGGCGGGAATAGAATGAATCGGCCGAATTTCACGACTAACGGGCGGCCTAACCAAAGTGACAACCAATACATCACCGCCGCTCCCAAATATGCGCCGAGCGTGCTCGCCAAAATGACCCCCGTCAGACTCAATCGACCTTGCGCCGCCAAAAATGCCGCCGGCGGCACGACCACTTCCGCCGGCAACGGGATCGGCGTACTGCCCATCGCCATCAACACAACGATGCCCAAATATCCTCCAGTCAGGACCCATTCCGACCAATGTTGAAGCAACTCGTGCATGCCAAGAATTTCAGATTCCGAATTCGGTCTGTGTAGTTCAATCTGAAATCGGCAATCTGCAATCTTAAATTCCCATGTCGATCTACCGGCGCGTGTTTCGTTACTACCGATCGTTTCTCCCGCAAACGATCGCCGGTCTCGCGCTTTCGTTGATTGGGATCGCTTTGAACCTGCTCAAACCGTGGCCGTTTAAAATTATCGTCGATGATTTTCTTCGACCCAACGCGCCGCCGCGCACCGATTGGCATACTTGGATTCTCATCCTTTGCCTCGCGCTCGTCGTGATCCAATTCCTCTGGGGCGTTTGCAATTGGGCGACGAATTACATTCTTGTGAAGGCCGGTCTTCAGGCGCTGCTGAAACTTCGCACCGATCTTTATGCCCACCTCCAACGACTCTCGCTCAAATTTCACGACACGCGGCGTTCGAGCGATTCCAGCTTTCGCGTGGCCTACGATTCGCAATCGATCCAAACGATTTACAACAAGGGTTTCACCGGCATTTTCGGGTCCGTTGTCACCCTGATCGGCACGTTCGCGATCATGGTCCGCCTAGATTGGCAATTAACGTTGCTCTCGTTAGGCATCGTCCCGTTGATCATTATCGCGATTTATTTTTTCGCGCATCGGATTCGGCGTGAATCGACATTCATCCAGGAACAGGAAAGCGCAGTGCTCGCGCAGGCGCAGGAAGGCCTGAGCTCCATTCGAATGGTGCACGCGTTTGGCCGCGAACAATTCGAAGTGATGCAATTCCATCAGCAGGCGCAGCAAAGTTTGCAGGCAAATCTTCGTCTCACCTTAACGAACGTGAACAGCGCGCTCGTAATCAGCACGCTGATGGTTTTCGGAACGGCCGCGATGTATTACGTCGGCACGCTGCACGTTCTAAACGGCACACTGAGCCTGGGAACGCTGCTCGTCTTCAGCGCGTACTTGCTAATGCTCTATCAACCGCTCGAGTCGATCACTTACACGGCCTGGGCGATGGAAGGCGCCACTGCCGGCGCGAAACGGTGCTTCGAAATTCTCGATCGGCAGGACGACGTGGTTGATTCGCCGAACGCCATCGAGCTTGAATCGGCAAAAGGCGCGATCGGATTTCACGATGTCTCGTTCCGCTACGCGGTCGAGCGCGAAATCCTGCACGATGTCGATCTTGCAATCGAGCCGAACCAGATGATCGCAATTGTCGGCGGCACGGGCGCGGGAAAAAGCACGCTCCTGAGTTTGGTTCCGCGCTTTTACGATCCGACTTCCGGTTCGGTCACGCTCGACGGGCGCGATGTTCGCGAGATCACAAAAAAATCGTTGCGCGCGCAAATCGGCATCGTGCTGCAAGACACGCTTCTCTTTTCGACGACGATCCGCGAAAATATTGCCTACGGGCGGCCGGACGCGACCGAGGATGAAATCATCGATGCGGCGAAACGCGCGCAAGCGGATGAATTCATCCGGCAACTGCCGGACGGCTACGCGAGCACCGTCGGCGAGCGCGGGCAACAGTTAAGCGTCGGTCAACGCCAACGCATCGGCATCGCGCGCGCGTTTTTAAAAAACGCGCCGATCTTGTTGCTCGACGAGCCGACTTCAGCGCTCGATCCCGCGACCGAAGCTGCGATCATGGACACAATCAAAGAATTGATGCGCGGCCGAACCACGTTGATCGCAACGCATCGGCTCGCCACGATCCACGATGTCGATCGAATCGTGGTCATCGAACGCGGGCGCCTGGTCGAGCAAGGCACCGGCGCGGAATTACTCGCGCGCGGCGGCGTTTACGCGAAACTGTTTGCGTCCGGAAAATTCCCTATCTCATGAGCAACGTTAAGGAAGATCGACATGTGGAGCACGATTGGTATCCGGATCCAATTCCAACCAACGTGGAATTCGGCGAAGGCTTTTATTGTGAAAGCGCGCAGGTTTTCAAAAAGCTCGTCAGCAAAAACCCGGGCGCAGTTGTATTCGGTAAGCACGTTTCGGTTTACGCCGGCTGTTCGTTTGCGATTGGAAAAGAAGGAAAATGCACGGTCGGCGATTTCACTCTCCTCAACGGCGCTCTCGTCATGGCTGAGGAAAGGATCGACATCGGATCGTATTGCCTCGTTTCGTGGAATGTCGGAATCGCGGACTCCGATTTTCATCCGCTCGAGCCAGCGCAACGATTGATCGATGCGCAAGCGCTCGCGCCGTTTTTTAAAGATCGTCCGCCGCGCCCGAAGTTGAAGACCGCCCCGGTGAAAATCGGCGACAACGTGTGGATCGGAATGGGCGCGGTGATTTTGAAAGGCGTGACGATCGGAGATAATTCCGTCGTCGCGGCGGGCGCAATTGTCACCAAATCGGTTCCGGCAAACACGATCGTTGCCGGGAACCCAGCCGTCGAAATTAAGAAATTCCAGTGACGACAGAAAACGCTCAACGCTCAACGTCCAACGCTCAACGCTCAATTCAGAAAGTTCGACATTGGATGTTGGGCGTTGGACGTTGGACGTTGCCGTTTCGATGAAATCGAAACGGATTGTGGTCATAGGATTCATGGGCGGGATGCCAATCGCCGGCGTGATCTGGCAGCACGTCCATTACATCGTCGGCCTGCAACGACTCGGCCACGAGGTTTACTACATCGAAGATTCGGCGCGGCTTCCCTACAATCCCGAGACGTTCGAAGTGAACGACGAGGTCGATTACCCGGGAAAAATTCTCGCGCGTCTCGCAGGCGAATTCGATTTCAATAATCGCTGGTCGTTCTGCGCGCGATATCTCAAGGACAATCCGACATCCGGCCTATCGCTGAAAAAAATCCGCCAACTTTATCGCGGAGCTGACGCGATTCTGAACATCTGCGGCACGCAAGAATTCAATGAGGACCTGCTCGAGAGCGATCGAATCATCTATGTCGAGAGCGATCCTGGCGTAGAGCAAATCAAGATCGACAAAGGCGTAAGATCGACAATCGACTATCTGAAACGTCATCACGCGCTCTTCACCTTTGGCGAGAACGTTCCGCAAAAAAGTTTTCCGATGCCGAAGCACGGCTTTAAATGGAATGCCACCCGGCAACCTGTCGTGACCGATCTTTGGAAAACCGATCGCGCACCGAAACGCACCGCGGTTTTCACTTCCATCGCTAATTGGTCGACCAGCGGGCTCAAAGACATCAGTTGGCGCGGCCGAAAATATTTGTGGAGCAAATCGCGTGAGTTTCTCCGCTTCGTTGAGGCACCGAAGAAGTCCGGCGAAACATTCGAGCTCGCCACGAACATCCAGGACGCGACGACGCGAAAAAAATTTATCAGCAACAACTGGCGTTTCACGTCCCCGCTCCAAATGAGCGTCGATTACTGGATGTATCGCGATTACATCCGCCAATCCAAAGGCGAATTCACGGTCGCGAAAGATCAATACGTGCGGCTGAATACCGGTTGGTTCAGCGATCGCAGCGCGTGTTATCTCGCCGCGGGACGGCCGGTGATTACGCAGGAAACCGGGTTCACGAAGAACTATGGCGGCGACGCCGGCCTGCTCGGATTCCGGTCGTTAGGCGAAATCGCCGAAGCGGTGAAAATGATCAACCGCGATTACAAAAAACACGCCCGCGCCGCCCGACAAATCGCGCGCGAAATCTTCGAGGCCGAAAAAGTTTTGAAATCACTGCTTGATCGTGCCGGCATTTGAGCGGTTGCTTTTCGATCACATCGTTTCATCTTCCAGACTTTCCGGCATGAAGGGTTTTCGCGCTTTCATCATTGTTCTCGCGTTTGTTGGATCGACATCGTTCGCCCAGCAACCTGCGCAACAACCACCACAACCGAACGGCGCGGAACCGCAACAAATTCAGCCACCCGCGCCGAACGGGCCCGGACAGCAAGAGCCGCCGCGCCCGCCTGGCATTGGATCTAAACCGTCAACGCCCGCGCAAAACGTCGTCGCCGTGCCGGTGCCGATGGCTCCTCCGCAGCCGAACGGTCCGGTGCAAAAAAGTTTGGCTCGCATCACGGCAACGGAAGTCGCGCCGGATTATCGTGCGCCGTGGAACGCCGGCATGCTCGGTCGC
>DATBCV010000100.1:0-3176 GCA_036270275.1 Chthoniobacterales bacterium | reverse complement strand
ATCACGCGAAAGCCTCGGCGTAAGTCCGATCCAGATTTTGCAGAAGGGCGATTGCGAATTGGTGGCGGTCGATTTGATGAGCTAGTTCGATCGCCAACGAAGTTGCGCGAGTGCGGGGTTCCTCCGAAAAATCTTGCGGTTGATGGTTCACGTTCACCCCGATGCCGACGATCGCGATATGCGGCCCATTTTTCTGAGCCCGCATTTCCACCAGAACACCGCCGATTTTCTTTTCGGCAACGTAAACGTCATTCGGCAATTTCACCGCGGCGGGCAGTGCGAATTCGCTCGAAATAGTTTCGGCGACGGTGCGCGCTGCCCATTCCGCCAGGCGCGGCGACTCTCCGATGTCGATCTTCGGCCGAAGCAGAAAAGAAAACCAAAGTCCTTTTCCAGCGGCCGACTCCCAGGTGTTATTTCGTTGACCGCGCCCCGCGGTCTGCCGTTCGGCAAAGACAACCAATCCTTCGGGCGTCGTTGCGGAGGTTCGTTCGAAAACCGAATCGTTAGTTGAAGTTGTATCGTCGAGGACAACAATCTCGCAGCCGATGGTTGCAGGACCGAGCTCGGCGCGAAGTTTATCGGCGCTGAGCGCGTCGAATGTTGTCATGAAGCCACCGGAGTGAGTGCGAGAGAAAAGTCGATCGCGCGCGGTGAGTGGGTGAGCGCTCCGATCGAAATGTAATCAACGCCGGTGGCGGCGATTTGCCGGACGTTCTTCAAGGTCACGCCGCCGCTTGCTTCGAATTTCACTTTGTCTTTGCCGACCGCGATCGCCTCGCGAATCTGTGCTGGAGTCATGTTGTCGAGCAGGATCACGTCGATTCCCTCCACTTCCAAAAATGTGCGGACCTGTTCAAGTGAGTCGGCTTCGACTTCGATCTGAACATCAGGCTTTGTTTCGCGGAATTTTCGGAGCGCGGTGGCGAACGCCTCGACACCTGCGCTGATCGCGAGATGGTTGTCTTTGAGCAAAACCATGTCGAACAAACCGAAGCGATGATTGGCGCCACCGCCGGCGACGACGGCTGCTTTCTCGAGCGCGCGCAATCCGGGCGTCGTCTTGCGCGTATCGAGGATCTTCACGCGCTCATTGGCCGCGGCGTCGACAAATTTCCTCGTCATCGTTGCAACTCCGGAAAGCCTTTGCAAAAAATTTAACGCCACGCGTTCCGCTTTCAAAATCGAACGAGCTGCCCCTCGGGCTTCGATCACGGCTTCGTCGGGATGGATTTCATCGCCATCCTTTCGAACCAGTGCGATCTCGATTGCCGGATCGACTCGCCGAAAAACTTCGGCCGCAGTTTCCGCACCGGCAAGGATCGCGCGTTCGCGCGCAACGATTCGGGCCAGCGCTTGCTGATCTTTTGCGACAAAAAAGTCCGTGGTGACGTCTCCGTCGCCGATATCTTCGCGCAAAGCGAGATCGATTGGATCGACAATGGCCGGTCTCATATCGTCGCGGCGAGGTCTCGTGCCTGATAAATGCGTTTTCCCCGCACGTAACTCTCGAGAGTCGCCTCCGGGCGGCCGCGATAAATGCACAGCGCGACGACATCCTCGGGCGAAAGTTTGGCCAGACCATTCTGATTCGTGTAAGGCAGGAGCGATGGAAGATCGATCACGATGAGGTCGGCTTCTTTGCCGGCGTCGAGCGTGCCGATCACGTTCGCTTTGCCGAGTGCGCGCGCGCCGCCGTGAGTGGCGAGATAAAACGATTCGCTTGGACGAAGCGGTCGCAGGTTTGGTTCGTAAGCGGTGCGCGCTTTCTGAACTTCAATCGCCGCGCGCATCACCTGCCACATATTTAATTCCGGACCGGCGGCGACATCGGAACCCAGCCCGACGTTGATTCCCGATTTCAAAAGTTGATCGAGCTTAATCAAACCGCTGCCCAGAAAAAGATTCGAGGTCGGACAATGCGCCACGCTCGATTGCGCGGCCGCGACGGCGGCGATCTCGCGCGGATTCAAATGGATACAGTGCCCGAGCATGGTGCGACTGGTGAGCAGCCCGCACTTTTCGTAGACGTGAGTGTAATCTCGCGCGCTCATGTAAAGATGGTGGACCTTCTCGAGTTCCTCACGGTTCTCCGCCAAATGGGTTTGCAGATACGCTTCAAGCCGGGCCGCCAGTTCCGCCGCGCCCCGCATCATTTTTTCCGAGCAGGTGACGGCAAAACGCGGACTGAACGCGTATTCAAGCCGGCCTTCTTCAGCGCGATGCCATTTCCGGCAAAGGCGTTCGCTTTCAAGCAGCGAAATCGAAAGCACTTTCTTCGGCTGAAGCTGGCCATAAGAGCCAAGGTCCATCATCATTTTTCCGATGATGGCGCGAATGCCGGAATCTCTCGCGGCCTCAAACCCGACGTCGCAACTGTCTTCATAGATAGCCGCGTAAGCCATGACGGTGGTCGTGCCGTTGCGAACCAGCTCCTGAAAAAACTGAGGCGCTTCCGCGCGCGCTTTCGGTCCGGTGAAATCGCGCTCCACCGGAAAAATGTGTTGTCGCAACCAGGGCAGCAATTCGCTTTCACCGCGAGCGACGACTGAATACTGGGGCAGGTGAGTGTGGCAATCGATCAGGCCCGGAAAAATTGCGGCCGGCCGCCGGTCGATCCACTGAATTGAACTCGGATGAAGCCGGCGAAGATCGTCATAGTCGCCGACGGCTGAAATTTTCCCGTGGTCGATGATGACAGCGCCATTGAGGCGTCCGCGCAAGGCGCCGAACTCCGGCGCATCGATTAGAAAGCCGCGGAGGCCGAACGGGTTATTGTCGCTCTGCATAAACCGCGGCCGCTATGAAACCATTTTGCCTGGGCGCGCGGCAACACCGCAATTGACCCGAAAGCATTCGGGAGTGGAGAAGCAGATTTCGCGCAAAAAAAAGTTTCGGGCAGCGCACGCCAAGGAGAAACAGCAAATACAAGAAACGTGCAACCGCCCGAAACGCCTTAACCTGTTTATTTAGACCCCGGCCATCGCCCGACGTTCGAATTATTTACGATTTTTTCGGACGCGGCAGATACCACCGCCCTAGGCACTTACAACTTCATCTCTTCTTGAACGGAACCGCGGACCCGTGCCGCTTCGTCTTTTACCTCTTGCAACAAAGACTTGAACTCGCATTTCTCCAGCTGCGAGATCAAGGCCGGGTAATCCGGCTTGATTTTG
>DATBCV010000099.1:0-17573 GCA_036270275.1 Chthoniobacterales bacterium | reverse complement strand
TCTGTCCATTTGCCACCGTCGTTCTCGGTCATCCAAAGCCGGCCGTCGTCGGTTCCCGCCCAAAGCAATCCGGCTTTTTTCGGCGATTCGGCAAGCGAAAACACGACGCCGTAACTCTCCGCGCCGCTGCCGGTCGCGTTCGCTTTGTTCGGATCGTTGTGCGTCAGGTCCGGACTAATCACGGAATATTTTTCCATCCGATCGGTCAGCTTGAAGACGCAATTGCCGCCAAGATAAATCACGCCCGGATGATGTTTGCTCATCACCATCGGGGAATTCCAATGGAATCGATAACGCGCCGCGCCTTCCGTCGGTTCCGGACGCAAACGGCGCAGCTCGCCGTTGCGCAAATTGATCCGGTGCACTTCCCCGCCCTGACTCTCCGCGTAAAACGTGTCGTGATCGGTCGGGTCGAACAAAACATAAAAGCCGTCGCCGCCGGCGAGCGCAGTCCAGTCGGAATTGCGAATCTGTTCCTTGCTCGGCACACCGCTTGGCCCGACCCAGTTCTCGTTGTCCTGCAATCCGCCCGCGATCCGGAAGTACGGCTTCGAATCGTCGAGACTGATTCGATAAAATTCTCCGCCGGGGAATTTGTTGAGATGGTCCCAATTTTTTCCGCCAGCAAAACTTTGATAAAGTCCGCCGTCAGTCCCGAGCAGCAATCGCTGACAAACGGGCGGCTTTGGCGGCTTGTTCTTGTCTTCGGGTTTCGGTGGCTTCGGCGCGGGCGCAGTGCCGGCCTGAATCGCCAGCGCGTGGCAATCGGGATGAACTTTCTCGGAAAGATCTTCGCGGAAATTTTTGCCGCCATCGTCTGAAACGAGCAGCGCGAATTGGAAAAGATAAACGCGCTGATCGTTTCCGGGATCGATCCGGATTTGGCTGAAATAAAATGGGCGCGGATCGATCGCGCTCATGCGCGTCCAATGTTCGCCGCCATCCTCCGAGCGAAAAACGCCGCCGGTTTTACTGCGAAGATCGCGAATGTCCGCGCCACCACCTTCAAAACTTTGCACGACCGCCATCACGACGTTCGGTTTGCTGGCCGCGACGGCGAGACCAATCCGTCCCGTTTGTGGCGGAAGTCCGCCGGTTAATTTCTTCCAAGTCCCGCCGCCGTTTGTGCTTTTGAAAATTCCACCGACGTCTTCGCCCTTGGTCGCATCCGGTCCGGATGTAAAACTCCAGGGCGTGCGCTGACGCGCATAAAGCGCGGCGTAAACAACCTGCGGATTGTTCGCGTCGAGAACGACATCGCCACAACCGGTGCGCGCGTTGTGCGGAGCGGCCGCCTGCAAAATTAATTTCCAGGTCTTGCCGCCGTCGGTCGTTTTATAAAGACCGCGCTCGCCGCCATCGGCCCACAAATGTCCCATCGCCGCGACGTAAGCTACGTCCGCATTTTTTGGATCGACCACGATGCGCGCAATCGTGCGGCTGTCTTTCAACCCGGCATCCGTCCAATGTTCGCCGCCGTCGGTCGTGCGAAAAACGCCGTTGCCCCAACCTGACGAGTTTCGATCGTTCGCTTCGCCCGTGCCCACCCAGATTACGTCCGAATCAGAGGGCGCGACCGCGACCGCGCCTATGGAGAGATCGGGTTGCTTGTCGAAAATCGGATCGAAGCTCACACCGGCGTCGCCACTCTTAAAAATGCCGCCATGTCCAAGCCCGACATAAAAAACAAACGGATTCCGCGGATCGATCGCAATATCGGAAACGCGACCGCCCATGACGGCCGGCCCAATTGAGCGCGCCTTAAGATTTTTAAAAAGAACGTCGCTCAACTGCGCGGCGCCCGAACTCGTTGGCGGCGTGACAGAAGCTGACAACGCGGGGGTTGTGCTCTCCGGCGATGCAGCTGGCGGCGAACCGGCCGCGGCGGCAGATGAGGCCGGGGGCGATTCTTCCTGGGCGAAAACTGAACTGACGAACAAGGCCAAGATCAAAGCGAATCGAGCTCTCATAAATAGAAGACGTTCATAATGATTTCTGGCTGTAGGGCAAGCGTGTCGCCTGCCGAAAAATTCTGTAGCGGCGTTCTATGAGCGCCGACATAGTTACCCGGCGGTCATAGACCGCCGCTACAGTCTCCTTATTGTCGATCTTATATGACGCAACCAGTACTCGAAGGAAAGGTTGGAATTGTTTTCGGAGTGGCAAACAAGCGAAGCATCGCGTGGGCGATTGCGCAGGCCTGGGCGAATGCCGGCGCGCGTTTGATTTTCAATTATCAAGGTGAGCGCTTGAAAGAAAATGTCGAGGAGTTGGCCGCGACGTTCGGCGAAAAAACGCCGCTCTTTCCGTGCGACGTTTCAAATGACGCCGAGATCAAAGCTTTTTTCGAAAAAGTCCGCGGCGAAACCGATCGCGTGGATCTGCTCCTCCACTCCGTCGCGTTTGCGCCGAAGGAAGCGTTGGAAGGCGATTTCGTGAGCACGACCCGGGAAGCGTTTCGCATGGCGCATGACATCAGTGCGTATTCGCTCGTGGCGCTCGCGCGCGAAACCGCGCCGCTAATGACGAACGGCGGGAGCATTGTAGCGATGACTTATTACGGCGCGGAGAAAGTGGTGCCGCACTACAACGTGATGGGCGTGGCAAAAGCGAGCCTGGAGGCATCCACTCGCTACTTGGCTTACGATTTAGGTCCCAAGAAGATCCGCGTGAACTGCATCTCTGCAGGACCGGTCCAAACTTTGGCCGCACGCGGCATTAGCGGATTTACTCAAATGTTAAAACATTATCAGGAACACGCGCCTTTGAAGCGCAGCTGCGAGACGACCGAACTGGGTGGGACCGGCGTGTTCTTGGCGAGCGATGCGGCGGCGGCGATCACGGGACAAGTGATTTACGTCGACGGCGGCTACCAAATCATGGGCATGTAGCCCGCGTTCCCCGGAAGCGAGAAGGAGTTCAAAAATGATTGCGCGGCTTTGGTACGGTTGGACGACACGCGATAATGCACAGGAGTACGAAAGAATGCTTCGCGAAGAAGTGCTGCTCGATATCGCGAAGAAAGCGATCCCCGGTTACAAAGGCGCGGAGTTGTTCGTTCGAGATGCAGAGAACGATGAAGTCGAATTCGTCACTTTGTTGCGCTTCGAAACGCTCGACGCGGCAAAGATTTTTGCCGGTAAAAATTACGAGACTCCCGTCATTCCGCCGCAGTGCAAAAAAGTTCTCAAGCGGTGCAACGAAAAGTCCCGGCATTATCAGGTTGTTCCGCTGAATTGATTCGGCTCTTCCCGTAATCGACAAGACCTGCGAGCACGAGTAAGAGCAGGATCATGAGCCAAACGCTGGCGGACGAGCTGCGGAAATTGCTCGAGCCCGACGCAGTCGCCGATGATGAGGCAACGCTCGCCGCGCATGCGGGCGACAAATGGTTCGCGGCGGAAGCGCCCGAAGTCGTCGTGTTCGCAAGATCGACATCGGACGTGTCGAAGTTGCTCCGATTCGCGTCGGAGCGAAAGATTCCGGTGACCGCGCGCGGCGCAGGATTTGGTTACGTGGGCGGTTGCGTTCCGGCGAAAAAAGGAATCGCGCTTTCGCTGATGCGAATGAATCGGATCAAGGAAATTAATTTCGCCGACGCGGTCGCAATCGTGGAACCGGGTGTTCTCACCGGCAATTTAAAAACAGCCGTGCGCACGCAAAAACTTTTTTATCCGCCCGACCCGGCGAGCATGAAAGATTGCAGCATCGGCGGGAACGTAGCGACGAACGCGGGCGGTCCGCGCTGTCTGAAGTACGGCGTGACGCGCAATTACGTCTTGGGCCTGGAAGTTGTGCTCGCAAATGGCGAGGTGCTTCGAACCGGCGGACGCGTGCACAAAAATAAAACCGGTTTCGATCTCATCGGACTGTTTGTTGGATCGGAAGGAATGCTCGGGGTCGTAACCGAAATCACCTTGAGATTGCTTCCGCTGCCTCCCGCGCGCGCAACGCTCTCCGCGGCATTCGCGAAAATGTCTGAAGCGGCTGCGGCCGTAAACGAAATTTTCGCGGCCGGATTTTTGCCGGCATCGCTCGAAATCGCGGATGCGTTCACGTTGGAAGCGGCGCGAAAAGATGTCGGCACCGCGCTCGTTCCCAATGGCAATGCCCATCTGCTTGTCGATCTTGACGGGCAGGAGGAGAGCGTCCGGAGCGAAGCAGAAGCGATTCGCAAATTGCTCGCCAGTAAAAAACCGAACTCGCTGGAGGTGGCGATGGGTGAAGAAGATTGTGAAAAACTTTGGGCGTTGCGCCGGCAGTTCAGCAACTCGCTGCGCGCGACTGGCCTGACCAAGTTGAACCAGGACGTAGTCGTGCCGCGCAGCCACATTGTCGATCTTGTCGAATTCGCTGAACGGCTCAGCGCAAGGTCCGGATTTCCGATTGCATGTTTTGGCCACGCCGGTGACGGCAACATTCACATCAATATCATGGCTGACCGTTTTAATCGCGATGCAGCGGTGCGGCAGAATGTTGAGCGCGCACTGGACGAGCTTTTCGCGCAGGTGCTCGCGTGGGGCGGCGTCATCACGGGCGAACACGGAATCGGTCTTGCCAAAAAACGCTGGTGGCCTGATGCAACCAGCGAGACCGTTCGCGAGCTGCATCGGAAGTTGAAAGCCGTTGTCGATCCCGCCGGTATTCTCAATCCCGGAAAATTTCTCGACTAAGTTTTCACGCGCGCGGACGCAATTTCGTTCGAATTATTCAAGGACGCATCACGTCCAAATATTTGCTGCGCCTTTCGCGCGGCGGGGATTTATGAAATTGGGAACATTCACCCACACGCTCGCCGCTCTGCTGTCATCTGCGACCGCGTTATTCGCGCACGGCACCGTGAGCAAGGCCGAGCCGAGCAAAACGAAGCTCAGCAAAAAATCCGAGAAGAGATCGAGTCAATCCCGCGTGAGCGTCGATTCCCTCGTTTTCGCGCCGAGTCAGCTGCGGTCTGCGCCGCCCGCGCCGGGCGAGAGTTACCCTTGGAAAAGCAATATCGTCACGACGGTTTTTTGGATTGGCGAAGAGCCGACCCAAAATAATCCGGTACCGAATCGCGCCAGCTCATGGGACAAGGAATGGACGAAAAATTACGGCGGCTTTGACGATCCCGACCCATCGCGTCGCAGCAATTATATGCCGGCAAAATTCACGCCGCGACAAAATCCATTTTATTGCGCGCTTCCCTACAACGACAAAGCGGCGACCGGTCATCGGCCCGAAGCGTCCCGCGTCGTGCCATGGTTCAACGAAGCTTATCAAGGTCCGGCCGTTTCGGTTTGCAAAGATCGCTGGGTCGCGATTCGCAAAGGGAACAAGGTCGTTTACGCGCAATGGGAAGACGCCGGACCATTCCGCACCGATCATTGGCAATACGTTTTTGGCAACGAGCGTCCGAAACCGAATTTGAACAAGGGCGCGGGCCTCGATGTTTCTCCGGCGGTGCGCGATTATCTCGGTATCAACGAAACCGACGTGACCGATTGGCAGTTCGTCGAGTTCAAAGACGTGCCGCGCGGTCCCTGGTCGACGCACGGCGAGAACAACAGTTTCGTTATTGCGGATCGCAATGCGGGAACGCGTTTGGCCGAAGCGAAGCCGGCTAACTCGATGGAAGCGACGCGCTGATTGGCGCGCGCAAGATCGACAATCAGTGAGCGATGCTTGAACTCGACGGCGGATTCGCGCGCTGTTCGCTCACGCGGATGAAAACGAAGTAGCCGCCCACTACGCAGCCGATAATCAATAGCGCGAGGAAAACGAAACCCGCGGTCCGAATCGATCTCGCTCGCTCGCCTGTTTGCTTCCATGTCGCTCGTTTCTGCGCTAATTCCAGCTCCAACAGCTTGGTGAGCTGGTCGGTGTCGTGTTGAGCGTTGCTGGTTTGAGGAAGTTGCGTCATCACCGGGAAAAACTGCAAATCTCGTGCCGAATTCTTCCGCAAAGAATCCCCGCTACTGGCATTATCGCTGCTTTCAAAAAGGGAGTGCACTCCACATTTTTACAGAAGGTCATGATTTGCGCTTTTGCTGGTTTCCTCGCCGCATCCCTGGTCGAGTGGGCCAAGGTCTTTGTCGAAGGCGCCGATGACGCGCTGAATAAAGGCTACAAGCACCGCGCAGTGCTCGATGCTCGCAAGTAAAACAGCGTTGCCGCTGGCGTCCCGACGCATAGCTTGTTGGGACAATGAAAATTGGTTTCGCCCAACTCAATCCGACCGTGGGCGATTTGCGCGGTAACTCCGACCGGATTCTCCAATCGTATGAGCGCCTGGCCGCGGCCGGCGCCGACCTAATCATAACGCCGGAGCTCGCGATCACCGGTTATCCGCCACAGGACCTCGTCTTCAAATCGCGTTTCGTTCCTGAAAATCTCGAAATGGTGAACGAGCTCCACCGCCGCATCGGCAAAGCGGCGTTGCTCGTCGGATTTGTCGATCGAAACGAAGGACGCGGCCGGCCGTTTCATAACGCGGCCGCTTTGCTTGTGCGCGACCAGCCAATTCGAAAAGCGCACAAATCGCTTTTGCCGACTTATGACGTGTTCGACGAAGATCGATATTTTCAGCCCGCGGCGAAGGTCGAGCCGATCGAATTGAATGGAAAAAAAATCGGCGTCACCATTTGCGAAGATATTTGGACGGAACATTATCTGCCTCGGCCGCTTTACGATTGCGAACCGACCCGAAGTTTGGTCGAGCAGGGCGCCGAGATCATCCTGAATCTCAGCGCGTCGCCCTTCACGCTTCGCAAACCGTCGATTCGTCACGAAATGGTCGCGACACTCGCGCGCACTCACAAACGTCCCATTTTTTATTGCAACGCGGTCGGCGGAAACGACCAGCTCATTTTCGACGGCAACTCGATCGCGGTGAACGCGAGCGGTGGATTGATCGCGCAATTGCCGTCGTTTCGCGAGCACGAACAGATTGTCGATTCTGATTCAGCCGAGACGATCGAATTCCACGAGCAAGCCACGCCGGAAGAACTTTTTTACGCGCTCTCGTTAGGCCTGCGCGATTACTTGCGAAAATGCGGATTCAAATCCGCCGTGCTCGGCTTGAGCGGCGGGATTGATTCCGCGGTCGTCGCGGCGATCGCGGCCCATGCGCTGGGACCGGAGAACGTGGTTGGCGTTTCGATGCCGAGTCAATATTCATCTCGTGGCAGCATCGATGATTCAAAGCGGCTCGCGGAAAGTCTCGGGATCAAGTTGCTGCACATCCCGATCGCCGAGACGTTCGCCGTTTTCAAAAGTCAGTTTAAGGAAATCTTCGCCGGCCTGCCGGAGAACGAGACCGAGGAAAATATGCAGCCGCGTTTGCGCGCGATGACGCTGATGGCGCTCTCGAACAAGTTCGGTCACCTCGTTCTTTCCACCGGAAACAAAAGCGAGCTCTCGGTTGGCTATTGCACAATTTACGGTGACATGGCCGGCGGCCTCGCCGTGATCAGCGACGTTCCGAAGACGATGATCTACGATCTCGCGCGCTGGATTAATCGCGAAAAAGAAATCATTCCAAGATCGACAATCGAGAAGCCGCCCAGCGCGGAGTTGAAGCCGAACCAGAAAGATCAGGACACACTGCCGCCTTATGACATCCTCGACGAGATCCTGCGTTTGTACGTCGAAGAGAATTTGAGCGCGCGCGACATCATCGCCCGCGGCTTTGACGAAAAAACTGTCCGCTGGGTCCAACGCCGCGTCGATTTGAACGAATACAAACGCGAACAAGCCGCGCCCGGACTAAAAGTAACTTCGCGCGCCTTCGGCCTCGGCCGCCGCATGCCGATTGCGCAAAAATACGTGGACTGATTTCTAATAATGCGTGCTGTACTGTTGAGCGCATCTCTCATTTTAGTGGTGAGCGCACACGGCGCTGACCCACCGCTAACGATTCCGGTCCAAATCACACATGCGCAGAATTTAGACCCATCGCCGTCTCCTGATGGAAAACTTCTCGTTTTCATTTCCGTAATTTCGGGCAAGGAACAACTGTTCACGATGAAGATCGACGGATCGGAAATCGTGCAACTCACGCGAGACGATGCCGATCACGAGGATCCGGTGTGGTCGCCCGATGGTAGGCGAATTGCTTTTGTGCTGATCGCAAACGCCCGGACCCGTATCGCCGTAATGAATAACGACGCCAGCAACATCGAAGTGCTCACTCCTCCGGAACACAATACGATTCATCCGAACTGGTCTGCTGACAGTAAAAAAATCATTTACTGCACAAACGACGATGTCGAACCGCCGAAAAAAAATACCGCTGAGATCTACTCCATTGAGTTAGCGACGAAGAAAATCACCCCCATCATCACGGGCGGAATCAACACCTACGGCTCATGGTCGCCTGACATGCAACAGATCGTCTTTCGGAAAATCATCGGCGACGAAAACTCGGAAGTCTTTTTGGCGAACAGCGACGGCTCAAACCTGCGCAACCTGACCAACAACCCATTCTTCGATGGCTGGCCGGCATGGTCACCAGATGGAAAACAAATCACGTTCGCCTCAAATCGCCGCGGGCACGGCTACCAAATCTTTGTCATGAACGCCGACGGCAGCAGCCCGCGGCTAGTCGCGAACACAGAAGGACGCGCGACCGCGCCGCGTTGGTCGCCGGACGGCAAGGCAATTTACTTTCCGAACTGTGTGGAAAAGGATTATGGCGTAGATTGCGAGATTCTTATGGCTCGACTCAGGCCCTAACTGCTTCTGCTTTTGCCGCCGCATGCCCATCGCGCAAAAATACGTGGACTGAGATGAATCGAATTCAAGCCTTATTGTTCACCGCACTTTCTCTTCTCTGCACCTTCGTAACGACGAGCGCACAAACCGGTGGTGCATACATCGATCCGCACATACAAGGTGGTTATGAAATTGATGCAAAGGGCATTCGACATACCGCGCCTCACCCACCGGACCAGGTTTCCGGCGCCGGTCGTGATTGCATTAAAATGGTCGCTCCCTCGTATCCTTATGATGAGCGGATTCAGCGTCATACCGGCAACGGCTATTTCCGTGTAATACTAGATTTGAAGTCCGGCACAGTGAAAATGATCACAGTCGCGAAGTCTACCGGGTATCCAGCACTCGATAACGCGGCTATAGTTGCGTTGCGTGACTGGCGCTGGAAACCAAATCGTTGGAAAGAATTGGAAATCCCCGTTTTCTTTAGACTAGACAAGACACCGACACCCCTACCGGCTGGTGCCGTGGAAATCCCGAGCCGGTAAAATATCCGTCAACTTTCGAGTAGTTCTCGTTGCCAGGGAACGAGAAGCGCGTCGGCGCGGGATGACTCGGCGGCGATGGCGTCCAATGTCGCGCGAGGGGCGATGAACGATGCTTCGATGTGAAGTTCCTTCGCGGCGTGATCGCGACTTTGCCGAAGTTTTTCGCTTCGCTTGATTACTTCGAGGCTTGGGCGCGTGCCGGAACGCTTTGGACGGACCGGCCAATCTTGTTCAGGCAATTGCAACGCGCGTTTCGCGGCTTCATGAAATGCGCGGCGGCGGCGCTCGGAAAAATGTTTGTAGTCGGCGGTTTCGCCGTGGGCGAACTGCTCGGCTGAAAGAATCAGCTCGCGGTTTTGCAAAATGTGAAATGGTGGACGGTCGGCCCCCTCCGCTTCGCGTTCGCGCCAGTGCCAAAGCTCGCGCAGAACCGCGGCCGGGAGACCGCGCAACGCGCCGGCGCCGGAAATCCGCCACGCTGCATCGACATCCCGCTCGCGATCGATCGCCGCCAGCTCGAGCGCGCGAGTGCAGGATTGCCGGAACCAATCCATGCGCCCTTGCGATTCCAATTCCTTCTCCAAATGTTCGGCCAGCCTCAACAAATAGCGCGTGTCGTTCATCGCGTATTCCGCCATTTTTGTGGAAAGCGGACGCTGCGCCCAATTTGCCTTTTGCGATCCTTTGACGAGCGCGACATCGAAATAACGCTTCACCAATGCCGCGTAGCTGAACTCCCGAATGCCAATCATGCGCGCGGCAATCACCGTGTCGAAGATTCTTGTCGGGACGAACTCCATGTTTCGCCGGAGCAATCGCAGATCATAATCGGCGCCATGAAGCACGAGCTCTTTCGCGTCCAGCGCTTCGCGCAACGGCGCAAGATCGACATTCGCGAGCGGATCGACAATGAAATCGCCGCCCGGAATGGTGATTTGAAGCAGGCAAAGTTTTTCGCGGTAGCAATGGAGACTGTCGGCTTCGGTATCGATCGCGACGCGGTCGACCGATTGAAATTGAGGAAGCAGCTCGCGCAGCTGCGACGCGGTCGTGATCACGGGAGCGTTACGCTGTAGAGGCGGGTGTCCTCACGCGCGATCCCACCGTCACTCATGCGGCTGAGGACAGCCGCCACTACACAATTCGCCATCACTTCAATCCGCTCAGCAATAACTCGGCGTTCGTTTTGGTCGCGTTCAAGTTGTCGATCAACTTTTCCATCGCTTCGATGGGCGGGAGCGCGGCCATTGTCTTGCGCAATTGCTGAACGCGCTCCCACTCTTCGGGGTGATAGAGCAACTCCTCGCGGCGCGTGGCGGAAAGAAGCGGATGAATCGCGGGATAAAGCCGTTTCTCCTGGAGAGCGCGGTCGAGATGAATCTCCATGTTGCCGGTACCTTTGAATTCCTCGAAAATTAATTGGTCCATGCGGCTGCCGGTTTCAGTGAGCGCGGTCGCGAGAATGGTGAGGCTTCCGCCCTCTTCGACGTTGCGCGCGCTGCCGAAAAATTTCTTTGGTTTTGTCAGAGCTTTCGCTTCAACGCCGCCCGACATCATGCGGCCTTTGCTCGGCTGCAAATTATTATACCCGCGCGAAAGCCGCGTCAGGCTGTCGAGCAGAATCACCACGTGGTTTTTCATTTCGACCAAGCGTTTTGCGCGTTCGAGCACCAGCTCCGCGACCTGCACGTGCCTCTGCACGCTCTCATCGAAGTTGGAGTGATAAATCTGGCAATCGATTTCCCGCTCGAGATCGGTCACTTCTTCCGGACGTTCGTCGACCAGAAGCAGAATCAGCGCAATCTCGGGATGATTTACGCGGATGGCCTTGGCAATTTCCTTGAGCAAAATTGTTTTGCCGACTCGCGGAGGCGCCACGATCAAACCGCGCTGACCGTGACCGAGCGGCGCGAGAAGATCGACACCGCGCGCGCAGATCGAACCTGTCTTCGGATTTTCCAGCATGATCCGGCCTTGCGGAAATTGCGGTGTAAGCTTTTCGAAATCGGTCGGCTCTTTCCACTGCTCCGCCGGTTGTCCTTCAATCGTGAGCACATCGTCGAGAACAAGACCTTTCTCACGATCGCGCGGGAGGCGAAGTTTACCGGAAATCTTTTGACCCGGACGGAGTCGATAAAGATCGATTGCCGCGCGCGGAACGTAAACGTCCTCCGGCACGGGCAAGAAATTCAGCTCGGGATAACGAAGCAATCCGAACGAATCGCCGACCTGATCGAGAAAACCTTCCGCGGTAACAATCGCGCCCTGTCCGAGCGCGGCACGAGTGAGATCAAGAATGTGATAATGCCGGGTGCGCGCCGGATGCAGCTGCAAATTAAAATCCGCGGCGATCGGGAGGAGATCGTCGCGGTTCTCGAGCTCGTTAATGCTCAACTCTTTCTGAGCTGTAGCGGCGGCTGTCTCAGGCGCAGGATCTTTTGCCGCCTGGACAAGATCGACATCGTGCTTCGTTTCTTCTTTTACCTTGTCCATTTTTGCTGACGCCAAAGTTCGACCAGGCTTTTTGCCTGCTCCGCGAGGACCGATTTTTCCCCGTTGTTCCAAACAACGTGATCGGCGCGTTTGATTTTTTCTTCGAGAGACATTTGAGACTTGATCATTGCTTCGGCCGCGGCGCGCGCCAGCTGCATTCGGCGCATGAGATTGGCGAGCTGAATATCGGGCGAGCAAGCGACCACGACGACGCGGTCGCATAGTGTTTCACCACCGGTTTCATAAAGAAGTGGAATATCTGCAAAGAAAAATTCGGGAGATTTGCGGTGCTTGTCCGCTTCAACGCTCCATTGCTGACGAATCCGCGGATGGAGGATTTTCTCGAGCGCGCCTTTCCTGGCCGCGTCGGCGAAAACTATCGCGCGAAGCGCCTCCCGGTTCAAGTCGCCGTTGCGCAAAAAAATTCCAACCCCGAACGCGTCGAGCAACTCTCTTTTAACCTCCTCAAGATCGACAAGCTGGCGGGCGACGGCATCAGCGTCGAAGAATTTTGCCTCGGGCAGAAGTTGGCGAAGGCACTCCGTGAAAGTGCTTTTGCCTGTGGAAACTCCGCCGGTGATTCCGATTGCTGGCACGAGATTGATTCAGCTCAGCAGTCATTAGCCGATTCGACCGCAAAAGAAAAGCGGCCCGTGCTTTGGGCACGAACCGCTTTCTTAATTAGTTCTAAATCGCTAAAAGCGATGAGTTATTTTCCGGTGTTAACGTACTGGATGCAGTCGCCCTGATTTTTGAACTTGCTGCAGTCAGCGCGAGTCAGGTGCTTCCAGCCGCCGTTCTTGCACTGATTCTTGTTGGTCGGGCCGGTGCAGTGCACTGGTGTTGGAGTTGGCGTAGCCGTCGGCGTAACGGTTGGCGTTGCCGTTGGGGTAGCGGTCGGCGTTACCGTTGGCGTGACCGTTGGTGTGACCGTTGGTGTTGCAGTCGGAGTCACTGTCGGTGTCGCCGTTGCAGTTGGCGTCGCGGTCGGCGTCGGCGTTGGCGTCGCTGTTGCAGAGGCACATGGCGTGTTCGCATCCGAAGTCAGGAACGGCGAGAAAGTCACGACATGGTCCGGATCCGTGATTTTGTCACCGGTGCCGGGGCCCGTACCGTTGTAGTTCGGTCCACTCGCTGCGCCCCACCAGTTCTGTGTCGCGTTGAGTGATCCGCCGGTATAGGTACCGCTCGCCACTCTTAGACCGTTGGTCGAGTTGCCAGCGATACAGTTGTCCGGCGAAAGCGTAACCGCGCTATTGGGGCCCAAGCCGTACAGATTGTCGACCACCACAGCTTCCACACCGTTATCAAGGACGTTGTTGAAAATCGTTATGTTTGAGTCGCCACCACCGATGTAAATCGTGCCAGGAATCGTGTTACCGATGCTCGTGTTGTTGTTGATGGTGATATTCGAGGAGCCAAACAAGCCGATGCCCGCATCCAGCCTGTTGTCAGAGATCAAGATCGAAGCAAGCCCAGGTCCGGTCGCATTGATCAGATTGATGGACGAGTTGGTCTGGCCGACGAACTTGTTGTTATCGATCAATGCGTTCGAGAGACCGGCGTCCGAATAGATTCCCGTGCCAGATGATGATCCAGGAGCGTTGTTGTTCTGGATCAGGTTCTGTTGCACTTTCGCCGGCAAGGTCCCGGTGTTTTGCAGGTAAATGCCGATGATGTTGTTCTGAATAATGTTGTTCTGAATTGTGAAACCGCCCTGTGTTCCGGAAGAACTTGGATTCGTCCAAATGCCTGCTTCGAGTGCGGCCGGGTCTATGTTTGGCGTGTTGGTCACACCTTGAACGGTGAAACCGTCAATCACGACCTTGTCCGCCTCGATCTGGAACGCGCCATTGGGCGTGCCGACAATCGATTCCGCGCCGCGAACAGCAGGTCCCCGGGGGTCTACGCCGGCATTAGCGCCGTTGATCGTGAGCGTTTTCGTGACTTGAACGAGCTCCGGATAGGTTGCAGCGGCCACTTGAATGGTATCGCCCGGGCTCGCAGCGTTCACTGCAGCCTGAATAGTGGTGAAACACGGTGTTTTGCCGCCGCACATTCCATCCGGGTTTACGTAAAGCGTCGCGCCGCTTGGCGTTTTTGGTGTGGTTGCGGTTGGCGCCGTCGCCGCCGTTATTGTTGCTGTTGTTGTTGTTAGTGCGCTGAGCGCAAATCCAATTACAGATGCGACGGCAAGCAAGCCGACGCACGTTCTTCTGATTCCCTTCATAAACTGATTCCCTTTCTTCCCTGAGCGCGGGTGGCAGCGACTCTTTGTCCCTGCACTTGCTCGACCGTTGCCCCTCAGAATTACAACGTTTATGGAGCAGTAAACGTTTCTGCGGGAAAACCTGACTGACCCCTACGAATAAGTCGCAACACCCTGAATGGCCCAACCTCGGTTCGGGAAGGTGAGCCGAACTTAGCGCAAAGAAAAGCGGCCCGTGCTTACACACGAGCCGCTTTCTTAATCAGATCTAAGTCGCTAAAAGCGATGAGTTATTTTCCGGTGTTAACGTACTGGATGCAATCACCCTGGTTCTTGAACGAGCGGGGAGTGTTGAAGGTCTGCCAGCCTCCATTCTTGCACTGCGCCGCAGTGGTTGGAGGTCCGACTGGTGGCGGTGCGCACGGTGTTCCGGTTTTCGAAGTCAGGAACGGCGTAAACGCCACGACATGGTCGGGATCGGTGATTTTGTCGCCGGTACCGGGGCCAGTGCCGTTGTAATTGGGTCCGCTCGCAGCGCCCCACCAGTTATTGGTCGCGCCGAGACTGCCCGTGTAGCCAAGGTGTGCGACTCTCAGGCCGTTGGTCGAATTGCCCGCGATACAATTGTTGGGTGAAACGGTAATAGCGCTGTTCGCCCCGACGCCGTATGGATCTTCCACGACAACGGCTTCGACGCCATTGTTGAGCACGTTGCTCGAGACGGTAATGCTAGCATCACCGCCACCGAGATAGATCGTACCCGAGACGGTATTGCCAATGCTCGAGTTGCCCGTGATCGACGTGTTGGTCGTAATGAAGAGGGCGATACCGGTGTCGAGAGTATTGTTCGAAATCGTCAGCGACGATGCTGGAGCGACGACGAGGATCGACGAGTTTGTCTGACCAATGAATTTGTTGTTGTCGATCGTGGCCTTTACCACACCGAAGTTCGTCTGGATTCCGTTGCCACTTCCAGGTCCCGGATTGTTGTTACTACGGATCAAATTGTATTGAACTTTCGCCGGAAGCGCGCCGGAGTTGTCCAGCTCGATACCCGAGATGTTGTTCTGCACGATGTTGTTCAGGATCTGAGCGCCGCCCGCCAATCCGAGTCCGCCCGGATTCATCCAGATGCCGGCAATAGTGCACGGATCGGCCTGAGTTGAACCTTGAACAGTGAATCCGTCCAAAGTCGCGTTGTCGGCGTTGATCTGAACCGGACTACACGCATTATTGATGACCGACTCCGCGCCACTGCGGTTTCGGGCATCGACGCCGGCCTGAGCGCCTTGAAGAGTCAGGCTCTTGTTGATGTTGACCGACTCGTTATACGTCGCGTCGGCCACTTTGATCGTGTCGCCATTTGAAGCGGCATTGATCGCAGCTTGAATAGTGGTGAAGCAGGGCGAATTGCCACCGCAAGCTCCATCCGGATTCACATAAAGAATCGCCGCCGAGACCGTATTGTCCGCAGCGAGCACCGTTGCCACAAAGAGTGCGGCAAGAATATTAGATAATTTCATTTGGGTGAGTTTGTTTCTGTTGAGTTGTTATGTTTTGACTCGCCAAGCCACTCCTCGGTGAATCCCGGCGGATCTGTGGGTCCTGATAGATTGAACAACTCGAAGATTCAGCTGCGCACTGATTGCGACCTGCTGATCGGGGAATCGTCAACGGCCTCAGGGAATCCCTATTGTCGATCAAACGCGCGGCGTTGAATACACATTTGTTAGGCGACCGCCGAGAGTGGTCGCTTTCTCAACGCAGCGGTCTCCTAATCGCGCAGTGACGAACTAAATAAAAGCGGCCTTGGCTGTGTGTCACCGCCGACAAACAAACTTTGCTTAGCGGTTTTTTCGCGAGCGGAGGATTGTCAGACCAATTGAGCCGAGTCCGCCCAAACCCAGCAGCGACAAGGTTGCAGGTTCGGGCACCGTTACAAAAGCAATCGCATCTAAATAATTCACGCTCTGTCCGACATTGGTTATCTCGCCCGTCGCAATGTTGATCGTCACGAGATCGGCCGGTCGCGCCACGTCGTTCTGATTTGTATTGAGTCCGTAAAGTGTGCCGGAGGCTTTGAACGCCAGTGCACCAATGCTGCCGTTAGGAAAAGGAGCTCCGGAGAATGGTGCGATAGGTGTGACGGAGCCGTTGCTCTTGTTGTAAATAACAAGATCCCCAGGCGCGCCCTTTGGAGCTCCGAAAATGCCCCCGCCGCTACTGGCGGCTAAGCCGGCGCCTCTGATGTTGGAAAGTCCAGAGCTACCCACATTGGTAGCAACACCTGTTGTTGTATCGATGGAAAAAAGATCACCATTTGTCGGGCGTGCGCCGTAGAGGGTGCCGGTTGTTGAGTCAAACGTGAGGTCCCCCATTGAACCGGTGGTAAAGGATCCGACAAACGTGACGAACCCCGTCAGCGGATCAATCGAGACTAAACTTTGCGCACCGTACGGTGAGTTACTTGATGTTGCGCCGTAGAGGATTCCGGTAAGGCTATCGAAAGCCAGTCCCGTAACTGAGTACGTATTCGCAGATGCATCAACAAGCGCACCAATAGCGGTGGCAGAGCCAGTGTTTGGATCGATTGAGTATAGTTCGCCCGGCGACGGACCGCCTGTTGTGCCAAGAAGAATTTCCTGACCAGACGCGACCGCTAGACCGGCGACAAAACAGAGAGCGACAAAAACTGAGACACGAATTGTTTTCATGGGGAACCCTTTTTTTGTGGGCCGATCCTACGCATCCCAGTTTTTCCGCGTCAATAACAAAATTGTAAAATCTGCTGAATGGTGTGGCAGAACTGGCTGTTCGCGTACCGTTCAGGCGGAATCTCGTTCAACACCGACGCTTCAACCGTTTCCCGTTCTCTTTCAAGGTCGTCCTTAGATGTCGCGTTTCAGACAACCTCGGGCGGTAATCGAGAATTTGTAAGACCAGCGTTTCCGCGACGTTAAGATCTCGGTTCGTAACGCGCCAAGTCCTTTTCAAATAACGCTTCCAGTCGCGCACGGTAAACTTTTCCTGCTTATTTGCATCTAGGCTTGCCTTAAGCTGCCGAAGCGGCAGAACAAATTCCGGTGTAAGGCGGAACTTGGCCGTGACGTAATGGTCTGAAAAGAAAATCAGGGCAAACATTCTTAAGATTTGGCGTTCGGAAAATCTGATCCATTCACGTGAAACGCCAAATTGTTCTCCAATTTCACGTAGGGTGACTTTCCTTTCTTTTCTGAAAAGCCGTCCCCGGAGAATTGATATTCCTTTGAGGCCATATCGGCGCAAGACCGCCTGTTCCACAACTGCGGGGAACGCTTGCAGGAAATCTCTGGGCGACCACCTACGCCGCCGCTCGGCCGGTATGATGAAAAAATCGTTCTCCATAAAGCGAGTTTTGAAACTTTATCAGCCGAACCGGACAATTGCGTGAGAGCATGAAAGCGGACACAATAGTTTCACAAATCCGTGAACGTATGGACTTACATTCTGGCAAGTATTGCACTGTTGGTCTGTCTCATCCCGGAAGTCCCGCGTCGGTAGAGATTTCAGGGCGATTGATGATCTGAGCGCGAAGGCGCGGTTGGCGGATAGGTTTGTCCGTTCAATGTCGTTTGTTTTGCCTTTGCCTC